>CALGJU010000054.1 GCA_937928685.1 uncultured Granulosicoccaceae bacterium
GATTCAGTTGCAGGTTCAAATGACCGCCACCCTCTATTACCCACAAAACAAAAAACAACGAAATGCTGTCATCAGCACAATAATGGCCGACTCCGAACTCCACAAAGAGGTAAGCCAATGGTCCGATTACAATGCAAACGACCAGCAGTATTTAATCAACGCATTAGACAACGCGCAACAGCCAGTAGTCGCCCAGCTATTGGACAGACTCAACTTATTGGCCAAGTAACGATTGCGTATCAACGTGGGATACATTAGTGGATGCGCTTTGAGGCTGGGCAAGAATTCCAAATCCGGTAGATATCTACGAAAAACTACCACCACAACTACAGCCCCATGACAAACCCGCCAGCGTGAGCGAGGGATACCCAGCACGTAAAGTCACTCACATACGCCCAACAGAGCACTTGTTGCAAACCAAATGACGAACTCTCAAATGCACACTCTATTTGTTCCAGTACACTAGATATCCCTCACGCTGGCGGGTTTGTTGACGGGAACTATGTGCAAACAAAAAACACTCTGTCTATTCGGCTCCAGAGCGCAATTTCCAACTCGTTTTACGAGGACTATTTGGGTGTGGCCTGCGCGTCGCGACGAGTGCTTATACATTCTTACCTAGCCTCTTTCTGCTTATGCCCCCCTACGGTGACGCGACATAAAGCTACGTTATACCAAGATGGGATAAACCTACAACTTGTGGCGCATTTGCCAGATTGACTGGAGCGCTGGTGACTGTGTACCTGCATAACTTAACTTCACTAACGGAGACAGTGCGGTCAACCAGCTATCGCTGCCATAGTCTTCCCATCGTTCAGCAGACACCAGAACACCGTGAAACCCGGTTTGAAATGCCAGACTTAGTTGATCCGGGTTGACGTAACCTGCTGCATAGAGCCTGCCTTGATAATCGAGGTTTTCAAGCACCATGTTTGCGAGTGAAAAGCCACGACCGTCGGCGACTCCATTAAACTCTATGACCAATGGATCTGTTGCAATCGCGGTTGCATGCAGTGTAGCTGCGTCTGTTTCACCATCAAGGTGTTCGAACGCCGATACCGATTGTGCTTCAAGTTCATCGATACTGCCGTCTGCTTTTAACAACCGTATGATGTCAGACATAGGCTGCCTCCTTAAACGGGTCTTTACCAACGCGATCATAAGTATCTGACAGGCTTTCTCCAGACTCTCGAACGTCAACGTAGAATTCAATGATGCGTTCAATAACTTCGGGCACTTCATCACCAGAGACACCGGGGCCTAAGCGCTCACCGATAGATGCATTCTGATCGTTGCGGCCACCAAGGGTTAGCTGGTAGTTTTCCACACCCCCTTTATTTAAACCAAGCACCCCGATATTGGCCACATGGTGGTGGGCACAGGCATTGATGCAGCCGGAAATATTAACAGACACACCACCCAAATCAGTTTTCTTTTCAGTCGCACGAATCTTTGCTGACACCGCTTGTGCAATCGGGATTGATCTTGCTGTCGCAAGCGCACAGTAGTCTAAGCCCGGGCAGGCGATAATATCACTGGGCAAGTCAATATTGCCTTCAGCCAGATCAATTTCTACCAGCGCTTGCCAAACTTCAAACAGTTCATTTTCCAGAACATGTGGCAACACTAAATTCTGTCTATGCGTGACACGCAATTCATCATGCGAATACCGCGCTGCGATACTGGCAATCTCTCGCATCTGTTGAGAGGTTGCGTCTCCGGGTATGCCGCCTGTCGGTTTCAGTGACACCATAGCAATGACGTAGCCGTTTTCTTTATGGGGCTTTACGTTTTGGTGTTTCCAGGCGGTAAACTCGGCAGAGGAATCTGAGCGTTTGGTGGTTTCGCTATCGTTCTCTATATGCGCTTGCTTATATCGAGCGTAGTTCGGCTTGATTGAATTTTCAGTTATCCTTTTCAATTCCTCAGGTACATATGAAAATACTGCCTGATCAATCGACTGAAATTCTGCTTCTACCTGTTCCTGCAGTTTTTCCAGACCTGTCTCTGCCAATAATATTTTGATTCGTGCTTTGTATTTATTATCACGTCGACCATAGCGATTATACACTCGCATAATTGCCTCAAGGTAGGGCAACAGTACTTCAACTCTCACACCTTGCTTAAACAGTTGCGCCACTTTAGGTGTGCGCCCCTGACCACCACCTACCCAGATATCGGTCAACGGTGTGTTATCAGGCCCTGCCCTCAACCGCAGACCAATGTCATGCACTTTGATGGCAGCGCGATCAACCGCACTACCAGTGATGGCAAACTTAAACTTACGTGGCAAATAGGCAAATTCCGGATGCAGGGTTGACCACTGCCTTAGCAGCTCACTCAATGGCCGTGGATCAAACTCTTCGTCTGCCGCGACTCCGGCAAACGGGTCAGTGGTAATGTTACGAATACAGTTACCACTGGTTTGTATTGCGTGCATTTGCACGGTAGCAAGGTCATCAAGAATATCGGGTGTTTCTACAAGCTTTGGCCAGTTGTATTGGATATTCTGTCGGGTGGTGAAGTGCCCGTAGCCTCGATCATACTTGTCTGCAATATCAGCAAGCATGGTCATTTGCTTAGCCGATAACACACCATAAGGAATAGCGACCCGTAACATGTAGGCGTGCAGCTGTAGATATAAACCATTCATCAAACGCAATGGTTTGAATTCCGCCTCACTTAACTTGCCAGCCAGGCGACGCTCTACTTGCGCTCGAAATTCGGCACTGCGCTGCTCAACAATGGATTGGTCAAGCTGATCATATTGATACATGGCTTAAGCGGCTTGTGTGACAGCCACATGGGCATCAGTGAAAATTGTCGGACCACTGACTCTGATCTGCTCTCTAATATCTACTGCTGATAAATCAGATTCAATGCCGATCAAGTACGGATCAATGACCAGATTGCAGCGCTCGTCACCTACTGCTGCCTGCAAGCGGGTCTCTGCATAATCCGTATCACTGAGCACTTCGGCATCTGATACAGAATCACTCCACCGGGAGTCTCTGGTCAAATAAACACTCAGACCAGTACGAAGATCATTGGCAATAATTATCGATTGCTTGTGTTTTGCAGGCATTTTGATTCCGTTTTTTCTACATTTCAGCGGCAAATGTGGGATATTATTCAGCCATACGCAATATACACTGAACATAATTGTACTAATTTTCATATTTCCCATAAAATTCAGAACAAATGACTAAAACCGAAGTAAAAGAAAGAACACCGGTCAAGCTCGACGATATGGATCGCAAGATACTGATCCAACTTCAACAGGATGCCACCTGGTCAATGGAGCGATTGGCCAAACATGTCGGCGTGTCAAAAACCGCGGCGTGGAATCGCGTACAGCGTATGCACGAGTCGGGTGTCATCAAGCGGCAGATCAGCGTATTAGACGCTCACAGCGTCGGTTTGCTTGAAACCTTTTTCATTGCCATAAAAACCAATCAACACCAACAGGGCTGGCTTGAAAAATTTAATTCAGTGATTCAAAAGTGGCCAGAGATTATCGAAGCCCACCGCTTAGCGGGGGATATCGACTACTTAATCAAAGTGCAGGTCGCCTCAACTCGAGACTTTGATGAGTTGTACAAAAAAATCGTCGCTGAGGTTGATCTGTATAGCGTGACGTCCAGTTTATCAATGGAAGTGATGAAGCACGAAACAGCACTGCCGATTTAACGCCGCACTGCACTAGAGACCATCCTCTGCAATAACAGCAACCACGCCTCCTACTGTGAACTACGACTATTTCAAATGTGGTTTTGTGGATTTTTATTAAGAACACCGACCTGCCCACTGGCTTGCTATGAAACAGCTACCTATTTTTCTAACTATAAATGGCGCTCACTGCCTGATAGCCGGTGGCGGACCAGTTGCTGCCCGCAAAGCAAGCCTGTTGCTGCAAGCAGGCGCGCACCTGCAGGTTGTGGCGCCGACGAAAAGCGAAAAAATGCACGAAGTGCTGAGTTCTCCGGCCGCTCAGTTTTCTCAACGTGAGTACCATGCAGATGATCTTCAAGCTATGACACTGGTTATTGCTGCCACTGACGATGCTGAAGTTAACCAACAAATCGCAGCAGATGCGAAGCAGCGAGGCATTCTATGCAATGTTGCAGATGATCCGGACGCTGGTAATTTCACTCTGCCATCAATTGTCAATCGTGACCCTGTGTGCATTGCCATAAGCAGCGGTGGAACATCACCTGTACTCTCGCGCTTGTTAAAAACCCGGATCGAAGCGTTTTTACCGACAGGCTACAGTACGCTGGCGTTGCTGGCGGGTGAATTCAGAGAAGAAATAAAAAACAAAATTCACCACATTGATGTGCGCAGAGTGTTCTGGGAAAAAATATTGACCAGCAATATCGCAGAGTTAGCTATAAGCGGCCGGAAAACAAAAGCACGACAAGCAATGAAAGCAGCGGTAGAAAACACCAACAATAATGATGGCAACACAAACACTGGTGAGGTGTATCTTGTCGGTGCCGGACCCGGCAACGCCGACTTACTCACTTTCAGAGCCTTAAGATTAATTCAACAAGCAGAGGTTATTTTATATGACCGACTGGTTTCCGACTCTATTATGGATCTTTGCCCGAAAGAGGCGGAGCATATTTATGTTGGCAAAAGACGTGCTGATCACGCTATGCCTCAAACCAATATCAATCAAACACTGATTGACCATGCTAAAGCAGGCAAACGTGTGTTGCGCCTAAAAGGCGGAGACCCCTTTATTTTCGGTCGTGGCGGTGAGGAAATAGAAACGTTGGCAGAACACAACATTCCCTTTCAAGTCGTGCCGGGCATAACTGCAGCGTCTGGTTGTGCAAGCTATGCAGGCATACCGTTAACGCATCGCGATCATGCACAGTCCTGCACCTTTATCACCGGTCACTTAAAAGATGGCACGATTAACCTTGACTGGAAAAGACTGGTCGGCACTGACCAGACAATCATCTGTTATATGGGCTTGATGGGTCTCCCGATTATCTGCGAAAAACTCATCGCGCATGGCTTGGCCGGTGACACGCCGGCAGCTTTAGTAGAGCGTGGCACAACCGCCGATCAACAAGTGCATACAGGTACGGTTTCTACTCTGCCGAAAATCATATCAAGTAGAACAGTCACCGCACCAACGCTAATCATTATAGGGTCTGTGGTGACACTACGTGAAAAGCTAGATTGGTTCGATCAGTAATACCATCCGCTACTGCCCTGCACCGCCATGTGCCGCATTGGCTATCTGCACAATGAGCGCTGGCACCTCAGTGGCGGCCCCGAAATAGTCAGACACAGTGACTTCTACAGACGGAACAGATGCCTGAGCAATTGCGACTTGCTCCGGGATATCACTCGCCACATGTGCTCCACGCGCCAGAAAATACGGCACTACCAATACAGATGTTGCACCGCGATCTGCAAGCGACTGGATAGCATCTGGTATCAAAGGGTCTGCCAGCTCAAGATAAGCACACTCCACCCGATCAAACTGATCGGCGCATAGCAGCGCCACCTTTTCAGTCAGACGTTTTATTTCTTCATTTGACTCTGCACGACGGCTGCCATGAGCCACCACCAACAAACACTTCATTGCTTTCTTACTCAATTGTTCTTACTCATCTGGACCCGCGTTTCGCTTACGTGACTTTCACACAACGCGGTGACGGAAAACTTGTAACCATACCCCAATACACGCCAGCTGAGCATTCCCTGACCCGGTAGTGATTGAACAGAGCCACTCAGCGGAATGCCTTAGTATTTTTCAGACATCAGATCTGTGCCCGCCTCGACAACGGACTCAATCCCTCTAATTCGGTGTCGATTACCCCACACTAATTGCATTGCGGGTGTGCTGCCGCTAGCCCGATAGTGAATAAGGTTCCGGCACTACCTTCGCATGTGGCGAGTGCGACCGCGCCAGCAAATGACCTCGTGTCGGCGCACAGCTGGCAAACTCTGTTGCCTGCCGCCTTCACTCACAACCCCTGGACTGAAAGGCGACCAATATATCTTCGACCATCAGTTACCCGCAAAACATCAACGAGAACACGCTGAGCACCTGAATATCGACAAAGACCATAGCCGGGCGATACCGTTCGCAGAACCGTTTTAACACACCACACTAAGTAATTTTCAAGAGTTCGATCCAAACTGAATATCCGGCTGTATTGTGCCGGGACCGCTACAATTCACGTAGAAATACGCTTCTAAAAGCTAAACTCAGCCCACAACCGACAAAACCAAGCTATATAGGCATATTCTTTGTCAGTCGGATCTGTATAATTCAGTTCCCAAAATCCCCTTAATTTGCGGGTGGAACCCAGCCACGCCGCCTATCCAGCTGTTTTATTAGTTGTCAGATCCTTATGAATACTGAAAAATTGCGCAATATCGCGATTATTGCTCACGTTGACCACGGCAAAACCACTCTGGTTGACAAACTACTGAACCAATCAGGCACGCTTGATCGTAAAAATGCGGATTCCGAACGCATCATGGATTCCAACGATCAGGAAAAAGAGCGCGGCATTACCATTTTGGCGAAAAACACCGCCATCCAATGGGAAGACTATCGGATAAACATCGTTGACACACCCGGACACGCCGACTTTGGCGGTGAGGTAGAGCGCGTATTATCAATGGTAGATAGCGTGCTATTGCTGGTTGATGCCGTTGACGGCCCTATGCCGCAAACTCGCTTCGTAACCTCAAAGGCGTTTGAACGCGGCCTTAAGCCGATTGTTGTCATCAATAAAGTTGACCGTCCCGGTGCACGCCCTGACTGGGTACTGGATCAGGTCTTCGATCTGTTTGACCGACTCGGCGGCACTGACGAGCAACTCGACTTCCCTGTTATTTACGCCTCAGCAATCAACGGTATTGCCGGTCTCGACCCTGAAGAAATGGCAGAAGACATGACACCGTTATTCAAGATGGTGACTGAGAAAGTCCCGGCCCCTGAAGTTGATATCAATGGCCACTTTCAAATGCAGATTTCAGCCCTGGCCTATGACAGCTATGTAGGGGTTATCGGCGTCGGTAGAATCACTCGCGGTGCATTAAAACCGAATCAGCAGGTTGTTATCAAATCTGCCAACGGTGACGAGCGCAAAGGTCGCGTGCTCAATGTGAAAGGCTATATGGGTCTGGAAACAGTAGACACTGATGAAGCGACTGCCGGTGACATCGTTTGCATCAATGGTATTGATGGCTTGTCAATTTCAGACACCCTGTGTAATCCGGATCACATTGAAGCCATGCCTCCTCTGTCAGTAGATGAGCCAACGGTCAGCATGACTTTCAGAGTCAATGACTCACCCTTTGCCGGCAAGGAAGGCAAGTACGTTACTTCACGAAATATTCGTGAGCGACTTGATCAGGAACTCATTCACAATGTGGCACTTCGCGTAGAGCAAGGTGGCTCGGCAGACAGATTTAAAGTATCGGGTCGCGGTGAGCTACACCTTTCAGTACTGATCGAAACCATGCGCCGTGAAGGATACGAGCTTGGTGTGTCACGTCCTGAGGTAATTCAAAAAGAAATTGATGGCGTCACGCAAGAGCCATTTGAGCAATTAGTCGTAGACATTGAAGACATCCACCAGGGTTCTGTCATGGAAGAACTTGGCTTGCGTAAAGCCGAGATGACCAACATGGAACCTGATGGCAAGGGACGATTAAAGATGGAGTTTATTATTCCATCGCGTGGCTTGATCGGCTTTCGCGGTATGTTTTTAACCATGACATCCGGCTCCGGCATTCTTACCAGTGTTTTTGATCACTACGGAGAAGTAAAATCCGCCGGTGTCGTATCGCGTCAAAACGGCGTACTGGTATCGATGGTGACAGGCAAAACTGCGGGCTTCTCTCTGTTTAACCTGCAAGATCGCGGACGTTTATTTTTAGGCCACGCTGTGGATATTTACGAAGGTCAGATTGTCGGCATTCATACCCGTTCGAATGACCTTGTGGTCAACGCCACCAAGGGCAAGCAACTGACCAATGTTCGAGCCTCAGGCACTGATGAAGCACTCACCCTCACCCCGCCCATCGTGCACACCCTCGAGCAGGCACTGGAATTCATTGAAGATGATGAATTGGTTGAAGTTACTCCGACAAGCATTCGTGTTCGCAAGAAGCTGTTAAAAGAAACAGAACGAAAGCGCGGTGGCAAAAGCGCCGCCTGACAGCGCGGTATTTGATACCCTGCGTTAAACACTGACGCAGGGTATTTCAATGACAAAGTTTTCCGCCAACCTTGGTTTCCTCTGGACAGAGCTCTCTCTAACAAAAGCAATAGAAGCTGCCGCCCAGCATGGCTTTGACGCCGTCGAATGCCACTTTCCCTACCTTACACCTGCATCAGAAGTTGCCGCGACACTGACCAAAACCAAGCTGCAAATGCTTGGCCTGAATACCATTAAGGGTGATGCGGAAAAAGGCGAAAACGGGCTCTGTGCTCTGCCAGACAGAATTACCGATGCCAGAGCCTCTATCGATCAGGCAATCGAATACGCACACGCTATTAGTACTCCCAACGTGCACCTGATGGCGGGCGTTGCATCCGGAGCACAAGCTGACATAGCCTTCCTTGACAACCTCCGCTACGCCACCGCTAAAGCAAAACCACTGGGCATCACAATACTAATAGAACCACTTAACCCTTATGACGCTCCAGGATACTACCTGAACAACACAGCGCAAGCCGAGGCGATCATTCAAACCATTGCCACCGATAACTTAAAACTGATGTTTGATTGCTACCACGTGCAAGTAATTGAGGGTGATGTGACGCGACGAATGGAACAGCTGTTGCCGATCATCGGCCACATACAAATTGCATCGGTCCCTGATCGATCAGAACCTGATTCGGGAGAGCTTGATTACCGTTATGTTCTCCACGCTGCAAAGAACATGGGCTACACGTCGCCAATTGGTGCCGAATATAAGCCCAGTGGTAAAACAGAAGAGCAGCTTGAATGGCTCAACACGCTAAACAGCTAACGCTCTGTGTTGAGTAACTTTTTTCAGCAACCAGGCGCCCTGTTCAAGGTTCTGGAGGTGCCGTGCAAGCGCCCATCTATGATTTCGCCTCGCTCTGACGCACAACATCTGCCTTGCTATTCAGCATATGCCTGGTGGTGAGAAAAAACAGTAATCCCGCTGGCCCGAACAGCAAAGTCAGCAGCAATGAGGGTAGAAGTATTACTGACGGCAGCTGCTCTCGCTTCGCTGTCTCCACCTGCCAGCTGCCGATGAACAGGTCAAATGCCAGATAGTGTATCCAGCCAACCAGGGCTATTTCTGGCTGCGCGAATAAAGACGTTAGCTTTTCAAGCGATTCAAAACCACCTCCCGCAAATGGCAACAGGCTTGCCATAAAAGCGGTGTAAAGTATCGCAAGCAACAATGGTACAGCGCGTCCTGCAAGCCACTGTACTTTGAGCGACGTAAATGCCGATAGAAACAAAAAAAACCATCCAGCCAGCGCCAGACAGTTAGCAAACAAATACACTGTGTTGTTAGACATCACGCCTCACTCTTAGCTGCCGTGACGCACCCTGCGTCACGGCCAATACCACTTACTGAATAACCGAATCTATTACATGAATTATTCCGTTTTCAGCCTTGATGTCAGTGATAATCACCTTGGCACTATTCACAAACAGGGCACCATCACGAATCGACAATGCGACGTCCGCACCGCTGGCGGTTTCAATAGACCCGCCGGTTGCTGCAAACGCTGTTACCGAATCAATAGTGGCACCACTCACGACGTGCGTCAGAAGAATGTTTGACAAGGTCGGCAGATCCCCTAGCAGTGCGTTTATGGTGTCAGTCCCCAGCAGATTAAAGGCATCATCCGTTGGAGCGAATACGGTAAATACACCGCCATGATCGGCCAACACTGCATCAAGTTGAGTGGCCTGCAATGCCGCAACTAATGTATTGAACCGCCCATCTGCTACCGCCACGTCTACAACAGAACCGGTGCCCATTATTGGTGCCGGTGGAGTGAGCACCGTATCAATCACGTGAATAATGCCGTTTGATGCCAACACATCAGTGGCGGTCACCTGTGACAGATTAACAAACAGATTGCCGTCATTCAGAGACAGTGCAAACTCGTCGTTATTGGCCGCTGTAATTTTGGTGCCAGCCAGAGACACTGCTGTCTTTGCATCGGCTGCTGTCCCGCTGATCACGTGGTAAAGAAGAATATCTTTTAAGGTGTCGGTATCGGAAAGCAATGCGTCGATGGTGTCTTGACCAAGCGCCGCAAACGCTGCATCTGTCGGAGCAAATACAGTGTATGTTTGAGTGTCGTCCGCTAGAACAGTGTCCAGACCAGTAGCGGCCAAAGCGGCTGCCAGTGTGTTGAAACTACCTGCTGCGACAGCAGTATCTACCAGGTTTGACAGGTTGTGATCGTTGCCACCACCCTGGTTTGTATCACCGCCTGTCATGCCATCAGGTGTACCCTCTGACTCACCACCAGTGTTTCCCGTGTCAGGGTTTGTGTTGCTTTGACCGGGAACCATTACCGCATCAATAACGTGGATGATGCCGTTAGTAGCCGAGATATCTGCAGTGGTCACACGTGAGGCATTGATAAATAGATCTGCACCTTGCAGTGAGATCGCCAGTGCCGTTCCGTTCGCCGCATCGACTGTGCCACCAGCAAGACTGATGGCAGTTTGCGCATCAACCGCATTTCCACCAATTACATGATAAAGCAGAATATCGCGAAGCTGGTCCGGGTTAGCCAGTAGGTCATTGATTGCATCACTGCCAAGCGCTGCAAAGGCATCATCGGTTGGTGCAAACACCGTGTAGGTTTGGGCATCGTCAGCAAGCACTGTGTCCAATCCGGTTGCCTGCAGTGCTGCAACCAACGTAGTGAAGTTACCGGCATCGACCGCGGTCTCTACAATGTTCTTGGTGGCTGGCACTACCACTGCGGAGTCAGAAGAAATTTTGGCCGACCCGTCACAGGCAGCCAATGTAAGGAGAGAAAACCCCACAAGAGCGGCTTTTGCTCCTGTGGTAATTCTTTGAGTGAAAGGTTTCATATTCGGGTCCGTCGAGTTGTTGGCAATAGGCATCGTTTGATGTGCGTGCAGTCTGACTACCTGCCTGTGAATTGACGGTGTCGTGCTTGTGAACAAGCTGTGAATCACCTGCAAGCCCCCTAACATGCGCCACATGAACATCGAAGCAGAGTGACACAGTCGGCATTTCTGATGCCCGATATACTGGCCGGTTAACACTCGCAATGTGATCAATGACCCACAAGCCATGGCTATACAGTACAACTCGACAGCGAGCCTACGGTGATCACAAATCGCGGATTGATAGATCTGTATAATTTGCAACGTTATTTACTCAACAACGGTTGTCCTGTGAAAAAACACACAAGTTACACCCTGTATGTAGCAGGGCTAGCGTTGATTCTTCAAAGTTGCAGCGGCGATTCCAACGTCAGCATCTCAAGCGATGAAAGCCCCGCCAACCCCACTGTTAACGTCACCAGCGGCAGCGTCCCGGCGACGCTTCAGCCACTTCACTCACTTCTGTGCCTGGAAATCCCCGGCGATGCCGTGAGTAACGGCGTGCCGCTTGTACAGGGAAATTGTGACAATGGAACCAATCAGGCCTTCGCCAGAAGAAACACCGACAACGGCTTGAGTTACCTGATAGCAGCACATTCAGGTAAGTGCGTACAAGTAAGGTCCAATTCTACCAACCTGGGCGCTACCATCATTCAGGGTACCTGTGACAACAACCCTTCTGCCATCTGGCAAATCAGTGAGGTCGATGGCGGCGTTCGAATCACCAATGATCATTCAGGCTTGTGTGTTGGCGTTAGCGACCGCAGCCGTGCGCCGGGTACCGCGATAAACCAATGGCCATGCAACGGACGGGACAATCAGATTTTTCTCACAGGTAGCCGCACCCCGGATAACCAAACAGACGAAGAAAACACCAATAACGTGATCAGTTCAGCCAATGGCAATGGTAGATGGTCTGAAGTTAAACCCATGCCACTGGTACCCGTTGCATCCGCCAACCTGAGTAACGGCAAGGTACTGCTATGGTCATCCTACGAACGCTATGACTACTATGGTGACGGACGTAAAACAGCGACCGCTATCTATGACCCTGCCACCGACACAACATCAGAACGATTGGTTCAAAATACTCGCCATGACATGTTCTGCCCCGGCATTGCCAACCTGCCCGATGGTCGCATTCTCGTGAGTGGCGGTTCATCAGGAGAAGAAACTTCCATTTACAACCCGGACACTGACAGCTGGGAAGCAGCAGCAGAGATGAATATAGGCCGCGGCTACCACTCCAACGTGACACTCAGTGACGGTGGTGTATTTACGCTGGGAGGTTCGTGGCGCGGAGGCACAGGCGGCAAATCGGCTGAAGTTTTTCGTGACGGGCAATGGCAACGACTTGATGGCATCACTACGAACTCAAGCATAGCGACTGGTGATTTCCGTGGCCTGTACCGGGCTGACAACCATATGTGGTTGTTCGCATGGGAAAACGGAAAAATATTTCATGCCGGCCCCTCTAAAACCATGAACTGGATAGACACATCAGGCACAGGCTCGACACGCATTGCGGCACGTCGCGGTACCGATGAAGATGCAATGAACGGCAATGCCGTCATGTATGACATTGGCAAGATACTCACAGTAGGCGGGTCTGTGGACTACGACACCAGCGAAGCCACCACAGACACACATCTGGTCGACATCACCAGTGGCAGCGCACGAGTAAAGCGGGTTGAAAGCATCAAGCGGCAACGTGTATTTCACAACAGCGTTGTTCTGCCCTCTGGTGAAGTCGTGGTTATAGGCGGCCATGATTTCGCCAGATCATTCAGTGATCGCGGATCAGTGCTGGTGCCGGAACTATTTGATCCTGTCAGCGAAACATGGGCAGACTTGCCAGCTATGCAAGTGCCACGAAACTATCATAGTGTGGCGCTGCTACTTCCCGATGGCCGGGTCATGAGTGGCGGTGGTGGCTTGTGTGGTGACTGCGACACCAACCATGCAGACATAGAGATTTTAACCCCGCCCTATCTACTGGATGAAAATCAAAACTTAAAACCACAGCCGATTATTTCTGATGCACCTGGTGCAGCAACTTATGGCGCTACTATTGTTGTTGCTGTAACCGGTGATTCAATAACAGGCAGTGGCGTCCGATTTGTATTGATGCGCGCCTCAAACAGCACCCATTCGGTTAACAACGCTCAGCGTAGAATCCCGCTGCAATCCAGCTCTGATGGCAGCGATTATCATGAGGTAAGAATCCCTGCCAACAGTGGTATTGCACCACCGGGTCAATACATGCTTTTTGCAATAGACCCAACCGGAACACCAAGTGTTTCGCACTACTTGTCCATAGGCCAGCCATAAGATGAATAAAATTATCGTAGGCTCATTTTTTGTGCTCCTTGCCATGATGGCATCGGCGCAGAGCCTGGCGCACAAAAAAGCACCAGCAACAGGCGATCTAAAGATCACTGATACTGCCACTGTTATTTATAACTCACCGGCTGCACTCAGTCTCGGTCAGAACCGGCTCATCATAAGAGCCATGAACAGTGCGGGCCAGTCTTACGGCGGGCCAGATATCGACACAACACTAACACTGACTCAGGGGGCAAAAATTATTTCCACCCGTACTCACTGGGTGTGGACGTCAGTAGGTTACAGCGGTTTTTATGTAGCCAATGTGGTGTTTGAATCAGACGGCGAATGGCAGGCACAATTATTCAACAACAGCGGTGACGCTAAAGCAATGATGCTTCATGTCGCCACCACCTCACCGGTACCTGCGGTCGGCCAGGCCGCTATTTTGTCTGATTCAAAAACACTGAGTGAACACACAGACTTCACTCAACTCACCACTGATGATAATCCGCATCCTGACTTTTATAAACACTCCATCAGCGAGGCGGTAAGCTCCGGCAAGCCATCTATTATCATTTTTGCCACACCCGACTTGTGCAGAACAGCGGTATGCGGCCCCGTTTTAAATGAAATGAAGCAGCTGGCTAAGCAATGGAGTGATACCAATTTTGTGCATGTGGAAATTTACCAGCCGATCAAATCCACAAACAATGAGCTGGTGCCGGTACCTACCGTAGTGGAGTGGAAACTGCCTAGTGAACCATGGACATTTCTGGTGGATTCAGACGGCCGAATTGCCGCCAAATATGAAGGCTATATCACCGGTGATGAAATGAACACCGCTCTGCAGCAACTCTAGCGTACTGGAACAAATAGATTGCATTATTCACAAGGCGACCAGTGAATTAGACGCTAAGTCTGTTATTCCAGTTGCGCTAGCGGGTTCAGTTGCAATAAGCAATGTTTCTCCAGATACGAAATCTGAGGCCGTCCTTGAATCGATGTCAGCATCGCTTTTATTCTGGACTTCGCTACCACGAGCATTCCCTGTGATTCAGCACTCTCACGGACTTCAATCACTACACGGGCACGATCACCGCCAAGCGCATTGATCTTAAGATTGGTACGCTCGTAGGTGGATTTTTTTTGCGTCTCAGCACTTTTCTTGGCTGCGGCAATATACTCGGTACGGTTCAATCTCCGGGTAGAAACGTTACCCATGTATTTGAAGTGCATCACGGCTTCGAAGTCCTCACTCAGCAACTGAGTAAGGTCGTCAAAGCGGTGTTGCTGGTTGGCGCTTTCAAAGCGCTCTATAAACTGCTCGACACTTTGCATGTCGAGTGCACTGGCCTGGGTAGCGGCGAGAAAAAACAATCCGAAACCCAGTAACATTCTTGGGAATATCTTCATTATTACACCTTCCGTTATACAACTTAACACTTCCTGCAGTGTCTAACGGCAAACTCCATTGCCGCTTTAATTCAACTTCAATTGAAATGACCTAGTCGGCTTTTTTCAACTGGCCTTTTTAAAATCAGACTGCACTTTGGTTTGCGACGGAAGTGACTGCCCAATCACTTCCGCTATCATTTCTGCAGTAATCGGAGACAACGTCCACCCCAGATGTCCGTGACCGGTGTTATAGAAAACACCAGCCTGCTTACCGCTGCCAATACGCGGCATCATATTTGGCATCATAGGTCGCAGCCCGGCCCATGAAATCACATGCTCGGTATCCACCGCTGGAAAGTACCTGCGGCACCATTCGATCAAAGGCTGGATACGATCATCGCGAATATCTCGATTCACACCGTTAAACTCTGCGGTACCAGCAATTCGGAAGCGATCATCACCCAGTCGACTGGTGACGATTTTCGCTTCATCATCAAGAATACTGACCCACGGTGCCGCTTCCTGACTGATGCTGTCCTCCAAAGGTACGGTTATTGAGTAACCTTTGACTGGATAAATATTGACCCGATCGCCAAGCTGCGCGGCAATACCGCGACTGCCAATACCCGCACACACCACGACGCCATCAAACGCTTGATTATTGGTGTTTTCAGCAGCGCCAGGCTCAACGCTTATAGATTGCACTCTGACCGAGTGACCGGTGTGGCTTACTGCCTCCACCTGGGTATCACAACAAAATGTCGCCCCCATTCGCACACAAGCATCTGCGAGACCACGCGTATATTTGTGAATATCACCGGTTGAATCACTGGGGGTAAAGTACCCGCCATAAAAATCACCGGTAAGCGATGGCTCGATCCGCTTCATCTCAGCTGCATCCACAGCGTTACGCTGAAGCCCGCCTTTGTCTAGCAGCTCATTCACTCTGGTGGCATGTTCGTATTCCTTCTTTGTGGAATAGATATGCAGTATGCCGCGCTGCTCATAATCAAAATCGATCTGCTCACGTGCAGCCCACTCCTGCAAGTGTTCGCGCGCAGCCACTGCTAACCGTGCTGTTTCAATAGTATTGTTTTTGTAGTTCGGAATGTTGCTGATAAACTCCGCCATCCACGACACTTTGTGCCAATCAGGACGCGGGTTTACAAGTAGCGGCGCATCTTTGCGCAGCATCCACTTTAAGCCTTTTATTACCGTTGAAGTTTGTGTCCAGACCTCGGCATTAGAGGCGGAAAGCTGCCCGCCATTGGCAAATGACGTGGCCATTGCAGGGTATCGATGACGATCAAATACGGTGACATCAAAGCCACGATTCAACAGCGCATAGCAGGTGGTCACGCCAGTAATACCAGCGCCTATAACAGCGATTTTTTTCATTAGTAGAGGTCCCGACAGTTTTATCCGGATTGCAGGTTGCAATCACTTCCAATCCCATCTGTCTCGGAACCTGAGAGTTTTTGCGAGCGTTCGCATTACCCCTTCGGTGAGTGCACAACGGTACACTGCTCTCCAGATGTCTCTATCTTAATGTGGTCCGTTTGCCTGAGAGTTTCCTGGGTGTTGCTCCTTCGGCGCCGCCGGGCTTCACAGCCGGCAATCTCTCCCACATTAGCTTTGCACTACCTGAGCAGTGCCGTCGAGACGGGTGACACAATGACCTAACTGTGCCGCCATGGCAAGGAATTGCTTAATTTTTTACTTTTGTCAGGAAATCGGGATGTAAACAACGTACCGCTTTCCCATACACGCGACGTTAGCGACCAGACAGGCATTTTCTTTAGTCATTTATGTTATTCCACACGTGCTCATTCACTTGCCAGATCCGGTAGGCATTACTTCATAACCAGGCTCTTCGGGCTCGTCATCTTTCATTTCGGCTGGAAAACCGGGAGCGAGGATACTAAGGCCCGTAGCATCTTCTAATCGGCGAATAATATTCGGTGACCATTCACGTGAGCCGTATCTGGCTTCACCGTCTTTAAATATTTTGACTAATAACGGGCTGATTTCAAGCGGTACGTTAGCCCGATCTGCGACGGCCTGAAAGAGTCCGATATCCTTGCTGACCAGATCCATGGTGAATGAAATGTCTCTTGATCCGTTGAGAATAACCTGGCTTTCGGTCTCATGAACAAAAGAGGTTCCAGATGAAATTTTAATCGCTTCATAAGTTGTGTTGAGATCCATACCCGCCGCCTTTGCGGTCACCAGGGCTTCACAACAAGACAAAAGATTTGCAGTAGCAAGGTAGTTTGTGATTACTTTAAGCACAGAGGCTGACCCTAACGGCCCCGTGTGCAACAAGCGACGACCGAGTGACTTAAGCACCGGTGTAATGCGCTCAAAAGTGTCACGCTCACAACCTGCAAATATTGAAATATTACCTGTGTCTGCACGATGACAACCACCAGACACCGGACAGTCCACCGCAGATGCCCCGACTTTTTCAACCAGCGCACCGAGACGTTTTACTTCTGCCTCATCGGTGGTCGACATTTCCATCCAAATTTTGCCGTCTGACAAACCTTGCAACAAACCGTCACTGTCTTCCATCACCGCGGCAGACGCCACAGGCGAAGGCAGGCAGGTGATCACAGCTTCACAAACCAGGGCCATTTCTCTCGGACTATCAGCCCACGATGCACCTTGATCTAATAACGGTTGTGCCAGTGTTCGATCAAGATCACGAACCACCACATCATGACCATTGCGTACCAGGCTGTTCGCCAACTTACCACCAACATTCCCAAGACCTATGAAACCAATTTTCATTCTTTCAGACTCTATGAGTTATCCGTTTTAACAGTACGGATTTCAGTCTGAAATACTTGTCTAAACCCGACCCTCACAAGCAGTGCGAATGATTTTGGCCAAAGTATATAACCCGTCATCAGCCGCCTGCGGTGAAGCATGACTGAAATTTAAACGCAGACTCGGAACGGCCTTGACGCCTCGGGGATAAAACGCCTCACCAGGCATGAAGGCCACTCCTGCTGCGATCGATCGTTTTAATATTTCACGGGTGTCAATAGCGAACTCCGGCCGCAACGTCAGCCAGTAGAACAATCCACCAACCGGACGCTGCCAGTCGGCAATACCACTAAATGACGCTGTAAGACTAAGGTCAAAACTATCGCGCCTTTGTCGATAGAAAGTTGTTAACTTCTGATTTCTGCCGTTGTTCGCTTGCAACAACTTTAATATCAGCTGCTGACTGATTCGACAGCTATGTAAATCAGCTGCCTGTTTTAATCGCACAAGATGGGGAAATAATTTTTCCGAACAAGTCAGGTAACCCAACCGCAAACCCGGCGCATACACTTTGGAAAACGATGACTGATAGATCCACTCTGTATTGCGTACATAACTACATATTGGCGTGCGGTCACAATCATCGTAGACAAGATCACGATAGGGATCGTCCTCAAATAAAACACTACCGGATCGATCACAAGCCAAAGCCAGCGCCTGACGTTGCGCTTCATTATAACAATGGCCTGTCGGGTTTTGAAAAGTCGGTATTGTATAAGTCAGCCGTGCATTACCTGTTTCCGGTTGATCGGCGGTATAGGAAATATATTCAGCACCAAACAGATCAAACACCTGCAGTGCCGCCAGATAAGTAGGTGCTTCAACCGCAATGCCTGTTCCCCGATCAACAAACAGCTTCGCTACCAGATCAATACCCTGCTGTGATCCGGACAGTATCAGCACACGATCAGCTGCAGTCTTAAGCCCGCGCTCTGTCAAACTCGCTGCAACCTGCTCACGCAACTCGTCATCCCCCTCAGACGGTCCATACTGCAGATGCGCACTCTTAACGCTGCTTACATCAAGCTCGGGAAAACACTCAGTCGCTGGCAAGCCACCGGCAAAGGAAATCATCCCAGGCCTGTCTATCACCTTCAGGATCTCCCTCACCGGGGACTCAATCAGGTTTTCAATCCGATTCGCAAACATCAGTTCACACCTTGATTTATGTCAATGTTATTGACCTTTTAAGTCATCTGCATTTATTAGTCAATAGCTTTGACCTAAAGTGGAATGTATTGACACACAGTGCCCTATCGAACTAATTTAGCGTCATGATCGATTCAACACGCGAAAAACAGCTGCGGGAAGCCATCGAACTGCTGTTTTTTTCCTACAGAGCCTTCACTCGCGGACCCGATGAAATACTGGCCAAACGCGGCCTGGGTCGCGTACATCATCGGATTCTGTATTTTATAGGGCGACAACCGGGCCTTTCAGTCAATGATCTCCTGGCAGTGCTCGATATATCCAAACAGGCATTGCACCAGCCACAACAACAACTCATTAGCATGGGTTTGATCAAAAACGAAAAATCTAAAACCGACGGGCGGGTCAGAGAGCTACGGTTAACCACAGCTGGCAAACGCCTTGAATCAAGACTCACCGGCACTCAATTACTACAACTTGAAAATGTCTTCTCAGAGTGCGGGCGGAAATCCGAAAAAGCCTGGCTGGAGGTAATGAAGACCATTGCCGATGACTAAACGCTGACAACTATCAGAGGATGGCCTCTCATGCAGGCCGCGCAAAAAAACCATCACACAAACACTCCCTCCAATTGCTATGCTTACTGCATGAAAGATTTTGACGAACTACGCTCCGTACTGGAGCTTGAAAGAATTGAAGACAATCTCTATCGCGGCCAGAGCTATCGAACTCCCTGGGGCCGCGTGTTTGGCGGCCAGGTGCTCGCACAGTCCATTCATGCAGCGCAGCTCACCACGCCTGATGATCGCAATCTACACTCGATGCATGCCTACTTTTTACTGGCTGGAGATATCGACCTGCCAATCGTGTATGACGTAGAGCATGTTCGGGATGGCGGCAGCTATACAACCCGCAGAGTTAAAGCAATTCAAAAGGGCCGCCCTATTTTTACGGTGCAGGCCTCATTTCAAGTGCCGGAAGAAGGCTTAACCCATCATGTGCCAATGCCTGACGTGCCGCCCCCTGAGGGCTTGCAGAATGATCTGCAAATCGGTGACGCACTTCGCGAGTCTGACCCTGATCTTTACAAACTCAGTCGCATTGAACGCCCGATTGAGTGTCGCCCCACGCGCGGTTCAGAACAATATACTGCTGTCTCAAATGAACCACGGCAAAACATCTGGATAAAGGCACGTGGCTCTTTACCAGACTCTGATCGCATGCACCAAGTGGCACTGACTTACGTTTCAGACTACAACTTACTGGCAACTGCGTTACTGCCACATTGGCCAATCGCAAACAAAAAAGCGCGTAGAGAGCGGGTTTTCATGGCAAGTCTTGATCATGCAATGTGGTTTCACAGACCATTTAGACTTAATGACTGGCTGCTCTATAGCATTGAAAGCCCTAGCGCCAGTGGCGGCAGAGGCTACTCAAGAGGGGATGTCTATACCCGCGACGGTGAGTTGGTCGCATCAGTAGCACAGGAAGGACTCATACGAACGCAACGCGGCTAGC
>CALGJU010000055.1 GCA_937928685.1 uncultured Granulosicoccaceae bacterium
GCGACTGGTTGGTTGCTCGAGCTGTCGAGGAAATAATTAACAGCCCATGACAACAGACCGGCGCAGGTTAGTCGATTACGGCATCGTAGGCTGTGCATATTTTACCGTGTTAGCGTGCCCGGGTTATCCGTGAGATAACCGCAAGGCACGGTAGGTGTCGTTAATACTCGACGCGCCCTGCTATTGCTGTACGACGCAAGATTGTGAGTTTTCCCATCCCCAGCCATCCCCATCACTATCGCTTGATGGCGTAGTGCATACAGGGATCGAATTCTGCGGGGGGGCGATTGATGTTGCGTCTGACACAAGGCAGCTCTGGTTTTGTTCCCAGCCGTATCCGTCACCATCGATGTCGCTTGCTGCTGAGGCACACAAGGGGGTAGTGCCTTGTGGTGCAGCAGCTGTTGGAGCACTTGTCGCCGAGCTGCCCGCAGTGCGACAACTTCGATTATTTTCCCAGCCATAGCCATCACCATCGCTGTCTGAATCAAGTGACGTGCATGTTGGCACGTTAGTCGTTTCGCTGGCGGGTGCACTGACAACCGTTGTAGCGACTGGTGCTGCTGCAGGTTGCACGGGTGTAGCGATAACAGGCGCGGCTGGTGGTGGCGCTGTCGGCGTATTCTGGGTGGAGATATCAGTGGTGCCTGTATTGCAAACAATCTGATCGCGGCCATTTGGCGCACAGCTATTGTTGTTGGTTTTCAACAAGATGAATTGATCGAGCTCAAACCCGTCTTCACGCGCAGAGAAGGTTATCGTGTTTGCCCCTGCGAAGGTAAAGTCGAGATAGATGGTTCGCGGGCTGCCACAGTGATTGCTTGATGTTCTTTGTGCGCTGCTCCAGGTCCAATTGTTTTTACCCGAGCACCACTGCATGCGATGTCCGCTGGCGGGGTTGCGATTGTTCAGTCCGACATGAATGCCATTGTCTTCTGTGCCAGTGGAGTAGGCTTTGGCAAAAACAATGTATCGACCCGCTTCAGGGATATTCACGCTGTAGGTGAGTGATGGGCCTGTGCCTGCCTCACCCCAGAAATTGCTATTGGTGATCAATCGATCTGAATGCGTTACCCGGGTGTCTGGAAGCAGTTCCATATACGCGCGACCACTGGCGCTGCCTGCATGAGATCCATCCGGGTCTGGTCTGACATTCGGTGTGGAGGTGCTGGTAACTCGGCGCCAGTCCGGATGCTTAGCGCTGAAGCTCTCGGCTTCTACTTTTACTGCGACAAATTCCTGGGCATAGCCGGTGGTGCTAAGGATGAGTAAACTGAGTAACAACAAAAAACGATGCATTTGAAAGCCCTGATCAGCGCCATTTTCACTGGATTGGCGCGAGGTTGTGTTTGACCGGGTCGCTTGCTGATCTGGTTCACAAAAACAGAGCAACTGACTGCTACGTCACACCCGGGGTGGCGAGGCGTCACAGTTTGCAGTTAGAGGCCGGGTGTGAATGTGTGGCGAATCACAAAATTTTTGTGACGCTGTCAGGGTTGCGGTTCGGTAATCTCGGGCTGATCAGCCGGGTTAGCGCGGCGCTCAACGAGAGTTCGAGTCTCGAATGCTGAGGCTGGCGCAAGTCCTCCCGGGAATCGCTGTCTCAGGGCAACAGCCAATCCTGTTTTTTCAGGTAGATCTCATATAACTCTGCTTCAGGGGTACCCGGCTCCGGAGCCCAGTTGTACTGCCATCGAACGTTGGGTGGCATTGACATTAGAATGGATTCAACACGCCCACCGGACTGCAATCCGAACAACGTTCCGCGATCAAACACTAAATTGAATTCTACATAGCGGCCACGGCGGTAGAGTTGAAACTGACGTTCGCGCTCACCGTAAGGCTTGTCTTTTCTTTTTTCCAGGATTGGTTCGTAGGCTTGCAGAAATCCGTTGCCGACACTTTGCATAAAGGCAAAGCTGTGGTCGAAGTTTTGTTCGTTATAGTCATCAAAAAATAAACCTCCAATGCCTCTGGGTTCATCGCGATGTTTTAAATAAAAGTATTCGTCACACCACTGTTTAAATTTTCGATAGTGATCCGGACCATAGGGGTCACAAACGTCTTTGGCAATTTGATGCCAGTGAATACAGTCTTCCCGGTTGGCGTAGTAGGGCGTTAGATCAAACCCGCCACCGAACCACCACACGGGATCTTCCCCCGGTTTTTCTGCGACAAAGAACCTTACATTGCAATGCGTGGTTGGAGCGTATGGATTGTTTGGGTGGAATACCAGTGACACCCCCATGGCTTGAAAACCTCTGCCGGCAAGGGCGGGTCTGCTGGCGGTTGCCGAGGGCGGAAGTTTGTCACCAAAAACATGTGAGTAGTTCACCCCCGCTTGCTCAAATACTTTGCCACCGTTGTATACACGGCTTCTGCCGCCACCACCGCCTTCGCGATCCCATGCATCTTCAGTTAATGACGCATCAGGGTCATGGCGTGTAATTGCTGAGCTAATGGTTTCCTGCAAATTGGTGAGATAGTCACTGACGCGTTGTATGTCTGTAGCGGGGTTCATGTTATCGGAGTTGATTGCCGGTCAGTCCATCAAAGATGGGGGTTGGCCCCTCCAGATTGCCGACGGGATAGTCAAGAATATAGGAGAGCTTTGAGCCAAATAAAGAGGCGACCGCGCCAGCTTCTGTGCAGGCCGGTTCACCACTGATATTTGCAGAGGTTGAAATAATCGCACTGTTGCAGGCATCACACAAGGCGGCTGCGATCGGGTGATCAGTGACTCGTGTGGCGATGGTCGGGTTACCACCGGTGACAGCGCTTGATGCGATATCACTGCACGGGAGAATCCAGGTGATCGGACCGGGCCAGCTGTTCTGCAGTTTTGCCGCAACCTCATTACTAAGGCTACCGATATAGGGTTGCAATTGAGATTGATTGGCCGCGATCAATATAAAGCCGCGATCAATACGGCGATTTTTTAATTCCAGCAGCGCATGAATGGCGGCGTCGTTGGTGGGGTCACAGCCAAGGCCGAATACACCTTCTGTAGGATAAGCCACGACGCCACCACCGAGGATGGCATCACGTGCGGCTGTTATATCCGCCCCGACATTATGTACTTGCGCTGCGATGCTACTTTATTCTGGAAGAGCGGTCTTAATCAGACTGCTCTTCAGCCTTTTTTGCAGCAACTTTCTTTTTAGCCGTGGTCTTTTTTGCGGTGGCCTTTTTCTTTGCAGAGGCTTTCTTCTTTGACGCTTTTTTCTTAGAAGTTTTCTTTTTAGCGGACGTCTTTTTGGCGACTGCTTTTTTCTTTGCCGCTGCTTTCTTTTTGCCACGACCGCGTTTTTCAGGCGCTTCTTCGATCAGCTTTTTAGCAGTTTCAAAAGTAATTTCTAACGGCGCTTCTTTTTGCTCCTTGGTCAGCTTGGCGTTTTTATTGCCATCTGTGATGTAGGGTCCCCAACGACCATTGTGGATCTGAATTTCAGGGTCTTCATCAAACGCCTTAATAACCTTGTTGGCGTCGGCTTCCTTTTTCTCGGCGATTATTTCCAGTGCCCGCTCGCGAGTGATGGTGTATGGATCGTCTTCATCTTCTTTAATAGAGGCATATTTAGCATCGTATTTCACGTACGGCCCGAAGCGTCCGATCGCAACGGTGATTTTTTCACCCTCTGCTGTCTCGCCAAGTTTGCGAGGTAACTGAAATAAAATCATCGCTTCTTCAAACGTGATTTTATTCATCTTCTGGCCGGGTCTTAAGCCTGCAAATTTTGGTTTGTCTTCATCTTCTTTGGTGCCGATCTGTACGAAAGCACCAAAGCGCCCGATACGCACTGCAACAGGTTTACCAGACTCCGGATCTTTACCCAACTCACGAGACTGAACTGCCTCTTCACGGGTTACGTTCTCTTCTTTGTCAAGCACTTGCGCGTTGAACGGGTCCCAGAAATCACGCATCAAAGGCACCCATTCTTTCTCACCGCGCGATACCGCATCAAGCTCGTCTTCAAGGTTTGCCGTGAAGTCGTAGTCAACGTATTTGGTGAAGTGCTTTGATAAAAATGTGTTCACCACACTGCCAACGTCAGTGGGAGTGAATCGCCTGGCATCCATTTCTACGTATTCGCGCGCTTGCAGCGTTGAGATAATGCTCGCGTAAGTAGAAGGGCGGCCGATACCGTATTCTTCCAGTGTTTTAACCAAAGATGCTTCAGTGAATCGCGGCGGTGGCTCGGTGAAGTGCTGAGTCATGTTGATGTCATTCACATCAAGTACGTCGCCCTTGTTCAGCTCCGGCAATCGCTTGTCGTTGTCGCTGTCATTTTTCTTGTCGTCTTCATCTTCAAGATAGACTTTCATAAAGCCCGGAAACTTGACGGTAGAGCCGCTGGCACGGAATGAATTTCCTTCGCCGCATGCGAACTCAACAGACACCTGATCCATTGTCGCGTGGATCATCTGGCAAGCCATGGTGCGCTTCCAGATTAGTGAATAGAGTTTGTACTGATCTGGGTTCAGCGCCGACTTAATGCTCTCGGGAGTTTTCGACGCGTGGGTAATCCGTATCGCTTCATGAGCTTCCTGAGCGTTTTTAGATTTATTTTTGTAGAAGTGTGGTGTGTCGGGCAGATAGTCTGAGCCGTATTGTTTTTTCACATGAGCACGAATATCAGCGATGGAATCTTGAGACAGACTGACCGAGTCAGTACGCATGTAGGTGATTAAACCTTCCTGGCCATCACCGGTATCGATGCCTTCATACAGTTTTTGCGCTGTACTCATGGTGCGCTTGGTGGAAAAGCCCAGCTTTCTCACACCTTCCTGTTGCAGTGTCGAGGTAGTAAAAGGCGCCACCGGGTTACGCTTGCGCTGCTTCTTCTCAACCATGGAGACGGTCAGTTTGCCACCGCCGGCTTTGTCTAGCAGTGCCTTTACTTCAGCGGCACGCTCACCGTCGGTGATAGTGAACTGTTTGAATTTTTCACCTTCAAGTGTGTAGAGGCGCGCACTGAACTCTGTTTTGTCTTTTTCCAGATCGGTCGTGACGGTCCAATATTCTTCCGGGTTAAATGCTTCAATTTCCTGTTCACGTTCAACAATCATTCGCAATGCAGGGCTTTGTACCCGGCCGGCTGATAAGCCACGGCTGATTTTTTTCCACAACAGAGGTGATAAGTTGAAGCCCACTAAGTAGTCTAGTGCCCGGCGTGCTTGCTGTGCGTTGACCATGTCATGAGAGAGTTCCCGCGGGTTGGCAACCGCATCCTGAACGGCGCTTTTTGTTATTTCATGAAACACCACGCGCTTGACTTCTTTACCTTCAAGCAGGCCTTTCTCTCGCAGTAACTCTACTAGATGCCACGATATTGCCTCACCCTCGCGATCCGGATCCGTCGCGAGCAGGAGTTGATCGGCTTTTTTCAGTGCTTTGATGATGGCGGCGACGTGTTTTTCATTTCGCTCAATCGTTTGATACTTCATTTCGAAGTTCGATTCAGTGTTTACAGCGTCCGCTTTGGGTACTAAGTCGCGCACGTGTCCGTACGACGCGAGCACTTCGTAGTCCTTGCCCAGGTACTTCTTTATCGTTTTCCCCTTGGCAGGAGACTCGACAATAATTAGATTTTTACTCATTTAATAATGAATTTAGTTCGTTTAGTTTCAGGGATGTTGTGAGTAACTTGTAGCACTCGTAGCTGACGTTTGCGCGATTTTTTTACACAACGACAATTGCCATCGCGGGGTGCATCAGTGATGCCAGCCCATGGCTTTTAAACCATTTTCAGCCATCACGCCAGTACTAAAAAGCCTGGCAGTATTTTGCCGAATCGCTTTTAGTGGCTTTTTCCACCCTGAGGAAAACCACTGAAAGACTCGGATTTCATTGACTATTTCGGGCTTTTGATTCGCGCTTGCCGGTGGGTTTCAGGTGCCGGTGCGGACGAAATTTCCGCCTGGGATTTTTTGAATGGCTCCGCTCAATTCTAAATCGATTGTCATTTTTGTGACAGTCACGACATCGAATCCGCTGCGCTCAACTAACTGATCCAGTGACATAGGATCATAGCCGAGCGTCTCGAGCAGAGTGTTGCAAAGATCATCAGCCGGAATGGAATCAGCTTGCCCGTTATCTGCTGGCTCAGCCTCGGTGGCTTGGCTGTTTTCCTGCTGACTGGCTGTGTTTTCATCGGCCGGGCCAGGGGAGTGATCAGGCTTTTTGTTCGAGCGAGGTTTCCTTGGCTCTGGTATTCGCCGTGGTACCTGCTGTTTGGCAGGTCGATGAACAGGCTGTTCAATTGTTGACGTAGTGGTGGTTGCGTCATCCAGTGTCTGCGGCAACAGTGGCGCCAACTGCACAAGAATATCTGCAACCGATTCCACCAGGGTGGCTCCACTTTTCAACAAAGCATGGCAGCCACGGCTCTGTGGATTATCAATGTTGCCCGGTATAGCAAATACTTCACGTGCCTGGGAGGTGGCGTGTGCCGCTGTAGTTAACGTGCCGCTTTTCAGGGTTGCTTCGACAACCAGTGTGCCGTAACACAAACCACTGATAATGCGGTTGCGGCGTGGGAAGTAGCTGGCGATGGGGTTGGTTCCGATCGGAAACTCCGAGACAATCGCGCTGTTCTCAGCGATCTCCTGCGCCAGCTGCTGATGCACCGCAGGATAGACCCGATCAAGTCCGGTGGAGGTCACCGCAATAGTGTATCCGCCGGCTGCAAGTGCACCGCGATGCGCAAAGCTATCCACGCCGAGTGCCAGGCCGCTGGTGACGGTAATGCCGTAGCCTGCGAGTTGGCTGGCCATATCAAAGGCGTGCCGTTCTGCGCTATGGCTGGGCTTTCTAGTGCCGACTATAGCCAGCTGTGGTGTGTTTAACACATCGGGGTCACCGCGCACGTACAGCACCAGAGGCGGGTCTGCTATCTGCAGTAGTAATTTCGGGTAGTGGTCAGAGTCGCGCGTGATAATGGCACGATCGTCTGCTTCATTGACCCATTGTAGATCCCTCTCAATGCGGCTTTGATCAACGTTGCGCATTTCGGAAACAACTTTTTCAGATAGCCCGGCTTGTCGCAGTTTGCTGTCAGATGATGCGAGGATGGCCTCGACCGATGCCGAGCCAACGTGCTGCAGGTTTTCTTGTAGTTTGCGCAGTGAGCCCGGGCCAAGACCCTTGGTATGCACCAGGGTGAGCCAGGGGATTAAGAGATTATCGGCCATGGCAATGGCCCGGGAGTGTGCGAAGGACATCGCGAGTGTATGGATGTTTGGCAGGCAAAACAGCTATCCCGCTGGAAAGTTGAAGTCGAAGTGTAACTGGTGCGAGCGATGCTCATCAACGGTCTATTCGCGAAGTTCGCGGCGATCCAACAAACACGGTCAGTAACGCTTATATCTGGATGGGCTTTTGTCAGTGAGCTAACGAAGTAACTAGTAAATAAAAAAAGGCCACGCGTTGCGTGGCCTTTTGAGACGCTGTGCCAGAGGCTCCTGGCGGAATGTTACAGCTGATTGGCGGTGCTGCTTACGCGGTCATACAGTTTGACAGTTCGCTTTGAAGACATAATCAGCGCGTAGCTGACCCGATCAAAAGTACGGAAAACCATGACAACTGCAGATTGATCACCTTCGATAGTGAAATATTCACTGCGGCTTTGATCGACTGAATCCCGGACCTTGCGGTCATTGCTGTTCACTGAAAAAGTGTCGCCGGGTTGCACGCCATCGTTATCACCGAGGTTGAGTACGACCACTTGATTGCGACCTGCTCGTGCCACCGCATCTACCAGTGAGATCACCTTGCCTGGCTTGTCGGTAGTCGCAGCACGTGGCTGATAGTACGCTGGAGACGGCATGTCGGTAGCCATAAGTCGGTCACCGACCAGTGTTTCTCTGTCGGCTCTTGTGATAACTACCTTCGCAGGGTCACCGGATTTAACCAGGGCGGCATTCGAAACATGAATCGCTTCATAGCCTAATAGTTCATTGGTATCAGGATCAGACAACGCCTTACCGGGGCGGTAGATGCTGTAGCGTGATCCGTCCAGCTCGCCGCGAACGTAGACGTGATCACTGGCAGAGCTGATCAGTCGACCCTGGTCCGCTGCTGCAACATAGGCAGAGGAGTTGATTTCCGCTTTGCTAACGACCAGAGGTTTAATTAAGAACTGTTCAATGACATCGGCGGCGATAGTGCCGATCGGGGTTGATTGGCGCGCTGGAGCGCTGTTTGCGCGAATCAATTGCAAACGCGGACTACCGTTAACGTAGGCCAGCGCTATTTGGTCACCGGGATAAATCAGGTGCGGGTTCTGAATCTGCGGGTTGACGTGCCAGATTTCAGGCCACAACCAAGGGCGGCTTAAAAAGCGGCCGGAAATATCCCACAGCGTGTCGCCTTTTACCACGGTGTATGCCTTTGGGGCGTCAGTGCGAATCGAGCTTTCAGCCAGCTGGCGCAGAGCGACTTTTCGCTGCTGCTGAGCCGCCATTGTGCCGGACGGGGCGATCATAGGCTGTGAGCCCGCCGCCACCTGCAGTTCGCTGTCAGCCACACTTTGCCAGTGTTGATCTGTGAATTCGGCATTGTTACCGACAGGGCCTGTCGCGCACGAGGCTGCTAGTAAGGCGGCGCAAACAGCGCTTGTCAATTTTACAGCGCGAGCCGAAGCGATGGTTTTCAGCGATTTTTTGAAAGTCATGGTGATCCGTGTGGCTTGCTATTTACCGGTAAGGGCTCAGGAGCGGTCGCGGTCGACGCACTCATGGATACCAGTTGATGAACCAAAAACAGTGCCAAGGCAGCTATTACCGGGTGTGATATGTTGTTTTTCCTTGGTTAAATGTGGTGGCGGTCACTGATAGACGGGGTGGCGTGCCCCGCCGGGCTAAAATAAAACAGATGGCACACTTTGATATCACGGCCGGAGTGCTTACACTATGCGGCTAAGTAAGAGTGCGAACCTGAATGGCCAACCTGGATATATTGATCTACCCCGATGATCGCTTGCGCAACGTCGCTACACCGGTGACCGATGTTGACGATGAAATGCGGACCCTGATCAGCAATATGTTTGAAACAATGTACGAAGCCCCCGGCATTGGTCTGGCGGCGACGCAGATTGATGTACATCAGCGTGTAGTCGTGATTGATGTTTCTGAAAATAACGATCAACCGCTGACCTTGATCAATCCGGAAATAATCGAATCTGACGGTCGTGTTGAGCATGAAGAAGGGTGCTTGTCGATACCCGGCATCTATGAGCAAGTGACGCGCCCGGAACTGATCAAGTTTGCCGCCGTTGATCGCGATGGCAATCCGTATGAAATGGAAGCAGATGGGTTGCTGTCTATTTGCGTGCAGCATGAAATTGATCATCTCAACGGTGTATTGTTTGTCGATCATTTATCAGCGTTAAAAAAACGGCGAATTAGAAAGAAGATGTTGAAGCACGAAAAAGATCGTTAGGCCAAATAGGCCAACCGTCTTGCTTAGCGGCAACTCTTGAGTTCGCAGAGTCACTTCAGCCTCGCACTTTCGCCTTACCGGTTTGACGTATTGATAATGAAATTTTCCGCTCTGCCAGTGTCGTCGTCTCCAAGGTGGGTCGAAGTGAAATGAATAAATCAGACTTCCGAATTGTTTATGCAGGTACGCCTGATTTTGCGGTGCCTCCACTTGAGGCACTCATAGAGGCAGGCTATGACGTGGTGGCAGTGTATAGCCAGCCAGATCGGCGCGCAGGGCGCGGTCGTAAAATTTCTATGAGCCCGGTTAAATCGGTAGCGATTGAACACGGGATACCAGTTGAGCAACCGCAAAGTCTGCGTGATGCCGAACAGTTAGGCGTGCTGCAAAGCTACCGGCCCGACTTGATGGTGGTTGCTGCTTATGGCCAAATTTTGCCGCTTGATGTGTTAACGGCGCCTACACATGGTTGTTTTAATATTCACGCCTCTTTGTTGCCGCGTTGGCGAGGTGCAGCACCGATACAGCGTGCGATTGAACATGGTGATACCACCTCAGGGGTGACCATCATGCAAATGGACAAAGGACTCGACACGGGTGACATGCTGTACAAAGTGGAGTGCGATATCGAGATTAACACCACCGGTGTGGCACTGCATGATCAACTCGCAGCACTTGGAACCGGGGCATTGATGAATACCCTCGAACTGCTTCATGAGCAGGCTTTGTCACCGCAAGAACAAGATGATGCCGCTGCTTGTTACGCTGCAAAAATAGAGAAATCAGAAGCGCTGCTCGACTGGACGCAAGCCGCTGTTGTACTGCATCGCAAGGTTTGTGCTTTTAACGCCTGGCCGGTAGCACAAACCGTATTGAATGATGAAATCATTCGCGTCTGGGAAACAACGCTGCCGGATTCTGATGGGTCTGGCAAGCCTGGAGAAATTTTAGCCACCGATGGATATTTAGATGTAGCAACCGGTGATGGTGTAGTGAGAATCCACAAGTTACAACCCCCGGGTAAAAAAGCCATGTTAGTCAGTGATTTTTTAAATAGCCGTTCAATTGAAAAAGGCGCTTGTTTTGGCGGATAGCGATGTACGTTTGCTGGCGGTAAGAATGCTGACATCGCTTGTGCGTGACGGTAAATCTCTGTCAGAGCTATTGCCTGCCGCGCAACTTGATCTTGATACAAGAGAGGCGGCATTGCTGCAAGAGTTAACGTTTGGTGTGTGCCGCAGTTATGGCAAGTTGGACGCCATTGTTGATCAGTTGCTAAAAAAATCACTGCGCAATAAAGATACCGATGTGCGCATGCTGCTCTGGTTGGCGCTGCATGAAATAGGATCTATGCGCACCCCCGATTATGCGGTGACCAGCAGCTACGTTAACTTAACGAAGAAAATAAAAAAGCCCTGGGCCAAAGGGTTGATCAATGGCACTTTGCGACAATTTCTGCGTGATCAGGAAGCACTGACAATTAAAGCAGTGCAGAGTAACCCGCATTCGTTACCTGACTGGATTCAGAAATCAATTGTAAAGGACTGGCCGGAGCAAGCCACTTCTGTGTTTGAGGCGTTTAATTCCAGAGCACCGTTAACGCTGAGAGTGAACAGCGCGAAGACGGATCGTGACAAACTACGCGAGACACTTAAGGCCGCTAATGTTCACACTGAAGTGTGTGAGCACGTTGATACCGGTGTTCGGGTCATTGACGGCCCGCCGGTAACATCTCTTCCGGGGTTTGCGGAAGGTGAGTTTTCGGTGCAGGATCAATCAGCGCAGCTGGCGGCGTTTCTTGTAAAGCCGATGCCGGGCGAACGGGTGCTTGATGCATGTGCTGCTCCAGGCGGGAAATCCTGTCATTTATTGGAGCTACAACCTTCGATTGACCTGGTTTGTCTGGACAGCAGCGCAGAACGATTGCTGCGCGTTGAACAGAACCTGCAGCGGCTGAACCTGAAGGCCGATATTGTCACCGGGGATGCGGCCGAACCTGAATCATGGTGGGACAAAAAACTGTTTGATGCGATTCTCCTAGATGCCCCTTGCTCTGCGTTGGGCGCCTTGCGGCGTCACCCGGATATACGTTTGTTGCGGCGGGAATCGGACATTCGCTCATTAGGTAAGCTGCAGTTCAGCCTGCTTCAATCGCTGTGGCAGCTGTTAAAACCTGGGGGGCGATTGATCTATGCGACCTGTTCTGTGTTAAAAAAGGAGAACGAGGCGTGTGTGGGCAGATTTTTGGCTGAAACACCCGATGTGGCTGAGACCCCGATCGATGCCCAGTGGGGAGTGCCTGCCAGTCATGGGCGTCAGATCTTACCCGGCCAGAATCAGGCCGACGGGTTTTATTATGCGATATTGCAAAAGCTGTAGCTGCACCGATCGAAATTGAATCGAACCATGCTGAAAGCAATCCCATCGTCTGGCCGGATAAAATACAAGCGTCGTCTTGTAGGCCTGGCGATGTTGCTTGTTACTTGTTCGGTGCAAGCCACAGCGTCCGGCCTGCGCTTCGAAAACGCCGGCACCTACCTCGACGATGGTGTCTATTATCTTGATGCTTTTGCACGCATAGAAATCGGTGAAGAGCCGGAACGTGCGTTAATGAGCGGTGTGGAATTGCACTTTCTTATTGAGCTGATCGTGCACAAGAAACGTCGCTGGTGGATTGATACACCGGTGCTGGAAAGGCGTCTGCGCCACAAACTTTACTTTTATGAATTGACCAGACACTACCGGGTTGATGATCTGCAAACGGGCAAAAGCAGTAATTTTAGAAGCCTGTCAGCTGCGGTGAGGTACCTTGGTCAAATCAATCGCTACGCATTAATCGAGGCGGCAAAGATAAAAACCAGTCGTCGATATGTTGCCAGTATTAATGTGTCACTCGACGCCACCCGCCTACCGGCGCCGCTTGCCGCCAGAGCCATGGTGTCGCGGCAGTGGAATTTACAGAGCGAGGTGTTCAAGTGGTCGCTCAATTGATCAGGCGCCTTGCCAACAGTTTACTGTTGATGATGGTGCTGTTTGTTTTTCTCATCTGCGCTTTGTATTTCGTTGCGAATACCGGCGAACACCTGCATAGCTTCGGGCAGTCATACCAGTGGTTGATGCTGGGTACGGCTATCGCATTGGGCCTTATTGGCATACTCATCCTTGCCAGTGTGTGGCGGCTGATCGTTGACCTGCGGCAGAATATTTCCGGCTCGCGCCTTACCCTGAAGTTGGTCATTATGTTGGTCGTTATGGCGCTGTTACCGATGACGTTGGTTTACTCTTTTTCAGTGAAGTTTTTGCGTTCCAATATTGATAGCTGGTTCGATGTGGAAGTGGAACGTGCACTTGATGATGCACTCGGGTTAAGTCGTGATTCGCTGGCGGTGTATATGCGTACCCGACAAAAATCGACCCTTGAGATTGCAGAGCGTCTAATTGATGTGCCGTCTGAACTCGCAGTATTAGTACTAAATGATGTCGGGCTTGATGCAGAGGCGTCAGAGCTCACCTTGATTGGCGCAGACAATCGTATCGTCGCGACGACCGCATTCACCGGCAGCGTGACGGTGGCACCTGACCGACCGGCTGATGATATTGTCTCCCGTGCACGTAACGGTGAGCCTTATTTAAGTATTGATCCATTGCTTGATGGTGATTTGCAAATTCAATCTGTGGTGCCTGTGTTTTCATCGGACCCGATACAAGGGGTATCCGTACTCTACGCCATCTACCCGATACCTCGAAGCTCAAGCGTATTGGCTGCCAACGTGCAGGAGAGCTTTAGAAACTATCGACAGTTGGCATACCTTCGTGAACCGCTCAAACAAAGTTCGATCGCCACACTCACGTTGGCTGTTTTTTTAAGTTTAATGATGGCCGTGTGGGTCGCTTTCTATGCAGCGCGTAGATTGATGGTGCCCGTGCATGATCTGGTCGAAGGCACTCGTTCGGTTGCCGCGGGAGACTACTCCACCCGATTACACACCAGTGGCAGAGATGAGCTGGGTTATCTGGTGCATTCTTTCAATGATATGACCGATAAAATTGAAGCCGCTCGTGCCAGTGCCAGTGACAGTCAACAGTTAGTAGAAGAGCAGCGGTCCTATTTGGAGTTGGTGTTGAGCCGAATATCTTCAGGTGTGATTACACTTGATGAAAACCAGCAAGTGCGAACCTGCAATGACAGTGCAGCAGAAATATTAAAAGCAACCTCTGAGCAATTACACGCTATTGATTCGGCAATTGATAAAGACGACAGTCTGGTGACCCAGTTTTTTAGCGGTATTGAATCGATGCTTGCTTCAGACAGGGCGGACTGGAGTGTTGAACTTGAACTGATTGAAAAAGATGAGCGCACTCTGGTCACTTGTCGCGGCGCAAGAATTCAAGACCGCGGGGCAGAGCAGTCAGGTCATGTGGTTGTGTTCGATGATTTCAGTGAGGTGGTTGAGGCGCAACGTAACGCTGCATGGAGTGAGGTGGCGCGCCGACTGGCGCATGAGATTAAAAATCCGCTGACACCGATACAGCTATCTGCAGAGCGTCTACAACACAAATACGCGAGTAAGCTGGAAGAGCAAGATGCCGTCGTACTTAAAAGACTTACCAACACCATCGTGCAGCAGGTCGAGTCAATGAAGTCGATGGTCAAGGCGTTTGCCGACTATGCCAGTACACCGCAAACCGACTTTGTTGCTCTTAATCTGAACGAACTGATCAATGAGATCTGCTGGTTGTACAGAGAGGGAGGAGACCACGATGATATTAAGCTTGAGCTTGCGGGTTCGCTGCCGACATTGCAATGTGATCCCGATCGCATCAGACAGGTGTTACACAACGTGATTAAAAACGCCTTCGAATCAACCACTGATAAGGTTGAGCGAAAGTTGGCTATTCATACTCGACTGGTGTCTGATCGCAAAGTAGACACCATTGAACTGGTTTTTGAAGACAATGGTCCCGGTTTTGCCGCAGAGGTTCGAGAGCGGCTGTTTGAACCCTACGTAACGACTAAAAATAAAGGCACCGGTTTGGGGCTTGCCATTGTTAAAAAAATTGTAGAAGAGCATGGTGGTACGGTACGAGCAGAAAACGGAGATGGTTTGCCGCCTTACGGTGGTGGTCGTATCGTATTGAAGTTTCCCATTTCGTTCAGACAATCAAATATTCACGGAGATGCTGCATGAGTCAGTCACTGGTCATGGTTGTTGATGATGAGCCGGATATTCGCGATCTGGTGCGTGAGATATTAGAGGATGAGGGCTACGCGGTAGTCGTTGCAGAAGATGTCAAAACAGCGCGTGAGGCAATAGAAGAGCGATTGCCTGATCTCGTGTTGCTGGATATCTGGATGCCCGAACAAGACGGCGTTAGCTTGTTAAAAGAATGGCGTGACCAGGGAACGTTAAGGTTTCCGGTGGTAATGATATCGGGGCACGGCACAGTTGAGACCGCCGTTGAAGCGACACGCCTGGGTGCCGTTGACTTCATCGAAAAACCACTGTCGCTGGCAAGGTTGTTACTCAGCGTTGAAAAAGCAATAAGCGGTTTTACTCAAACTGATGCCGTGGTTGGTGTGGCAAAGGAGCGCGATTGTGCGAAAATTGTCGGTACCAGTCAGTACATCAGTGAGCTTCGTGACACGGTAGAGAAATCTGCCACCAATAACGATACCGGTGTATTGATACAAGGCGAGCGGGCGACAGGTAAACAGCTTCTTGCAAGACACGTACATCTTGCCAGTGCAAGAGCTAACCAGCCATTTATACAATTGCGTTGTGACAGCTTGTCTGACGCAGGCGCATCACGTGATTTACTTGGCGATGCCAACAGCGCCGGCTACCTCGGATCTGCCAATGGCGGAACGCTGTGTCTGGTCGATGTTGAAGAACTTTCAACGTCTGCCCAGGCGCTTTTGCTTGACGTGCTTGAAAAGGGTTCGATCGACAGAGCAGGAGAAAAATCAGTGCCTTTCAATGCTCGAATTGTTGCCACCACCACGCTGGACCTGCACGGGCAACTTGAGCACGCTAACTTTAATGAAGCATTGTACTACCGGCTGGCAGTTCTGGTGATCAACACTCAGCCGCTGCGAGAGCATCGCGAAGATGTGCCGGCGCTGTTGAACTATTATGTAGATCGCCTGGTTGAGACTGAAGGTATGTCCTACCGGCACTTCAGTGTGGCGGCGCAAAATCACCTGCGCAATCGAGATTGGTCCGGCAACGTACTTGAGCTTGTCAATGTGGTGCAGCGATTGCTCATTCTAGGCGATGATGTGGAGGTGGATCTCGCTGAAGTGGAAAAGCTTCTTGGTAGTGAGCAGGATATAAACTATGAGGTCAGTGGTGACACCATGCGGCTGCCGTTAGATGTTCCGTTGCGCGAAGCTCGTACAGAATTCGAACGGCTTTATCTGCAAAGGCAGCTTGATCGTGTCGATGGCAACATTGTTGAGCTTGCGCGCATCGTCGGTATGGAGCGCACTCATCTCTATCGAAAGTTGCGAAGTGTAGGTATTCAGGCAGGCCGCAAGCGTGGTTAGCAATGCCATTGCCATCGGTGTGCAGCATTGATGATTCCGGTAACCAAAGGATAAATTCTTGAAGATTATTGTACTTGGTGCCGGGCAGGTCGGTTCAACCGTCGCTCAGAATCTTGCCAGTGAAAACAACGATGTGACTGTGGTTGATACCGATATGAATACACTGCAGGAACTGCAGAATCGTATCGACTTAAGCACTGTGTACGGACATGCCGCGCACCCGCACGTGCTGCGCCAGGCGGGAGCTGAAGATGCGGACATGATTATCGCTGCAACCAACAGCGATGAAACCAACATGATCGCCTGTCAAATTGCCTACACCCTGTTCAAAACCACCAGTCGAATTGCGCGCGTTCGCTCCCAGGAATACCTGGAAGAAAAAGAAACACTATTCCAAAAGAAGCATATCCCTATTGATGTGTTGATCAGTCCTGAGCGGCTCGTGACCGATCATATTGAAAGAATCATTCAGCATCCCGGGGCATTGCAAGTGGTCGACTTTGCCGATGGCCGGGTCAGGTTGGTCGGTGTGATCGCAGAGGCCGCGGCACCCATGACAGGTAAGCCGGTAGATGCTATTAACGAATTGCTACCACACGTAGGTGTATGTATCGCAGCAATTTATCGTGACAATGATCCGGTGATGCCGGACAAAGCCATTGTGAAAGAAGGCGATATCGTTTTTTATATTGCGGCTAAAGGCCATACCGTCTCTATCATGGAGCAGTTTCATCAGCCGGATAAGCCCTCTAAGCATGTCATGATCGCCGGCGGTGGCAACATAGGCATGGCGCTGGCGCAGCGGCTGGAATCCAAGTACCGGGTAAAAATTGTTGAAAAGAATCCAGAGCGGGCGGAAAAATTAGCAGAGTCTCTGCACAGTGCATTGGTGTTATGCGGTGATGTTGCTGACCAGGATCTATTACTTGAAGAAAATGTAAATTCAATGGATCTCTTCTGTGCGCTTACAAATGATGATGAAGCCAATATATTATCGGCCATGGTGGCAAGAAAGATGGGCGCCAGAAGTGTGATGTCGCTTATCAATCGCCCGGCCTACGTCGATCTGGTCGAGCGCGGTTTTATTGATGTGGCGATATCTCCGCACAACGTGACCATTGGTGCGTTGTTGCGGCATGTGCGTCGCGGTGACGTGGTCGCTGTGCACTCGCTGCGCCGCGGTATGGCAGAGGCACTTGAGGCTATTGCACATGGGGATAAAGACACCTCAGATGTGGTCGGTCGTAAAATATCTGAGTTGGCGCTGGGTGCCGGTACTGTAATCGGCGCGGTAGTTCGCGGCAATCAGGTGATTATCGGTCACAATGAGTTGGAAATTGAAGCGGAAGATCATGTCATTATCTTCCTCGCGGACAAGACCTTAATCCCTGAAGTTGAAAATCTATTCCAGGTTGGTGTGATCTACTGATGCTTAATATGTTTGTTGATTTCTACTGCCGCCACCGGGATTGCAATCAGTAATGCAAAGTCTGATTGTATTAAAAGTACTGGGTTTGCTGCTATCGATCTTCAGTCTGACCATGTTTGTGCCCGGGTTGGTGTCGCTTTACTACCAGGACGGCTCAGCGCGATCATTCTTCGTAGCCTTTGCGGTGACACTCACCATTGGCTTAGTCACTTTTCTACCTTTAAGAAAGCTGCAAACACCGATCAAGTCGACTGATGGCTATATTATTGTGGTGATGTTCTGGGCAGTACTCGGTGTGTTTGGTGCCATCCCTCTTTATCTCGATGAACAGCTCAATCTGACTATAGCGCAAAGTGTTTTCGAATCATTATCAGGATTCACCACCACCGGTGCTACCGTGATTGTGGGGCTCGATACCTTACCGCAGGCCATACTTTTATATCGCCAGTTGGTTCAGTGGCTTGGCGGTATGGGGATTATTGTACTGGCTGTGGCGATACTGCCATTGCTGGGTATGGGGGGAGGGATGCAGCTATTCAGGGCGGAAACTCCCGGCCCGCAAAAAGAAAAAATCACCCCGCGTGTGGGTGAGACCGCAAAGCTACTCTGGTATATCTATTTTGGTTTGACCATCGCCTGCATGATTGCTTACTGGGCAGCGGGAATGCCACTGTTCGATGCGGTTGGACATAGCTTTTCAACTGTCGCGATTGGTGGCTTTTCAACCCATGATGCAAGTATTGGTTATTTTCAAAGTAACGCTATCGAAATGGTCGCTGTGGTGTTTATGTTTATCTCAGGGGTGAACTTTGCGCTGCATTATATCGCTCTGCGATCCATGTCACTCGGTGGCTACATTGACGATGCAGAGTTTAAAACCTATGTTGGTATTATCTTCTTTTTGGGGGTGGTGACAGTAAGTTACCTTTATATTACTCAGACGGCGGATATCACCAGCTCCTTTTTTAGAGGGGTGTTTCAGGTAGTGTCCATTGCCACTACCACGGGTTTTACTACCGCGGAATATTTCAATTGGCCGGGTTTTTTGCCGGTGTTGTTGTTATTTGCAAGCTTTGTCGGTGGTTGTGCAGGGTCAACCGGTGGCGGCATGAAAGTGATTCGCGTGCTACTGCTGATAAAGCAAGGGGTGCGAGAGCTGGTGCGTATGGTACATCCACATGCAGTATTGCCGGTAAAGGTAGGTCGAAAATCAATCCCGCCACGTGTGATTGACGCGGTATGGGGTTTCTTTGCAGCCTACGTAATTATTCTCGCTGTGATGTTATTGGTCTTAATGGCAACCGGACTCGATCAAGAGACGGCCTTTTCCGCTGTGGTGGCCTGTCTTAATAATTTGGGTCCCGGTTTGGGTGATGTAGGTTCAAACTACAGCTCTCTGAATGGCGTGCAGTTAGGTATTTTATGTTTTGCGATGTTACTCGGGCGATTGGAAATCTTTACGCTTCTGGTGTTGCTGACGCCGCATTTCTGGAGAAAGTAGTTGCAGAACCTGGAGCGTGTGCGCGAAAAGTGGGATCGCATTTATTTAAAAAAGAATACTACTGCGAACCCCGATCCCTGCTTTGTTCTAAAAGAATTTAATTATCTGTTGCCGGCCTCAGGACGTGCGCTTGATGTGGCCTGCGGACTCGGGGGAAATGCGTTGTTTCTCGCTCAGCGCGGCATTAAAACAACAGCCATAGACATATCTGCTGAAGCGATAAAAAAATTAGCAGGACGCAACCATGCTTTCATTGATGCGCGCTGTGAAGCGATCAATATTGACGGCGTCAATCAGTATGATGTAATTGTTGTTTCTCACTTTCTTGATCGAACCATCTGTAACGAAATAAAAAACGCACTTGTACCTGGCGGGTTGCTGTTTTATCAAACCTTTGTTTTAGATAAATCCGATGCTGGCAGCGGCCCGGGCAATCCGGCGTTTTTGTTGGAGTCAAACGAGCTGTTGTCCCTGTTCAGTGGTATGAAAGTGCTTGTCTACAGCGATGTGGCAACAGTCGGTGATACTTCTTACGGTCAACGGAATCAATCTTATCTGGTAGCGCAACGTCGAGAGTAACCATGCCAAGCAGTGACACCTTTGAAGGTCTATTGGAAAAAGGGCCAGATAGTAGCTTGTTGCGCTACTCACTTGCGAATGCGTATGTTTCTGAGTCACG
>CALGJU010000056.1 GCA_937928685.1 uncultured Granulosicoccaceae bacterium
ACTTACACCTCAGCCAAATCACCTTTACTTTCAAGCCACGACTTTCGATCACTGGAGCGCTTCTTGGCAAGCAACATGTCCATTAACTTATCCGTTCCAAGGCCATCTTCAATTGTTAAGCACACCAGGCGACGCGTGTCCGGCAACATACTGGTTTCACGTAATTGGCTGGGATTCATCTCACCCAAGCCTTTAAATCGGGTGGTGGTTACTTTGCCTTTTATCTTTTCTTTTTCTATCCGCTTAAGCTCACGCTCTTTCTCTGCTTCATCCAGCGCGTAGAATTTCTGTTTGCCTACATCAATTCTGAATAACGGGGGCATAGCCACACAGACATGACGCGCTTCAACCAAAGGCCTGAAGTGTCTTACGAAAAGCGCACACAGCAAGGTTGCGATATGAGCACCATCTGAATCAGCGTCAGCAAGAATACAAATTTTTCCGTAGCGCAAACCACTTAGATCACTTGAACCTGGATCTATGCCAATCGCGATAGAAATATCGTGCACTTCCTGTGAGCCCAAAAGCTGATCATGTCCCACCTCCCAGGTGTTTAAGATTTTGCCACGCAAGGGCATAATGGCCTGATACTCTCTATCACGCGCTTGTTTAGCTGACCCACCAGCAGAATCACCTTCCACCAGAAACAATTCAGTCCGGCTGAGGTCAGTGGAAACACAGTCAGCAAGCTTGCCTGGCAATGCAGGGCCTGAAGATATTTTCTTTCGAATGACTTTCTTGCCGGCACGCATTCTTTGCGTAGCAGCAGAGATGGCAAGCTGTGCTATTTGATCACCTGATTCAGGGTGCTGGTTCAGCCACTGTGAAAATTGATCTTTAACCACCGCCGACACAAACGCGGCGCATTCGCGGCTGGATAAACGCTCTTTGGTTTGGCCGACAAACTGTGGGTCATTAAGTTTCACTGACAGCACAAAACTCACTCGCTCCCAGGTATCTTCCGGTGTGAGCTTGACACCACGTGGCAGCAAACTTCTGAACTCACAAAACTCTCTCACTGCATCACTGATGCCGGTGCGCAAACCGTTAACGTGAGTACCGCCTTGTGCAGTAGGCACCAGATTGACATAGCTTTCGTTTAATCCCTCACCACCATCCGGCAGCCAGGCCAATGCCCAGTTGACGGCTTCCGTCTTGCCGGTTTGCTCTCCTACAAAAGGGGCCGCAGGGAGCAATGTATATCCGTCCAGCGCCTCTTGAAGGTAGGCCTCTAGACCATCCTGATAACACCACTCATACTTTTCCTCTTCACCTTCAATGCTCAGCTTCACTCTCAGGCCGCTGCACAATACCGCCTTGGCTCGAAGTACGTGCTTGAGTTTCGGCAGCGAGAATTTTTCACTGTCAAAGTATTTCTTATCCGGCCAGAATCGAATAGTGGTGCCAGTGTTGCGCTGCCCGACTTTGCCAATTGCCTTGAGTGGTTGATCCTTATTGCCGCCTTTGAAGGTGGCCAGGTACTCTTTGGCGTTGCGGCGAATTTTCACTTCGAGCTTTTTGACAACGCATTGACCACTGACACGCCCACACCGTGCAGCCCGCCGGAGAACTGATAACCGGCCGCATCAGAGAACTTACCACCGGCGTGCAGCGTGCATAGTATGACCTCCACCCCGGGCAGCTTCAGCTTGGGGTGTTTATCGACGGGCATTCCCCGGCCGTTATCTGTGACCTCTAAAGAGCCGTCTTTGAATACCCGGACCGAGATTTCATTCGCATGACCGGCGATCGCCTCATCTACGCTATTATCGACAACCTCCTGAGCGAGGTGATTGGGTCTGGTGGTGTCTGTATACATACCCGGCCGTTTTCGCACCGGGTCAAGCCCACTGAGCACTTCGATTGACGCAGCATCGTATTTCGCGGCCATGGAATTTGTATTTTCTGTTAACGGGAAGCGGCCAGAATGGTACCCGATGCACGGTCGCCAGTCAGGGAAGATTCGTCATACAGCAATTGCAACTTGATAATAGCTACGACTCCCTCACAATACCCTTATCTTACTAGGCATCTATCCTCATGGCTGAATCTCCGTATATTGTTGAAGTAACAAAAGAAAATTTTGAAAGCGTGATCCTGCACGGATCAATGGAAACCCCTGTACTGGTCGATTTCTGGGCAGATTGGTGCCAGCCATGCAAAACCTTGATGCCAATTCTGGCAAAACTCGCTGATGAATATCAGGGGGCTTTCATACTCGCAAAAATAGATACAGAGGCAGAACAGGAGATTGCGGCACAGCTTGGCATCCGCAGCTTGCCAACTGTGAAGCTGATCAGCCAGGGCGCGGTTGTAGACGAATTCGCCGGAGCGCTGCCGGAATCCGACGTCCGTGCTTTCCTAGACAAGCATCTTCCCGCCGCACCTGTCGTGGAAGAAGAGCCTGCGAGCCCACTGGATCTTGCGAGGCAATTGCAAGCCAGCGGCGACACAGACCAGGCGATGGCGGTGTTGCGAGAAGCGCAAGCTGAGGATCCGGCCAATGGTGATACTGCCATTGCACTGGGCCAGCTGTGCGTGGCAACAGGGCAATACGATGATGCGCGCCAATGTCTTTCAATTCTCACAGAAGAAGACGCTAAAAAGACCGAAGCGGGAAAACTACGCGGCATGCTGACTCTGTCAGATGCTGATGACAACACCACCGATGCGGCCAGTTTACTGGCGACGCTGCAGCAAGACGGCAACAATAGCGAAGCGGCCTACCAGCTCGGCATCAAGCAGGCCTTACAAGGAGATACCGATACGGCAGTCACCACCTTGCTTGAGCTCATGCAACGAGACCGGGAATTTGGTGATGACGGCGCCCGGAAAACGTTGTTGTCTATCTTTGAAATGTTGGGTGATGATCCGGCCGTGGGTACCTACCGTCGCAAGATGTTCACCTACCTGCACTAGCGGGCTGTTTAGTATCATTAGTTTAGTACCATTAGAAGGGTCGTGCAGTCAGATCAAAATGGCTGACTGCACTTATCCTTGTTACTACTACCCAACGAACTTTGAGTAATTCTGCTTACATCGTGAATTTTCCATCCGGCAGATCAAGGTAGGCGGATATCCCCACTGTGGCAATAACGGATACCGTATCATTCTCACTGTCGACCAAATTGAGCCCACCCACTTCAGCCTCCACAGTGACCTGCCCGTGGGGCAATTCTGCAGCCACTGCTTCGCAATCTACCAGCTCCGGTTTTTGCACTCCCACGTTTACCTTCACAATCATCTTTTCGCGATCAATATTGAGAGATCGGAATAAGGTGATTGAACTGTGATGCAAAGCATCTTGCACGGCACGCTTAGCAGCCTTTGTATAGTCTTCACCATATAGATCATTGCCAGTGCCCATCTCCAGGATGACTCGCTTTACTGTCATGTTACGCACTCCCCGAAGAGGCGGCTTCAATATCCAGATATACCACCGCAGCTGCATTCGCCACGATGGTATGGCGGTCGTCTTCACGGACATCCAACCCACCCTTTACAACAGAGACATTGGCTTTGCCATACGGCAGTACTTCAGCCACTTTGGTTTTATCTACCTGATCCGGCTCGGCAACGCCAATCTCTATATCTACTTGCATGTCATCTATTGAATAGCCAAGCGCCGGTACCACGGTTAACGAGTTATGCCACAGTGCATCACGCAACGCTCGCACAGCAGCTTTTGTATAGTCTCCACCACGTAGATCTACCCCCATACCCATTTCTACCACAAGCCGTTTTCTAGCCAAACTATATCCCCTGTTTATACGTTGTTACGTGACTGAAGCTAAACCATGAGAAAAGCTTTGTCACCGAATAATTGTTCACAATTCACTCATACCTGAAAATTCTCAGTGTTCGCAAGCACTTAAGATAATCATAAAAAAAACTTGATAGAAAATTACAAAAAGAATGAAACCCGAACGTGCAAGTTACTTAACCGCTGCCGATAAACCGACTGATGGCTGACGCAATAGCTTCTACTGACTAATCAACTGCTCTGTCAGACTTTATTCGTTCGCCATTATCCTAAAAAACTGGTCTGCCTATGCAACGCCTTGCGCCACATAAACCACCAGTGCTAAATACCTCGGAGAAATCAATGCAGCATTTATCATCTAAGTTTTGCACTGTCGCTTCATGCGCGGTGATTTTATCAGCGCTTAGCGCCTGCTCAACAGGATCAAGTGTACGAGACGGTGGTCTTATTACATCAGACTCATCTACATCAGTAGCCGCTCTCGATGCACGTGAGCGCATGCTAGACCAGAGAGAAGCCAAGCTTCGCATCATGCCTGCTTCTTCAAAGGCATCTATGGCGTCTACCACAACTGCCGGGCTCACTCCCCCTAACGCAAAGCCAGGCCAGTGCTTCACTAAAATCTTCACACCGGCTAAGTATCGCACTGTTTCAGAAAAGCAGATGGTTGAAGAAGCAGGCCAGAGAATCGAAGTGATTCCAGCAAGCTTCAAAAACGCTACCAAGCGTGTACTGGTTTCAGAAGCAACTGAGAGACTGCAAGTGGTTCCCGCCACTTACAAAACTGTTACTGAAAGAGTGATGGTACGACCTGCAACCAAGAAGATCATGCAAGTTCCAGCGACCTATGAAACTGTGACTACCCGTGTACTTGAAACTCCTGCTCGCAAAGAGTGGAAGAAAGGAACCGGACCAATCCAGCGTGTTGACAACGACACGGGTGACATCATGTGCCTGGTTGAAATCCCTGCAACTTACAAGAACATTTCAAAGCGTGTGTTGAAGACTCCTGCAACCACCCGCTCTGTTGCAATCCCTGCTGAGTACAAAACTGTGACTAAGCAGGTAGTGGCTTCTGCTGCATCTACTCGCACTGTAACTATTCCAGCTAAGTACAAGACAATTCAGGTGACTGAAGAGGCCAGCCCTCCTAGTCAGCGTCGTGTAGAAATTCCTGCACGCTACAAGAATATCAGTCGTCAAGAGCTGGTTAGTGAGTCAAAAGTTGAGTGGCGTGAAATTCTTTGCGAAACCAACATGACTTCCGGCAAGATCACTGAAATTCAGCGTGCTCTTCAATCAGCTGGTTTTAACCCGGGCCCTGTCGATGGCAACATCGGTTCAGAGACTATGTCTGCAGTGAACGCGTTCCAGCGTGCTAAAGGCCTTCCAGTGGATCGCTACCTGACTATCAAGACCATTCGCGCTCTTGGTGTTCGATAGCACAATAGCTCCCGCTATGTAGTATCGGAGGCCCGCATTTAATGCGGGCCTTTTTTTTGAAATCATTTTCCTCGTTTATCCTTCTACCTTGAGTGTTAGCGAGGGATACCCGGCACGTTATACCTGCTAAAACACTTGATGACACTCGAACAATTCAAGCAATCGCTTTCAACAACACAATACCCACAGCCACCAAACACGCCGCCAGCACTCGCTGTTTACCAAATGGCTCTTTTAAGAACACTGCACCTATCAATGCTGCAAAGATAACGCTTGTCTCACGCAGCGACGAGACCACCGCAATAGCGCCGAAGCTCATAGCATAAATCACCAGGCCATAGGCGGCACCGGAGATCACAACGCCGACAGCGATGCTGCCTGATGAGTCTTTCAGGTAGGCAAACCATTCACGCCTTTGAGTAAGCAGCAACCACACGACAATCGGCAGTGCTTCAAACGTGAACAGCCAGAGAATGTATGAAAGCACATTGCCCGATTGCCTTACACCAAATCCGTCTATCACCGTGTACATCGCTATAAACACAGAAGTGATCACACCCCAGCCCAGTGCCTGAGTGGTGACCTGGCCTCGCTGCCTGCCAAACAAAGCCAGACTCATTAAGCCCATACTGATTAATGCGATTCCGACGATACCGCCGGAAGATAATTCTTCGCCAACAAATATCCATGCACCTGCCGCCACTAACACCGGGGCCAGACCTCTAAAGAGTGGATATACCTGCGACAAATCGCCGCTGCGATAGGCCTTTGCCAACGTAAAATAATAGAGATTGTGTACTACAACAGAGGCGAAAATCAGCCACCAGCTTGCCGGCGCTGGTAACGGAATAAAAGGCAGCGCTAAGACACAGAGCATTCCGCCACCACGATACGCAGCGATGGCAAATTCGGGCGCTCCCCCGGATTTCACCAGCGCATTCCAGCTCGCATGCATGACGGCCGCCAGCAGCACCAGAAGAATGAGAGAAGTACTCAAGCGATAGAAATCCAGGGCAATTAACACCGGCACGATAGCACACGAGTTTGCACGCCTTGTAAGCAAACGGTAATCGCCTGTACCGGATACGTCGGTAATTTGGCACGGTTAGCGCAGTGTTGTAACTAAACACACGCGTTCGATCACTATGTTGAGACTACTTACCTTAGTTCTGGCCACGAGCATATCCTGCTTCGCAAGCACACTTGTAAGCGCCGAAGTCAACGTCAACGGTACGCTGAATAAATGGCATCCACTTACTGTTGATGTATCGGGTGCGACCAACTCGATGAGTGAGCAGCTAGCCCACCCCAATCCATTTCTGGACTTTCGGTTTAATGTAATCTTTACCAGCCCCAGCCAGCGGGAGTACACAGTCCCCGGCTTTTTCGCCGGTGATGGCAAAGGCGGAGGCATCGGCGATATTTGGCGCGTTCGATTTTCGCCAGATGAAACAGGCGACTGGCGCTACCAGATTTCATTTCGCAGTGGCAAAAATATTAGCGTTGTTGACACGACCGGCACAACCTTGCCGATAGACGGTACCAGCGGAACATTTACCGTTACCGGACAAAATGAATCTGATGCCGGATTTTTAAAACACGGTCGACTTGAATATGTTGATCAACACTATCTCAAACTTGCAGATGGTCCTTACTGGATTAAAGGCGGCATAGACAGCCCTGAGAATTTTTTTGCCTATGCGGGCTTTGATGATACCCGCGATCAACCAGGCGGCGTTAACACCGGCACATTAACCAACGGCGTACACCATTACCCGACTCATGTTAACGATTGGCAACCGGGCGATCCGCTGTTTAGCAACCATGCAACTCCAGATGCTGCAAAAGGAATTATCGGTGCAGTAAACTATCTGGCTGATGAAGGCGTGAACTCAATTTATTTTTTACCCATGAACCTCGGTGGCGACGGACGTGACACCTATCCCTTCATTGGCACCAACGGCACTCACTTCGACAACACACACTACGACATATCAAAGTTGTTTCAGTGGAATACCGTATTGAACCATATGCAAAACAAAGGTATCGCAGCGCATATTGTTCTTGCAGAAACCGAAGTAGGTAATTCAGAGTGGTTAGACGGCGGCGAACTTGATATACAACGAAAGTTGTTTTACCGCGAGATGATTGCACGATTTTCCTATCTGCTGGCGATCAAGTGGAACCTCAGTGAAGAGAGCCGGTTTGGTGCAGAGAAACATAAGGCTTTCGCCAACTACATTCGCAGTACTGACTGGGCACAGCATCCTATCGCCGTGCATGCGAATCACAACAATCCGGCGGGCCACTACGATGCGTTACTGGCCGACCCCTCATTTGAGGCTACTTCAATACAGTTTACCCCTGAAAATGCTAATCGCTTTGTTGAAACGTGGCGACAGAAATCATCCGAGGCAGGCCGTCCGTGGGTGATTGACATGGATGAAGTAGGCCCCGCTTTTGCCGGTTTAACCAGTGATAATGCGGACTCACTTAGACGTTCGGTGTTGTATCCGGTGTACTTCAGTGGCGGGAATATCGAGTGGTACTTCGGCTACCATGCACTGCCATTAGGCGGAGATATGCGCACTGAAAACTTTCGCACCAGAGAATCAATGTATCGCTACATGCGCTATGCACGAGAGATGATGCAAAAGGAACTACCGTTCTGGGAAATGGTGCCAGCTGATGAACTACACAGCTCACAAGGTGCCGCACAAGTGTTCGCAAAAACGTCTGACACTTACGCCGTGTTTTTACCCGACGGAACACAAAGCGGCACCTTGCAAGTTGCTGACGGTACGTATCGACAGCGATGGTTTAATCCTCGCAGCGGTCACTTTGAAGGTGCGGTGGAAATACAGTCTGGCACTCCAATCACTTTGGGCACAGCGCCAAATACGCCGGGGCAGGATTGGGTTGTGATCCTTGACACCGATACTACTGACACCCCGGACCCCACGGCGGATCCAGAACCTGCAGAACCAACCACAGATCCTATGGATCCAGAAACACCAACCACAGAACCCACTGGCCCGACCACCGAACCAGCGGAGGAACCGACGGACCCGATAACCGAGCCGAGCAAGCCAACCGAGACAGAAACAGAGACAACAGAAACCACAGAAACCACAGAAACCACAGAGCAAGTAGACACTACAGATAGTGAACAACCCACTGACACGACCAGTGACAGTACAATCAGTGATAGCACACTCATCACAGGTGGATCATTTGATCTATTGCTGCTTTGTTTGCTAATGCTGGGCATCACATCACGCTATCTGGGAAACCCGAAGCGTGAGCGAGTGGATCAAGTCCGGCACGTCACCCCCGATAATTAGTGCCGTTTGAATGTGGCAGAGTGCAATTGGATGAATTGAAAATTACCCACCAATAAATTGTCTCCAGGCTTATAATCCAAACAAGATCGCACCGCTAACAAGCCATTGCAAGAATACGACTTCATTATCATTGGCGCAGGCTCCGCTGGCGCTGTCATTGCCAATCGTCTTAGCGAATGTGGGCATCATCAGGTATTACTGATAGAGGCCGGTGGCAGTGATCGAAAACTGTTTGTACAAATGCCTATCGGTTACGGCAAAACCTACTACGACGAACGTGTCAATTGGAAGTACCACACCCAACCCGTTGCCGCATTAAACAATAAACCCAGCTACTGGCCCCGTGGACGTGTACTGGGAGGCTCAAGTTCTATCAATGCTATGGTCTATGTACGTGGCCATCCACTGGACTACGATGACTGGGCTGAAGATGCCCCGGGTTGGAGCTGGGCAGATGTAGCGCCTATCTATAAGCGCATGGAAGCATGGGATGGTGCACCTCACTCTCAACGTGGCACCGACGGACCGTTATCCGTACACAACACCAAAGCGCAGGCTCACCTCTTGTGCGATCACTTTTTAGAAGCTGCCGGACAACTGCAAATACCATTTAACGCAGACTACAACGCTGATGACATGGAAGGCGCATCGCTCTATCAGATCACTACCAAGAATGGCTGGCGTGGATCAACTGCACGTTGCTATTTACGCCCCGCCTTGAAGCGAAACAACTTAACACTGATCACCAATGCACAAGTCACAAAGCTATTGGCAAATGGCAAAAAGATTGATCGTGTTATCTACCAAAAGAACGGTAAAGAAGTCACGGTAAAGACGCGTTGCGAAGTGATACTTAGCGCCGGTGCGGTTAACTCACCTCAGCTACTTGAGCTTAGCGGTATTGGAAATGCTGATCGACTACAAGCCCACGGCATTACGCCTATACATAGCCTTCCTCAGGTAGGCGAAAACCTCTCCGATCATATTGGCGCTGATATCGTGTGCCGCTCCCGACTCCCCAGTCTCAACCAGGAGTTGCGACCGCTTTTAGGCAAACTCACAGCAGGGCTAAAATTTTTGCTGTTCCGATCCGGACCACTTAGCTTGAGCGTCAACCAGGCGGGAGGGTTTCTTCGCAGTCAGGCTGACAGTGATCGCCCTGACTTACAGCTTTATTTTTCGCCTTTAAGTTATACCCGTGCACCGGTAGGCACCAGACCACTGATCAACCCGGACCCCTTCCCCGGTTTTCTACTCGGCTACAACCCGTGCAAACCGACCAGTAAAGGCCATATCCATATTCAATCTAATGATCCGTTCGAAGCACCTGCCATTCAACCCAATTATCTATCTACTGAATACGACCAACGAATCATGCTTGAAGGCATGCATTTAATGCGTCGCTTCACCAGCACTGAGGCAATGCAAAGCCTGGTGGAAAAAGAAGTCTACCCGGGCACTGATGTGCAGAGCGATGATCAACTGAAAGAATTTATCGCAGACAACGCGTGGACAGTGTTTCACCCCTGCGGCACCTGCAGGATGGGTGAAAACAGCTCAGTGTCGGTGGTGGATGCACGCTTAAAAGTACACGGCATAGAAGGCTTGAGAATTGCCGACGCATCGATCTTCCCCTCTATCCCGACCGGCAATACCAATGCACCATCGATTATGGTAGGCGAGAAGGCATCTGATCTGATACTGGAAGATCTAGTGCACTGGAACAAATAGATTGCCCATATGGACACTCTATTTGTTCCAGCACACTAGCAAATTGTTCCAGCACACTAGCAAACTAATGCATTGACAGCGGCACCCGCTTTGCCGATATTAGATGCTCGATCTTGAGCTAGCGGAGAATACCATGGGTTGCCAATACTTCGAACCGACTGAAGGTGGTGCAAATACGTATACGGTGGCAATTCCCAAGCTCACGTTCGGTCGTGGATCTCTGGCAGAGGTCGGGCAGCGCGCCGCGGCACTTGGTTTTAAGAAAGTCACTTTGTTTACTGATGCGATACTAGAAAAAGGCCCACTGGTTGAACTTGCCAAACAATCACTGAAAAAGCAAAACATTGAATTCAGTGTTTTTTCAGACATCAGAATAGAACCTGATGACGATGGCGTCATGAACGCGGCCTCCATGCTTATAGAAGCGCTGCCAGATGGCGTTATCTCAGTCGGCGGCGGATCAGTGATTGACACAGCTAAAGCTGCCATGGTGATCGCAGCACACGGTGGTCATATACGAGAGTACTTCGCCGCTCCTATCGGGTCAGGCAAAGCGATCGCAGGCCCTGTGTTGCCACATATTGCCTGTGCTACCACCTCCGGCACTGGTAGTGAGTGCACCTCAATTACAGTCATTCGAATTAACGAACTCAATACCAAGTTCGTTGTCGCCAGCCCGCATATTCTGCCGACGGTCGCCATTGTTGACCCACAGTGCTGTGACAGTTTGCCTGGCAATGTAGTCGCCTCCACGGGCTTTGATTTGCTTTGCCATGCACTAGAGTGTTACACCGCTCGTGCATATACCGGACACCTTGAAGTAAAGGATCCCAATGCACGTCAATTGATACAAGGCGCAAATCCTTTTAGTGATCTTAGCGCACAAAAGGCGCTTGAAATTGCAGGCCAGTACCTTGCCCGCGGTGTGGCAGACAGCAGTGATACTGAAGCGCGGGACAATTTGATGTGGGGTGCCACACTTGCAGGTATTGCCTTTGGTAATTCAGGCACACACCTGCCACATGCCATGTCTTACGGCGTCACGCATCTTATGAAAGACATTACCTCAAAAGATTATCAAGTCGCCTCGCCTTTTATTCCACACGGCATCAGCGTGGTAGTCAGTGCACCATCGATTTTTAAATACACCGCTGACGCACAACCTGAAAGACACATGGAAGGCGCTACCTTTTTAGGTGCTGATACAAAAGGGGCCAGCGTGCAAGATGCAGGTGAAGTGCTGTCAAAGCGATTGATCGAGCTCATGCGCGCCACCCATATTCCCAACGGCCTGAACGCCGTTGGCTTCGACGAAGGCCATATCAATGCACTGGCAGAATCATCTTTCAGACAACAACGCGCAATTGCCAACGCGCCGCGGGAATCCAACCTTGTTGATCTGGAGAATATGTACCGCGGTGCATTAAGCTACTGGTAGAAAGTGTCGAGTTATCCGTCGCTAACGCGGCGGGTTTATCATCGGGCACTTGCTGAGCGTTGGATAGGAGGACATACCTCGTTGGCTTTATAGTGCTGCGCTATCGCGCGCGGCAACTGCACTATACCAACGTTGTAGATTTTTATGATCTGCCGATGGCTCAAGCTTTATCCACCTGGCAAACTCAAGTGTGATAAACGCAGTGATGTCTGCAACGCTGAAGCCGTCACCTGCAATGAACTCGCGCTGATCTAATTCATTGTTCAGCCATTGCATAAAATGCTCTGCCCTGGCGCGACCACGGTCAACTAACTCTGGTATTTGCGCACACTCATGCCGACCGGTAATCGCATTGTTTTTGAAAGCCTTTGAACGATTGCGGAAAGATTCACCTACGGCCAGAAAGCCCTCCTGCTCTATGCGCCAGTCAAGATCCTGAATTAAACCTCGCTGTTTTGGATCAGCTCCCAATAACGGACGCTCAGGATAACGGGCCTCAAGGTATTGACAAATTCCGCTGGTTGTATTCAGGGTTGTGCCGTCATCGAGTGCAAGCACCGGCACTGTGAGATGCGGATTGAGCTTGGCAAACGCTTCAGTGTGTTGCTCACGAGTGGCCAGATCTACTTCCACCACCGGGATCTCCAGGCCTTTTTCTGCAATGAACATGCGCACCCGTCTGGGGCTTGGTGCGGTAGAACAGTCGTAAAACTTCATTAATCACCTAAATGTAAACATGCGGTAACCCGCAGCCGTTGGGTTTACTCTGTGTTCAGCTATAGTCCGGAATCTACACTGTATAAAACCAGTCATTAGCATTCACATTGCCGAATCACATTGTCGCATGTGCAAACATACCTAAAATAGTAGTAAACCTATGGGATAATTCATTGTCCCACTATTCACCAATCATCCCTCATCTACCAGGATATTTCATGAAAAAGCTCCTTCTGGCAACACTGATTACAGCTGCCTGCCCTGTTGCTATCGCCGGGGTCAACCTTGAAGACGAAAACGAAAAACTAAGCTATAGCCTCGGCATGCTGCTCGGCGAACGTTTTACGAAGAGATTTGGCGATCTAAATTACGACGCCATGCTCGCAGGGTTAATGCAAGCCCATGAAGGTAAAGATACGGCAATCACTATGGAGGAAGCACAAACTACGCTTCAATCATTTGAACAGGCCGCCGCCGCCAACGCCTCGGCCGAAGCAATGGAAAAAGGCAATGCCTACCTCGCTGAAAACAAGGCGCGTGAAGGTGTGCAAGTCACAGAGTCCGGCTTGCAGTACGAAGTCATCACTGAGGCCGACGGACCAAAACCTGCCGCTAGCGATACAGTAAGCGTTCACTACGTGGGTACGTTGATCAGTGGCAAGGAATTCGATAGCTCCGTCGCTCGCGGTGAACCTGCAGAGTTCCCTCTTGCTAACGTTATCCCCGGTTGGACTGAAGGCTTACAGCTGATGAACACTGGCAGTAAATACCGCTTTGTCATTCCTTCCAATCTTGCCTATGGCCCACGTGGTGCCGGGCAGGACATCGGGCCTGACGAAACACTGGTTTTTGAAGTTGAGCTGTTAGAAATAAAATAATTTAGCTCTATCGGCGACAGAATATCTGTCGCCGAACGCCATTGTCATCTGTGGCACGGGTGGTGTCGCAATTCTAGCTTCGATATACGCTGTTACCGTGCTATTAAAGCACTTAAGATATTAGACAGTGAAGACACCCAATGACTGAACAGAAACGCAAGTCCCGCCGGGGCGCCCGAGCGGCGAAAAAAGCAGAACGCGCCGCCCCCCTTGCCGCTGAAGATCGTGCAGTCAACCCGGGCATGTCCGGCGGTCGCTTTGCACCTTTAAGCGACATTGACGTCGGCAAAATCAACGATGCAGTCATGGATGTTCTTGAAAACATCGGCTTGTCGCAGGCAATACCCAGTTGCGTTGATGCAGTAAAAAAAGTCGGCGGTATTTATCGCGACGGTCGCTTGCACTTCCCGAGATCACTGGTCGAAGACACCATTGCCAACTGTGCTCGCAACTTCACCTTACACGGCCAGGCACCGCAACACGATATCGAAGTCAGTGATTCCAAGATGTACTTTGGTACAGCTGGCGCTGCAGTGCACATCGTTGATGTTGAGAGTCGCCAGTATCGCGAATCAACACTAAAAGATTTGTATGACATCGCGCGCATTGTCGATCAATCTGATCACATCCATTTCTTCCAACGCTCGATCGTTGCACGCGACATGATTGAGCCAGCCGATCTTGACCTGAACACACTGTATGCATCAATCACAGGGACAAGCAAACACGTCGGTACCAGCTGGGTATTACCTGAACATGTAGATGAATCACTGAAGTTGCTACATCAGGTGGCAGGCTCTGAGCAGGCATGGCGCGATCGACCCTTTGTTTCAATGTCATGCTGCTTTGTCGTACCACCACTGCGCTTTGCAGAAGATGCCTGTGCGTGCCTTGAGTCTGCTGTGCACGGCGGTATGCCGGTATTGCTGCTATCTGCTGGACAAGCCGGTGCTACCAGCCCGGCGGCGATCGCGGGATCTGTAGTGCAATCTGTCTCTGAGGTGCTGGCAGGGCTTGTTTATGTTAACGCGCTCAAACCAGGTCACCCCGCCATATTTGGAACATGGCCATTTGTCTCTGATCTTCGTACCGGCGCCATGAGTGGCGGTAGTGGTGAACAAGCGATTTTGATGGCTGCCTGTGGCCAAATGGGCCGCTACTACAACCTGCCCACCGGGGTGGCTGCAGGAATGGCTGATGCCAAATTACCCAATGCGCAATCGGGCTATGAGAAAGGCTACACCGTCACGCTCGCGGCCCACTCCGGTGCGAATTTAATTTATGAATCAGCTGGTATGCACGCCAGCCTGCTGGGCGCTTGCCTGGAAAGTTATATCATTGATAACGATATGCTCGGCGCGATCAACCGAACCGTTAAAGGTATTGAAGTTAACGATGAAACAATGTCTATTCAAACCATGCGCGATGTATGTGTCGACGGGCCACTGCATTACCTTGGCCACCCGCAAACGATGGAGCTCATGCAGAAGGAATATCTGTACCCTGAAATTGGAGACAGAAACAGCCCTAAAGAATGGATGGAAAGAGACCGTCCAAAGTTGTTGGTTGAAGCCAAAAAGCGTGTTGACCATGTGCTGTCCAATCACTTTCCAGCACATATCAATGACGAGGCAGATGCTGCGTTACGGCAAAACTTCAATATCAAGCTGCCCAGAGAGCAGATGCAGAAGGGTTGAAACCAGACAACAAACAATTGCGTGATCTATTTAGGTGACAAACAAAAAAGGCAGCCTTAGCTGCCTTTTTTCGTATTTACGACTTAATATGTGAGCCGTCAAATTGGCCGTTTAAATTAGCCGTTAGCCGTTAGCTGTTTTTACCTGTGGCAGTGCATGCCCGAGGTCAAGGCTTAACAGGTATTGTCTGAACTCTTCGCTGACTTCTTCATGTGCCAACGCAAATTCAACCTGAGCCTGTAGATACCCAAGCTTACTACCGCAGTCAAAACGCTTACCTTCAAAGCTGTAAGCCAACACTCGCTGTGAACTCAGCAGACGAGCAATCGCATCAGTCAATTGAATTTCGTTACCAGCACCACGCTCTTGAGTTTCCAGCAGATCAAATATTTTAGCAGGCAATATGTAACGGCCTACCACAGCAAGATTGGAAGGTGCTTCCGCTTGTGGCGGCTTTTCCACCATTCCGGCTACGTCGTAAGTTCTATCACCAGAGAGCTTCGCATCGACAACCCCGTACTGATGCACATCTTCCATTGGCACTTCCTGCACACCAAGCACCGGACACTTGTGAAAGTCGTATACATCTACCATCTGACTCAGAATCGGCTTTTCATTTGATGTAAGTAAGTCGTCAGCCAGAATAACCGCGAATGGCTCATCACCCACAACAGGCTTTGCACACAATACCGCATGGCCAAGACCCAGCGCTTGAGACTGTCGAATAAAAACGCAGTTTACCTCTGGCGGCAGAATTTCACGAACCACCTTGAGCATCTTTACTTTGTTACGCTCTTCCAGCTCTTTTTCGAGCTCATAAGCGGTGTCAAAATGGTCTTCTATTGAACGTTTATTTCGCCCGGTGACAAAAATCAACGTATCAACACCCGCCGCTACCGCCTCTTCAGCAGCGTATTGAATTAACGGCTTGTCAACAACCGGCAGCATTTCTTTGGGATTTGCCTTAGTGGCCGGCAGGAACCTGGTTCCCATCCCGGCGACCGGAAAGACTGCCTTTTTAATTGAATTCATTACTTTTACTTTCCATTAACTAATTTTTGTCACTGATTGCAGTGCCGCTTTGCAATATTGCATCGGCGCCGATCAGCTAGAGATCAAAACAAAGATCTCACTTAAGATGCTCAATGACACATTGTTCGTGCCAGATACAATCATCTGGCAACATCAATATTGACGCCAATACAACATTTGCGACACTGTACAACAGCGACTTGTCCCTAGTAAGGGTTCGCCCACACAAGTTTTCATTTGATGTAAACTTTGCGCCATGTTCAGTTGGTTGACAAGTCCTTATCAATTTTTCTGACATTTATTTCGTTCGGAGCATCAATCCATTGTCTCTGACCACGAATCCCACATAACAGTTCGTACGGTATTGTCCCTACCCGTTGCGCTATTTCATCAACACGTAGCTGCCCATGCCCCCATAACGTCACCGGGTAGTCTATCGGCGGTGGCACAGCCAATGCGCTGATATCGACAATCATCGAATCCATTGATATGCGCCCCACCACCGGGCAGCGCTGATTGCCCAACATCACCGATGTGTCATCCGGTATGGCGCGAGGATAGCCGTCACCGTAACCTGCACCCACCACCGCCACTTTCATTGCTCGATCACATTGGTACCGACCACCATAGCCAATTCTCTGACCTCGCTTAAGGTCTCGAATTGAAATTACCGGCGCGGTCACCCGCATCGCTGGTTGCAAACTAAGAGACTCTGCATTGTTATCATTAAACGGACTGGCACCGTACAACATGATTCCAGGTCGCACCCAATCAAGCTGTACATCTTTGCGACTCAGTAACGCCGCAGAATTAGCAATGGATCGCGCGACGGGATCAGGCCACTGAATGGAATTGAACTCGCGCAGCTGCCGATCATTGCTGATGTCTTCAACCATGTCAGCATTGGCAAAATGCGACATCAAGCCAACCACGTTAACCGATGCTGCCTGCAAACGTCGATGCACGGACGCGGCCTGCTCAATGTGCAATCCTATGCGCCCCATTCCAGTATCAAACTTCACCCAGCACGATAGCTCTCTGGTAGTGTTACTAGAGATTAACTCGAGCTGATGTTGATCATGGATTGCAGGCCATAGCCTCTCCTCAGCACAAAGGTGCAGTTGGTCTACCGTGCGGAAGCCTTGTAACACCAATACGGGTTTATTTTCACCACTACGCCGCAGTGCCATGGCCTCTTCAACAGTGGCAACGGCTAACCCATCCACATCATCGAGCGCGGACAACACTTGTGTCAGCCCATGACCGTAGGCGTCAGCCTTAACCGCCGCCATGATCTTGCTGGCAGGCGCTAGTGCCTTCGCGCACCGAAGGTTGTGTCGAATCGATGCGAGATCAATTCGTATGTTGATGTTGCGATGAAATTGATCGCTATTCGTCAAGATCTGAGATCCCGTAGTGATCCTCAGAGATGTAATCATCGAATCGCACAAACGGCCCATTAAAGACCATATCTACCTTACCTGTAGGTCCGTTACGCTGTTTGCGGATTAAAATTTCTGCCATGCCTTTGTCCGGCGTATCCGGGTTGTAGACTTCATCGCGGTAAACAAACGCAATCACATCTGCGTCTTGCTCGATCGCCCCGGACTCACGTAAGTCAGACATAATCGGTCTTTTATCCGGTCGTTGCTCAAGACTTCGATTAAGCTGCGACAAAGCAATCACAGGCACTGAGAGCTCTTTTGCCAGTGCTTTTAGCGACCTTGAAATCTCTGAAATTTCTGTGGCACGATTTTCAGAGCGGTCACTGGTTTGCATTAACTGCAAATAATCTATGACCACCAGGCCTAGCCCTTTTTGCTCCCGCGCCAGACGCCGACAGCGCGCCCGCACCTCCGTGGGAGTCATTGCCGGTGTTTCATCGATATAGATGCGGCTGTGCTGATGCAGAAGATTGGTGGCCGAGGTTATCCTTGCCCAGTCAGCGTCATTAAGATTTCCGTTTCTGACCCGGTTAAGTTCTATTTTACTGAGCGATGCAATCATTCTCATGCAAAGTTGTTCGCCAGGCATCTCCATACTGAACATTGCCACCGGCAGCTCCTGGGTCAGTGCAACGTTCTCAACAAGATTCATTGCGAAAGAGGTTTTACCCATTGAAGGGCGACCGGCAAGGATGATCAGATCAGAACGCTGCAGGCCCGAGGTAATCTTATCCAGGCCTTTATATCCTGTTGAAATCCCTGTTATTGAAGATTTGTTCTGACCCAGAATCTCCAGTTTTTCTTTTGTCTCCTGCATGATGTCAGCTACACGAGTCAAGCCAGTCACCGAGCGACTGGTCTGATCAGCGATGGCGAACATTCTGGATTCAGCCATATCCAGTATTTCCGCGACCGGTCTGCCCTCTGGCCGATAAGCTAAATCAGCAACACCGTTGCAGGTTGAAATCAATTGCCTCAACACCGACCGCTGGCGAACGATTTTCGCGTACGCCACTACGTTGCTGGAACTGGGGGTTTGCTCCGCGAGCTCGACTAAATAGGGAAGACCGTTGGTGTCTGCAAGATCACCCGAGGTTTCCAGATGTTCTGACACGGTGACGGCGTCACGCGGCGAGCTGCGCTCGACCAGCTGTTCTATGGCCCTGAAGATCAGGCTGTGGTCGTTACGGTAAAAATCACCCTCTACCACCACATCGGCGATTTGATCCCATGCATCATGGCCGTCACTAAGCATCAACGCACCCAGCACTGATCGCTCAGCCTCGAGGGAATGCGGCGGCAGCCGGATAGATGCCGGCCCTTGCTCGTCGTAAGGTGAAGCCAATGAAATGCCATGTGGTAGTACGGCCAAACATCTTAACGCTACGGCCAACACATAACCACTTTACCGAATGGTTAAAGTGGCACTGAAGGCAGAATCCGCCTTCAATTTAGAAAAATATTACCAATCGACTCAATTGCGTTACAAGCCGATTGGTTGTTTGTTCTACTCTTCTTCGCCTTCAACAATGACAGTGATCATTGCATCAACTTCGGCATGAATATGCACAGCAATTTCATGCTCGCCTGTGGTGCGAAGTGGACCGTCAGGCATACGCAACTCACGCTTTTCGACCGGGATATACTTGGCTGTTAATGCCGCTGCAATCTCGTCACTGCCTACAGAACCGAACAACTTACCCTCGCTGCCTGAGCGAGCAAGTACCGTCACAGACGCATCTGCAAGCGCTGCTGCACGCTTATTGGCTTCTACCATTTGCTCAGCTTGCTGCGCTTCGTACTCTGCACGGCGTTGCTCGAAATCTGCAATGTTGTGCTTGGTGGCCATTTGCGCCTTGCCTGACGGCAGCAAAAAATTTCGCGCAAAACCAGGCCGCACTTCAACCAAATCGCCCAGGGCGCCGACGTTACTAATACTCTCTAACAGTATGACTTGCATCTGATTCACCTGTGTATATTGGGTGTGGACTGACCACACGCCTGTTTAATCTTTTTTTATCACACTCAGCCGGCTT
>CALGJU010000057.1 GCA_937928685.1 uncultured Granulosicoccaceae bacterium
CCTTACCGGTAAAGCGATCAACTGGAGTATTCGAGAAGCCCCTTTGCGACTGAATATGAAACCAACTTCGTATATCGATCTTGAAATGCAGGCGAGCCATCATTTCAATGATATGCTGCCTAAAGAAGCGACAACTGGAGACAACTAATGACCAAAAGTGAATTTCAGAAAAAGCTAAATGAAGCGAGTAAAATCGTTGAAAGCTGGCCAGACTGGAAGAAAAATACTCTTAAAGACAGCTTCAAATCCCGCAACACCACCCCCAGAGAGGAAGTAGTGTTGCACTCTCAGCCATCCTCAAACAAGTCATCTTCGAGCTGATAATATTGCGCGAAATGTAAAAACATTCACGCCTGTTCATTAGTCGACTTTTTTCACGCTCAGCAAAATATTAACGCTTAGTCTTTTGGATTTAATGGGATTGTACGGCGTAGTTTAAAATAGAAGCATGGTTAGCTTGCGTAACTACTAATTGCAAAACTCATTCGTGGAAATCCGGCGGATATTATCGTAAACCAGCTTATGCACTCATACACATACTCCATCTTGAGATTCACGCCTGATATTCGCACTGGCGAATTTATCAATGTAGGCATCGCAGCATTCTCTCCATCAAACAAACTGGCACTAAGCAGATACAGGAACTCTATTGGTAGAATTACAAAACTCAACCACCTGGTAGATGGCTATGGTCTGGTCAGAATGCTTAAAGCAATTACCAGCGAATTCAATACTCGTAGTTCAGAAATCGAGCACGGAACAAATTTTAGAGTCAGGTCTTGTAATACCACACGATACAGCTTTGCACTATCTGACCCCGTATTTTTTAGTTGGCAATCTAAAGCTTGAGCTCCCCCCTCAAGAGACGTTCCAGGGTAATGGAACTAAGGCTCAGCCTTCTCGATTTCATAAACACGAGTCTTAGTAACACCAATCCGGTTCGCCAGTTGCACAGCCGTCATAGCTAGCTATTCTGAATTGCTTTTACCTACCCCTTGGAGCTTGTCCGAGAACCAGGGTCGCGGCGAGGTTGTGAGATTTTAGGCAAGAAATTTCGATCGTTAGAGGCGAATAGTCATTCTTCTTTAACGATATGGATCGAAATAGCTGGCCAAAATATCGCGACCGCAGTAGATCATAGCTCTCGGACAAGCTCCTTGGCGTACGTCGAAAATTCTTTGAATCCTCAAAGGGCTCAATAACTTATCGGGATGCTTGCGAGCCAATGCCCGATATCGCGCTCTCATGTGGCTTGGCCTAACAGCTCTTCCAGCCATTATAGAGAATGTAAATCTTTCAACTCAATAGTGGTCGACGGTTTGATGTACAGGCAAAATTACGGGGACATACACCTTTATTGGCTCCTAATCGCCTTACGCGATTCAGTGCTGACCGGGCCGCTGTTATTCATGGCCCTTGAGACCGATACGGTTCGACCGCGGACTGGACGCAGCATCATGAACCCTACTCACCATCGCGTATGAACTTGTGCTCTATCGTTGAAGCCGGTGTGTATAAACTGAGCTTGCAAATCGATCATCCTCTGCATTATCGCGTAATCTGTAGTTCAACATCACTGTCGGATCTCGCTCTACCGCAATAGCTGTCGTGCAACACAACAGACAAATTAGTATTAAAACTATGATTAATACAGCTCCACAAGTATCCAGAGCGCGTGCGCTGGCGGCCTTTCTGGTTGGCTGCACTTTTTTTGTTTATGCCTTTGTGCATCGAGTAGCTCCCAGTGTTATGACGGAAGACCTGATGCGAGATTTTGCAGTAGGCGGATCAGCCCTTGGCGTGTTGTCGGCGATGTACTTTTACGCCTACGTTGCATTGCAAATACCAGTGGGGATGTTAATAGATCGCTTCGGCCCGCGTCGCCTGATGAGTGGTGCGCTTTTGGTGTGCGCCTGTGCCTCACTGGGTATGGCGAATAGTGAAACACTGGTGGCAGCCTCTATTAGCCGATTTCTCATTGGTGGATCAGTCGCCTTTGCATTCGTCGGTACTTTAACTCTGCTTACCTTCTGGTTTGACTCACATCGCTTTGCGACTTACGCCGGTATATTGCAATCCGCTGGAATGTTAGGCGCTATGCTAGGTCAAGCGCCGTTGCGAATCGCCGTTGAAGCGTTGGCCTGGCGCGGAGCAACCACAATGTTAGCTGCTGTTGGATTTACGCTGGCCATTCTCGCCTACGCATTAATCCCCCGTCGTCCAACAAAGGATCACAGCACTGCTACACAAGAGAACAAAGGTGCAGGCGTGGGCAGTATTTTAAAACAGCGGCGAAACTGGCTATGTGCTCTGGTCGGCTTCGGTATGGCAGCGCCAATGCTCGGCTTTGCCGCCTTATGGGCTGTACCGTGGCTTAGCACCGTGCATGGGTTTGATCAAACCCGGAGTGCGGGCATTGCATCAACGGTGTTTTTAGGATGGTTGGCAGGCGCACCGGTTTGCGGCTGGATATCAGACCTTATTGGAAGAAGGATACCTGTCCTCTTTGCAGGCTCATTGTTAAGCCTTGCCGCCTTCGTCGCTATTCTGTTCGTCGACAATGTCAGTGCCACAGTACTTACTATATTGTTCTTTCTAAATGGTCTGGGTGGTTGCACCATGGTGATCTGCTTCAGTGTGATGCGTGAATACAATGCGTCTAACAATACTGCCGCCTCACTGGGCATGCTCAATACACTGGTGGTGGGATCAGGTGCCGTCACGCAACCACTGATAGGATGGTTGCTCGATAGCCGCTGGAGTGAAACACTGGTTGATGGAGTACGCATTTACACCGCCGGAAATTATCTGGCCGCGTTTCAGGTACTTATACTCGCGAATGTAATGGCCATCGTATGTAGCTTGTTATTGAAAGAGACTTACTGCCGGGTAATTGATGACTAACAGCCACTGCCGCTACGGTATAAACACGGCAACTGCTCACGGTACACCTGTTTGTAGGCGATGCAGTTAAGTTGCGGTGCCAAAATAGAAACCTGTTGCCTGCGCTTTTGGGGGTAACATTCATTCAAGTCTTCCATCCACTCTTCCGGAACCAACATGCTGCATGAACTAAGAATCTATCATTGCTTACCCGGTCGACTGCCGGCGTTAAACGACCGCTTTCGAAACACCACGTTGAAGCTATGGGAAAAACACGGTATCACACCAACCGGATTTTGGACTGTGGCTATTGGTGAGAATACTCATAGTCTTTATTATCTGCTTGAGTGGCAAAGCCTTGCTGATCGGGAGTTACGCTGGAACGCGTTTGCCAGTGATCCGGTTTGGATTGAAGCGAGGGCTGCCAGTGAGAAAGATCAGGCGATTGTTGCGCACATTAGTAATACTATTTTGTTACCTACTGATTATTCGCCAGTTCAGTAGCTGTTGTTTTGTGGTGAGAGAACAGTTTCGCGCGCAACATTCAGGTGTATTTCAAGGCGGGAGGCCAGGTCACGAACGACACCGCCCATGGATGCGACTCATCCATGTTATCAAGACACCAGCGACCCACTAACGGGCCCGTAGTTACTCTTCAAGGCAATCACGGAGCGTTTATCACTACCCATTCGGCAAGTGCCAACCGGATAAAAGACAGTGCCACCACCATTGCGGATAGCATCAAGAATTTAGGCATCGGCTTGTGTCTGGCTACCGGGCAGCATGTCGATAATCACGACAGGCTGAATGTGTATCGATGTTGCGCAGAATCTTTATACCATCAACCATTACCTCTCTGTCTTTTTTCGCAGACAGATAGTTTGGTGCGATATTCGGTTGCTGATACGGATCATCCGACTGAACGGCAACCGGACCCCGGTTTTCAGGATGACACAGCCAGGTATTTTACTCCATCAATAAATCTTCCGGTGCTGGCGGTGCAAAGGAATACCCACCCCAAACAGACTGATCATAATGGATAACAGAACCCGTCATCATGCCACTATCATCAGACGCTAAAAAGGCAACCGAGCGGGCCACTTCAGCCGGATCAATCAATCGACCAAACGGCTGTTCAGCCGCCGCCGCTTCAAGCCAGTTTTCACTGGCCCCATGGTATTCACGCTGTATGCGATCTTCACCGTCTGAAGCCATCCAGCCAATATTCAGTTGATTCACGCGAATGCGGTTTCGCATCAATGCATAACCTGAGTTACGAGTCAGAGTGGCCAGTGCTCCTTTAGATGCGCAGTATGGCGCGATAAAAGGCTGCCCGGCCATCGCTGATGCAGAACCGATATTGACCATGGTGCCTTCGATCTTCTCACGAATCATAAGCTTCGCGACATCTTGCATTAGAAAGAACGGTGCGCGGGTGTTGACCGCAAACATGCGATCAAACAACTCTTCAGAAGTGTTCAACAGATTACCGCGATCAGTGACGCCTGCTGCGTTGACTAGAATATCAACCCGGCCAAACTGTTGGTCGGCGGCAGCTACCACTTGCCTGCAGTCTGCGACAACCGCAAGATCTGCCACTACGAAAGACACCGGAATTCCCGTGTCTTTGGTGATGGCACTGGCAACCGCTTCGCCTTTGTCTGCACTGCGTCCGCAAGTGACAATGCCTGCCACCCCACTTTCTGCAAAGCAACGCGCAATTGCAGCACCTAGCCCCTGCGTACCACCGGTAACTATCGCTACTTTTCCATCAAGCCTATTCATAAAAATCTCTGGTTGGATATTGTTCAAAGCAGAATTACGCAAACTCCCTGGCAATGCAATATCTTTGTCAGAAACCTAAACGCAGCAGCGACAGTCCTAAGAAATGCTACCGCATCCCTACTAAAGATCAGTACACAACCCAAGTGCTAATTGTGCAGCCATACCAATGGTTTCGCTACGTGTTGGATGTGCGTGAATGGTATGGGCGATATCTACCAGGTTGGAACCCATTTCAATGGCATGGGCAATCTCTGCGATCAATTCACCGGCGTTGTCCCCTACCAAAGTCGCGCCTATAAGACGCTGGCTATCAGTTGCATACACCAACGTGGTGAATCCCTCTGAAGTGCCATGCGCCAGACTGCGGCCATTGGCGGCCCACGGGAAGGTAGACGTGCCGAAGCTGATATTCGCCTCACGCGCCTGTTCTTCACTTATACCTACCCATGCCACCTCTGGTTGGGTATAGGCCACCGATGGTACAGGTGCATCATTCCAGTCTGCCGTATGACCGCTACATACTTCGGCGGCTATGTGCCCCTGATGCACTGCTCTGTGGGCGAGCATCGGCCCGCCGGTGACGTCACCCACCGCAAATACGTTTTTTACATTGGTTTGCCCGGTGCTATCAATTAAGATCTGGCCGCGCTCATCAACTGCCACACCTGCTTTTTTAACGTTAAGCGATTTTGTATTGGCACTGCGACCTACCGATTGCAATACGTGACTGGCTTTTATTGTAAGCGCAGTTCCTGCAGTATAATCTGCGCTACCGTCAAGCGGCCCATCGCAATTTACTACCAGGCTATTCTTCAGGCAGCGAACTTCATTTACCCGGGTACTGGTATGGATAATACAGCCTCGCGCTGTAAGGCTCTTGTGTAACAGTTGTGCCGCTGCTTTATCACAGCCGCTGGCCAGTTGGGCTGTCGCTTCAATAATGGTGACTTTACTTCCGAGGCCATGATAAATACAGGCCATCTCCAGCCCGATAATACCGCCACCGACTATCACTAGATGCTTCGGTATTTCACGTACTTCAAGGGCCGCTGCAGCATCCCAGATTCGTTCATCTTCAGGCCATCCCTGCAGCACAACGGGGGACGAACCGGTTGCAATTATTAAACTCTTAAACAACCAGGTCTCATCGGTATCCGGCCCCTTCACCGCAATCCGTTTGCCATCCACAAAAGATGCCTTAGCGACCGTATGATTAACCTTGCGACGCGCCGCTATATGCGCCAGGCCACCAGTCAGTGATTCGATAACCGATACAGTACGTGAGCGTAATCGGCCAATATCTATGGCAGCTTCGCCAAAAGTAATACCGAAGTCTTCTGCCTCACGGACCACCCTTAAAGAATCTGTTGCGTGCAATAACGCTTTGGAGGGTATGCAACCCTCATTCAGACACACGCCACCAAGGGCGCCACGCAAGTCTACAAGGTCAACCGATCGGCCGAGATCAGCACATCGAAACGCAGCGCTATAGCCACCCGGCCCCGCACCAACAACGACAACATCTTTTTCTATTTCTATTTCTACAGACATTGAGCGCGCTTTTAGAATAGCAACTGACGAGGATTCGCCAGCAGACTGATCAAATGATTAAGAAAACGTTGTGCATCAGCACCATTGATCACCCGGTGATCATAAGTGAGTGACAACGGGCACATAGGCACTGGTATAAATTGCTCACCATCCCAACGGGGTTCCATTTGTGTTTTCATTACACCCAGTATGGCAAGCTCTGGCGGGTTAATCATTGGTGTAAAAGATCGACCACCCAGCACCCCGAGATTCGAAATACTCAACCCAGCCATCTGCATTTGTTCGGGCTTTAGCTTGCGTGCACGTGCAGCACCCGCAAGATCAGAAATGGTTGAGGTAATCGCACTTAAACCCAACTGATCTGCATGCTCAACTACTGGCACCATAAGACCATGTGGTGTATCCACGGCAATTCCAATATTCACATCACGCTTAAGCCAAAGGTTTTCCCCGTTATCAATGAGTGATGCATTGAAGCGCGGGAATTGTCGCAGTGTTTTGGCCAACGCCATTACCTGAAAAGCCAGTGATGATACTTTTATTGATTCACTGTCGCGAAGTTGGCGCCGTAAACTTTCAACTGCTGTGGTGTCTACCGCGTCGTGATGGGTTACCGCTGGTATCTGCTGTGAAGCACTTAAATTGGTCGCGGTTAATTGCGCCACTCTGGACATGGGTGTTACCTCACCTGCCCCGAGGGATTCGCGTGGTGGATAGTTTTCAGCTGAGAAACTATAGTTACTCAAGTCACCCGCGTGTATGAATTCCTTTTTCATCGTTGCCGAAACCTCTCGCAGGTTAATCCTATTTTTCTGTGCATGAATCCGTGTTGATGGCGATGCGATGGGCAGATCTATAGCCATGACTTAAATAACCGTTGAAATGTATTGGGTTTCTACAAATTCACGTATGCCTTCACGCCCCCCTTCACGGCCAATACCAGATTGTTTTACTCCACCAAACGGTGCTGCAGGGTCAGACACCAGGCCACGGTTTAAACCGACCATGCCAAACTCCAGTTGTTCTGAAAGCTGTAAACCTCGCCCTAACTCACCGCAATAAAGATACGCTACCAGTCCATACTCGGTAGTATTTGCACGGGCTATTACTTCAGTTTCATCGGTGAAGGTTTGAATGGCGGCGACAGGGCCAAATATCTCATCATGACAACACTTAGCTTGCGCAGGTACACCAGTCAGTACTGTAGGCGGGTAGCAGAAACCGGGGCCGTCTGGCACTGTCCCGCCAAGCAGGCATTTTGCACCTTGAGCTACTGCGTCCTGGACTAGCTCATGAACCTTGTCACGAGTGGCGCGATTAACCAGCGGCCCTACATCTATACCTTCTTCAAGACCGTTACCAATAGTAAGCGCTGCCATTTTAGCCACATACTTTTCGGTGAATGCTGCCGCTATCGAGTCGTGTAGATAAATTCGATTCGCGGCAGTACACGCTTCACCCAGATTCCGCATCTTGGCCATCATTAATCCATCAGCGGCTGCATCAAGGTCACTGTCTTCACATACTATAAACGGTGCGTTGCCACCGAGCTCCATGGCAGGGTTTAATATATTGCGTGCACAGCCGGTTAACAACTGACGGCCTACTTCAGTAGAACCGGTAAAAGACACCACCCTGATTCGTGGATCATCCAGTAGCGTATCAACCACCGGGCCAGTCTGGCGGGTAGGTATGACGTTTACCAAGCCGTCAGGAACACCGGCTACATTTAGCACTTCCATTAGCAATAACGATGTCAATGGTGTTTCACTGGCAGGCTTTAGAATGACCGCACAACCCGCCGCAAGTGCGGGTGCGATCTTTCGAGTACCCATGGCGGCGGGGTAGTTCCATG
>CALGJU010000058.1 GCA_937928685.1 uncultured Granulosicoccaceae bacterium
GTATTTTGCGCGCAGCACTGCTAGCGTACTGGAACAAATAGAGTGTGCATTTGAGAGTTCGTCATTTGGTTTGCAACAAGGCGAAGCTCGCAGGCAATAGTTATTCTCTTTTCAAGAGCTTCAACGCAGTGGCAAGCCAAATGCCGAGCTCCCGTAGGGGCGATTAATCAAAGTGCACACCACATTCATTGCAGGCTCTATGACTTACTATTGTCCCGATTTATCTACTAAAATTAGACACTTTGGTTGATTGACTCATATGTGAAATCTATTGGTTCCAGTACACTAGCATGCACACAACTACCCCCCGGCTGTTTGTTCCTTCAACAACTGAACTGCTATATCCTCTCTGATGGTGCCTAGTTCGATCATGCGCGCGGCAACTGAATCGATCACACCCCCTTTGGCTCCCGCTGCGATGGCGACATTTTTAGCATGCAGTGCCATGTGCCCGCGTTGAATTCCTTCCGTTGCCAACGCCTTCAACGCCGAGAAATTCTGCACTAAACCCACCGCCGCAATAATGCTACCCAGGCGTTTGGCACTTTTTATTTTCATGATCTCAAGGCACATTTGCGCGGTCGGATGAACCCGCGTCGCGCCGCCGACAATCCCCACTGCCATTGGCACTTCGAGCGTGCCGCAGAGATTTCCACTGCGGTCTTTTTCCCAAAGACTCAAAGGTGAATACTGGCCGCTGCGTGCAGCATAGGCATGCGCTCCGGCCTCAACAGCACGGGTATCATTGCCTGTGGCCTGCACCACTGCCGAGACTCCGTTCATAATGCCTTTGTTGTGAGTGGTTGCACGATACGGATCGACCTGTGCGAACTCCGCGGCACGTACAATGGCATCACAGACGTCCTCGCCTCCAATAGCCTCAGCATTCCAGCAAGCCGATGCTTTCACTACACGCTGATCAGCCAGGTTCGAGAGTATTTTTAGTCCAACTTTGCCACTACACCATCTTTCAATGTGCGGTGCCAATGCTTCAGCCATCGTGTTAACCGCATTGGCACCCATCGCATCCAGAGTGTCAACGATCAAATGAACGATCAGTTGATGGCTAGTGGAAAGCGCCGGAACAATTCTGGTTTGTATTTCACGCAAGCCACCGCCTAACTCCACCAGACGAGGGTCACAGCTATTACATATTGCCCTGATTTCCTCAGTGTGCTGATGCACAGTCACTGAAGCAGCATGAGGATTGGACAAGCCTGTTACCTGAATCTGGCCAATCATGCCGAGCCCTATGTGCACCGTTTGCACTCCACCTGAGTCACAGCATTGCCGAGCCCCATTGCACACTGCCGCTACAACAGAAGACTCTTCGGTCACCATGGGCACCAGCACCTTTTCATCATCAATGATCAGATTAGTCGCAATACCCAGTGGCAATTGATAAGTGCCAATAACATTTTCAACAAGCTGATCAGCAGTGACAGTGAGCCCGTCCGTGTCTGCATTCATATGCTTCATCAGATCAGGTAAAGCACCGGTTTCCTCGATAAGCTTTAAGCGTCGCTCGGCAACGGTCATTTTATGAAAACCGCGAATTCTAGACATGAATGGCTCTTTGGGCTGGTTGATGCCTCTAACACTACACGGACAAGCGATATAAAAAAAGAAGCAAAGCAACTACCGATGGCAAGCAACCTGTCACGCCAACGCCCACCTTATGATCAAACAAACCATCATTCGCTTACATGATGCTATCAGGCAACCCACCTGATCAATCGGTACTTTCAAATATCGAGAGAAAGAGATGCATAAATGATCAGTGAAAATTCCACCAGGAAAAAATCCAACCCCGGCTTCTTCCGGGGTTAAATCGTCCATCAAAAACCTCCTATCGAATCACGACCGTCGCCCCTCGGACAATACCTTTCAGTCTTTTGGAATCCAGAATATTCCAGGCCGATCAGGGCTCCCTAGCCCGCCCTGCCGAAAGCCAATTTCAAAGTAGCGCCCGGTAGTGGGGTCGAAGATTGCACGATTTGATTCGTTTACTAATTGATCGCGAACCAAACCAATGTCTTTGAGCTGATGATCGCTCAGGTAACTTAGCATTTGCCTTTCATTACTCTTCTTTCCGGCACGGGTCATTTTCATAGTCAGACCCTTTAACCTGGCAAGCAGTGACTCCAGCACCTTGGTACCAAACGATATTCGGCTAACTCGCTTGTGGCGAGATAGGCCCGTTGTCTGTCGTGTCATATCATTCTCCTTAAAGGGTCATCCGCACTTGTGGCACGGCTAAGGAGTGTGGAGTAGAAATGAAATTCGACCCAACGATTGTTTTTGATAAACAATATCAACTATTGTGATTGCATCAATGCTTAATAATCTGTTTCACTGGTGTCAGATGTATCGTTGACGGGTAACTATCACAAGCTACGATTCCCACTATCAATACTTGTGATGAATAATTCAAGAGACAACCGCTAGTATTAGCGATTAGTCTTCGTATACAGTGTTTTAAGGTAACAAGTGATGTATTCCAAATTAACAGAGGGCCTATTCGGCATCAGAAGAGCCTGTTTACATCAACAAGGCCGCGTCACTTTCCGGCCGATCCTCTTTGGCTCCTGGCAAGCCACGCTTCTCAGACGATCCGCTGGTCCGCGTAGCGAAACTCCCTCTCAGTACCGAACCCTCAGAAACACTGCAGGTCGGGTGCTATGCTAAGAAATCTAGACATAGGAACACTGAGAACTTTCATCACCGTTGTTGAAATGGCCAGTGTTACGCGCGCAGCCAATAAACTTCATCTGACACAATCGACTGTCAGCATGCAACTGAAACGTTTAGAAGAGGTGATCGGCGTATCACTGCTAACGCGCGACAGACGCGGCATGTGCACCACATCAGAGGGCGACCAGTTGCTGAGTAACGCCAGACGGCTGGTAGAACTAAATGACCAGACGATGAGCTTACTACTGCAACATGATGATGGCGGCGAGGTGCGTTTTGGGGTATCGATGGATATTGTAGAGCCACATGTCCCGGGTATTCTTAAACAATTTGTACAAACCTACCCACGAGCATCCGTGCGGCTTTTTTGTAAGCACTCAGTAAAACTGCTCGATCGATTCACGGCTGGCAAGCTTGACGTCATTATTACCACCGAACTGAACACCGGCCCAGGCTGTAGGAAATTGCTCGAACGCGATCTTGTATGGACGGGCGCTGTTCACGGCAGGGCCTGGCGGCAGGAGCCCCTGCCACTCGCGTTTACCCGAATCTGTATGTTCAGAAAACCAGCTATTGCCGCACTTGATGCAGCGGGGCTGTCCTGGGTCAACGCAGTTGACGCCGGCAATAACTTTGATTCAGGGGCAATTGCCTGTGCCGCAGATTTAGGCATAAGAGCTGACATACGCGGATTTCGAGCGCCGGGTATGGCAGAAGTCATCGATACAGAAAATCGCCTACCCAAACTGCCTACCTACTTCGTTAACCTATATACCGCTGAGCGAGTGGGTACATCCAATGACAAAGTGATTCAGGAGTTTTCACGATTGATAGAAAGCGCTTTTACGTTAGAGCTTGAGTAAGATCCAAGCACCTGACCCTGTGGCTTATTCGAATAAATGATCCATCACGTAAGGGGCATAAGCGCATCCAACAGTGTTCTGAGCCTCTATCTGTGATGCTGGCATGGGCTGGAAATACCTGCCTGGTCAGAGAATGTATGTTTTTGTCACCTCTATATCAGTGGATGCGCTTTGTGGCTGGGCAAGAATACATAAACACGTGCCGCGATGCGTAGACCACACGCAAATAGTCTTCGTAAAACGAGCTGGATATTTCTACCTGACTTGCCACTCGCTCACGCGTCGGGTTTCCTGCGGGACGTTTGTTCGAATGCCCGGTCAACAAACCCGCCAGCGTGAGCAAGGGATGTCTAGCTCGTCAAGCTGCTCAGTTATGCCCCCTGCGTTGAGTTCGCGCTTGTGCGATTTATTCAGTACTGTACTGTACGGATCGATTATAATTATTTATAAGAAAAAATATCATAAGCACAGATCCTTATCATAAAGTGCCCGGTGACTGCCGCACACGGAAGGCCAGATGCTGAAGGTACTCCATACACCCATGTGTTAGCGTGCCAACCCTAACCCGGATTATTCATGATGATGACGGCATCTCACTTGATCTTTGATTCCACAGCGAATTTTTTCTTTTTGCAAATATCGATAAGTATTCGACGCAAGAAGAAAATCCACTGTGAAACCAAATCTCGACGCGATATGCTCGCCACATAATGAATAATCCGGGCTAATGATATTCAAACAATCAATCAACCAAGTAATATCGGAGCCCCGTGGACAATAACGAGCTATTCAAGCGTTTACGCTATGCCCTGCAGATAGATGACCCTACAGCCAAAAGAATACTGAAACTAGGTGGGCTTACCCCTACGATTGAACAAGTCAGTGCCTGGCGGCTCGGCGAAGACGAACCAGATTTTGAAGGCTGCCCCAATGAAGCTATATCAGCGTTTTTAGCGGGCTATATTGTTGAACGGCGCGGCGTCCAGGAGGGTAAACCAGTGCCGCCTCCATCAAAATCCTATATCGAAAACAATACCGTATTAAAGCTGATGAAAATCGCGTTGGCGATGCGCAGCGAAGATTTAGAAGATACGATGGCCGCTGGCGGTGCTTCGCTCACTAGTAGCGAAGTCAGTGCACTATTGCGCAAACCCGGCAGCCGCAATTATCGACAATGTGGTGATCAGGTATTGCGGCAATTTATAAATGGTGTGAGACAGAGCCAACGCGACAGCGAGCCGTCTCCTATATGGGCAGAAGCATTAAAAAAGAAAACATGAGCATATGCCGTCGCCACAAAACTCACTAACAGGAGCGTTCGCACTTTATAAAAATGATGCGCGATATCCATTTGTGCGATAGCGCCACTCTCGATCAGATACACTTAGGCACATCACCCGCACCCTATCTGCGCTAACTTCAAAGAATAGAATTCCCGGAGTGAGGCTTGTATAGAGCTCGAACTACCGCGCCAGCTGATCATGGACGTAAAAAAGAAATACCGGCACAACGCGGAAAATCTTGAAAATAAGGACTATCAGTGAAATATTTTACTTATCTTTGGAAAATTAGTACCTGGAAAAAAAAAGCGTCTCAGTCAGATTCACCCGACAATATGCTTTCATACGCTGTCAGCGACAAATTTACTGCAGCAGGAGTTGGCCCTGATTGCACCGTATTCATCGTCACCGCCAAAGAAGGCCTGTTGTACCTGGGCGGTTCTATCAAAGTATCTTGTGTCACTGACAAAACCACCGCAGCCGAAAACCTTGGCATTGACGTCGATGAACTCATGGAAGACGAAGAATACATCTTAGCCAAAGAAGGCACCGTTATGCCGTTCAGGTCAGATTTACTGGTCGACGACTCGATAGTCAAGACCCTGGAATTTGCAAAACCAGATGGCGGATTCGTCAACCTGAAATACGATTCAACCGGCAAACTCAAAGGACAAACGCTACGTGGTGTTCGACGCTTATATGCCGGAGAACAGCAGAAACTCCTGGAACTGCTAAAACCCTGATCACTGCCTGGCTCTAAAAAAACCAACGCCGTATTCACTAAAGCGAAGCCCTGGGGTAACAGGCCGCGATACGCGATCTAAAGAAACATCGATGAAATAGATGCGCGTCTATGGCGTGCAGGTTTCTGCACCGTTCCATCCGTACCCATCGCCATCAGAATCTATACATTGCATTTGATACACGGGGCGGCAAGAGTTAACGCCATCCCACCCATAGCCATCACCATCAGAATCAATACACCGCGGGAAGCAGGAAAGCTGCGCTACGGGATCCCAGCCCCAGCCACTGTTTGCATCTGCATCCTGATAATTGCAATTTTCAGATGCGCTAATATTGTTGCCAGTATTGCCATCACCAGACACACCATCGGCAACATCACCATTGTTTGAACCAGGTTCGTCATTTTCAACAGGTGTGAGGTTTTGATCCCCAATAACTATTATTGGGTCAGTAACAGAGTTCTCTGACAGAGCTGAAAATTCTACGGGAACGTAATTGACCCCACCGCTACTATTGACCCCTGTCGATTGCCACAGCCTGTTGTGCGCTATTTTTAAGTTATCACCTGCAAAGGTTGCCACAAGACGCCAGTGATCAGTTGCGCCTCTATTGAACATCACCGTTTTTTCAGCAGTGTGCAACAAGACGGTGTTTTCGAAGATACTCACCTGTGGTTCAGTACCGTTGCCATGGGCTTTCAGCCCATCTGCCCGAAGCACAGCTTGAAATTTCCACTGGTTCAAAGCATCACGTGCATACACCCGCGCCACTGGCACTCTCAAATAACAGCACACTTCCGCGGCAACCGTGCCCACCACCAAGGTATCACCGCTCAACGCGAAATTTGTTCCGAAGCCATCCGGGTCTTCAAAACCACTTGCCAGTATACCTTCGGAAATCCAATTACCTTCAAGGTCACGCCTGAACATCGATATCCGCCCTGGCTCCCCACCACGCTCGCCTAGCGGTACGGCGCTCACAGCAATTGTGTCTCCGGACACAGCCACTGCAGCTCCGAATCCATTTCCATAAAAGCCGGTAAAATAAGCTGAGTTTTCAGATCGCTGTTCCAGCAACTTAGCTTGCGGCTTCCATTGGCCTGAACCATCTCGCTGATAGACAAACGCACCACCCCAGGGATAAGTGTCTACATTCCAGTCAAAAAACTCGGCCTCCACACAACGCCCATCAATCAACGACTCACATTCCAAATTGGCTGTGCTTACGCCAAATACAGCCGTGTTACCGTCTATAGCGGATGATGCGTTATGAATATTGATGTCGGCCTGACCAACCCAATTCATTTGGTCTTCGGTTGTATAGAGAGTGCTTATTGTTTCATCCGCAGCGATGCGCTCAGTAACGACAGCACTACTCCCTGAAAAAGCCACAAGCTCGTCAGATTGCGGGAACAAAGGGTTGCTCGCCCGCAAATATTGCATGCGATCGACATCATCGACTGTTAGAAGATCAGGCTGATATCTACAGCTTGCTCCATCCTGCCATCCAAATCTGTTGTCGGCTTCACCAGCAAGATCCCGACAAACTGCAAAGCTTGTTGTGTCACCGGTGGGGAAATTTTCGAAACGTCCCTGAATACTCGCCAGATCCACAACAAAGACCGACTCACTAGACCCGGCACCAATCATAGCGAGATCATTGCTGATTGAAGCAGTCACTGCCAAATCATAGAGAGTGAGTGCAAACAAACGCGGATCACCGGGATCGAGCGTACCAACGACAACCCAGCTGCCACCTGCCTGGCGACTGTGAGTGAATATTTTGAACTGCTCCTGAGGGCTTTGTGATGACGTGCCAGTTAAAATCCATTCCTCACTGACGGCTAAGATCACAGACTCTTCACTGGCAAACGTAAGCTCCTGTGACCACTGCCCCCCGCTTTCATAACGATACACACTCGCGCCAACTCGAGCATATCCACACCCTATCCATACGTCGTGTAAATATTTTTCATAATAACGTGCCAACGCACCACCATCGAGCACGGCTTGAGCCAGCCATTGCCCATCGTCAGTGCGAACATACACAAGACCCCCATGACTAGAGCCTACTATCGCATAGTTGCCTTTAATTGCCACGGCGTCCGCCGCATCCAAATTCAGCACTCTAAGTAGACGCTCTTGAACCGAAAGCCGCGAACGTATGTTGAGTTTCGCTTCCTGAAGCCAATCACCACTGACACTGCGTCGGAAAATATAAGCCGCTCCAGTTTCGTTGCCATCCTGATTAAAACCGGACGATCCGACAATCAGCGTATCTCCATCAATCGCGATAGACCGTACCAACGTATCACCGTCCTGCAAATCACCGATGATGAGTTTCGTCTCTTGTTGCCAGGTTTCATCATTCTGACGCCGATAAATATAAACAGCACCAGTGTCTGCACCCACCTGCTCAGTCAGCTCGATATCTGACCTGGTGCCAACCACTATGACATCACCACTGATCGCTAACAGGGAACCAAAACGATCAAAGCGCTCATCATGAATCTCTATGGTCGCTTGCTGTAACCATTCACCCGATGCGCTCAGTTTATATACGGCTACTTTATTCTCAAGATCAACACTGACAACTGCGGTATCACCATCTATTGAAACAATGCTCTGGTGTAAATTATCAAATGCCAGCGGATTGTTAGACAGGCTATTGCGATTGGCTAATTGCTGTACCGACTGTTGTTGATATGCACTGGAAAACGGCGTCGGATTATTTGCATCACACTCTTGTGCCACTTGTTCGGCGAGAACCAGAGGCGTATTAGGATTGCTATCACAATTATCCCCCAGACCATCTGAGTCACTATCAGATTGATTTGTATTACTTCGCTCCGGACAATTATCCAAGCTATTCCTTAGCCCATCAGCATCCTTATCTGCCACCTGCGACAGATCAAAAGCGTAAACACTTTGGATTGACCCGACAATTGCATAATTGCTATCAATTGACACTGAGTGACCGAACCGCTCCGGAGCAAGCTCCGCCGCGGTGAGCTTAGCTTCCTGATACCACTTGCCATCTGTCAGGTTATGCACAAAAAGATAAGCAGATCCAATAGCATCAGCGGGGTTCGGTCCATAGGGTCCACTCTGAACATTTATTCTGTCCGAAGGTGCTCCTACCAAAAGATATTTTCCATCTATTGCAATGGATTCACCAAATCGATCACCATGTTCGCCATCGTACGATACGACCAGGCCTTCGCTTTGCCAACTACCCTCATTGTTGCGCCTGAATATTCTAACCCCGCTATCACCATGCGCCACCGCAACCAAGTCTTTGCTTATTGCTACAGGCGACTCATCGTAAAACGCCGAGCCATGATCTGCCAAAGACGTTTCTATATTCGCCTCCTTGCGCCAATTCCCATCAGCGCTACGGCGGTATATGTACACGTTAAATACAGGCTCGGCGCTGGACCAGTCGTTGTATCTTCCCACCACGACAGTGTCACCTTTGATAGCCAGGGTGCCGGCGAACTCGTAGGGGTTAAAGCGGGTAACCTGCTCGATAGTTAGTTCGGCTTCCACCAGCCACTCGGCATTCTGATTTCTCTTAAAGACAATGACCGATCTATCACCCGAGCCACCGCGGCCAATAAGCGCTGTATCTTCGTCAAGCGCGACCGACAAATTAAAATTGCCCTCCTTGCCATAGGGTAGCCGGGCCTCTTCTATCCATGCACCTACCGGAGTGCGCCTGAAGATGAACGTTTCGCGCTCCGAGCCAAATATAGCAGTATCACCGCTCAGCGCCAAAGGCCTGCCACCACTGAAATATCCATTCGCCAATTCGACATCCGGCAGAAGGCTGGCTTCAAAATCCCATACGCCGGCACTGTTGCGTCTGTATATGTTGGCAAAACCAGGGTACCGTCCTACCAGCGCCGAATCACCACTGACTGAAACATTCGTATTTAAGTAAAGTTCGTCTGCGGCAGGAACATCCAGAAATTGCACAGATTGCGTAAATATGAGCCCACTGGTATCTGCAACAACTGACTTGCCACATAATATTCCGGTTGCCAGAAACGCAAACACCGCCGTTTTGATCAAACTCATTGAGAATATTCCAAACTAATGCTTGGCTTAATATGTCATGACTACACAACTTATACAATGACTGATCATTCAAAGCCCTTCGACAGCTATCGTGCGACCTGCCAGCGTAATAATACTACTCAGTACGAATTCGAAGAAACCTTGCAAACCTTGGCTTGCCACTCTGCGTTTTACCTTGATATCGATAGGTAACCAGGCTCCCAACAGCCGGTGGCGCCCGCCGTTCATTGTCAGTGAATCCGCTGCCTATTTTAAACTGCACTCCGTTTTCACTTTCAACCAACAGGCTGCCCATCATACCGGTATACTTTCCTTTGCCAGGCTGGTGAGCAAGCACTCGCGCCTCTGCGTCTGTGTGAAGCTTAACTTTCAACAGACCATAATGCCTGCCACTGACATAGCTCATATCTTCACGTTGCAACATCAGTCCTTCTCCACCTTGCCTGGTTATAAAATCTAACTGCGCAAGAAGATCCTCATGTGACATAACACGTGTTTGCGATACCTGCTGTACCCATGGATCAGTAACTGCACGAAGGACATTCCCCACATGGGTCTGGCGTACACTGAAGTTACCATGAGCCTTCGGCGCGTCAAAAACCATAAACTTCACTGTGCGCCAGGCGCTATCGTCAGGTACCTGATCCCGAATGGTCTGCATCAATTGCTGAAATTTATTGCGGCCAATCCATAACTCACCGTCAAGAACCTCGTCAGGAAGATTAGCGATAAACCAGTCCGGCGCCTGATAAATACCACCACCGCGCGAGATAAACTTTTCACCGTCCCACCAGGCTCTTGCCCCGTCATATTTTTCACTGACCCAATAACGGCTCAGATCTACTTGCGCATGATAACGCTCTGCCAATACCAAAGGCGGCGCTGCATTCAGCGCAAAAGCCGGAGATACGGTAACGGCGGAGAGGGAAAGAGCGATTACTACAGGTAACAAACGATACGACGACTGCATTACAACGACTACTCAAGTACTTCGAACAGTCATTTCAGCAACTACGTAAAAATTAAACTGTTATCTCGCTCCCATTTTGTGACGAGGTAATGAATCAAGTGGAACGAATTCAATGCAATGAACCACCGAGGGAACTTGCCAGCGTTTGTTGGCTTGGCTAACACCTGTAAACACTAAGTAAACGCCACTAGCCCGGATTATTCATGATGTGGCGAGCCTATCGCGTAGAGATTTTATATCGCAGTGGATTTTCTTCTTGCGTCGAATACTTATTGTATATTTGCAAAAAGAAAAAATTCGCCGTGGAATCAAAGATCAAGTGAGATGCCGTTATCATCATGAATAATCCGGGCTAGAGACGCAACCTCCCAAAGGAAGCACTGTGATGGTAGATCGAGCTATACGGATTGTACTGACCAGACATTCGCGACACAGATAAAGTTAACCTTCCCGTTAATGCAATTTAATTTCAGGGTGCACTGACCGTCTGAATATATTAGACAGCGTAAACAAAGCCGTTCTTACGTATCCAAACAACGATACCTGATGCATCTTGTATAGCGACAGATAAACGATCCGGGCAATCAGCCCCTCCACCCTCACATTTTTTATTGCATTACCCATCAGATTGCCCACAGTAGAATAATTACCAAGCGACACCAATGAACCGTAATCACGATATTTAAACACCGGCAGGGGCTCTCCTTTGATTCTTAGTCGCAGGCTACGCGCAAGATGCGAAGCTTGTTGATGTGCGGATTGAGCTCGCGGTGGAATAAATTTACCATCTTTCCATTCACACGCTGCACAGTCACCGATGGCAAAAATGTTTTCATCAAGCGTGGCCTGCAAAGTGCCTGTTACCATTAATTGATTGATTCTATTTTGCTCAAGGCCATCGCAATTTTGCAATAAGTCCGGCGCTTTAATTCCGGCCGCCCACACAGAAATATTACTCGGGAATTGCTTACCGCTTTTGGTGTAAACCGCATCGGCGGTGACTTCGGTAACCGTTTCACCTGTGTATATTTCTATTTCCAACTTCTCTAATTGTTTTGCAGTGGCCGAAGACAGATACTCCGGCAGCGCCGGCAATATGCGATCAGCGCCCTCAATTATGCGAACACTGATACTGACTGACTGCTCTGTGATGTCCATATAGGAATCCAGTAAGTCGGCAATCTGTCTGAGTTGCGCTGCCAGTTCAACACCCGTAGCACCCGCACCGATAATGGCGACGTCAAGCTTGCGCTCTTCGACCGAGCTATCTGATGAGAATATTTGCGTATAGGTTTGCACCAATCGCTTATGGAAGTTCTCAGCCTGCTGTGTGGTATCGAGGTACAGGCAATGATCACCCACACCGGGAACACCAAAGTCATTACTGACACTACCTACTGCAACCACCAATGTGTCGTAATTGATATGACGCTCATTACTGAGTAGCTCATCTTTAACATCAAATATTGGTGCAAGTACAATCTTCTTATTGGCCCGGTCAATGGCGCTGAGTGCACCCAGACGAAACCTGAAGCCGCAGCGTTTCGCTTGCGCAAGAAAAGATATCTCATTCACATTCGGATCAAACGATCCGGCTGCCACCTCATGCAACAGTGGCTTCCATATATGGGTAAGTTGCTGATCAATGAGAGTAACGCTCACCGAGTCAGAGCGTCTGAAGCGGCGACCAAGTTTTGATGCCAACGCAAGCCCTGCAGCACCACCGCCCATTATGATTATGTTGTGTTGATTGTCGGAACTCATAGTATGTTTTGCGAATTAATTATGATTCAATAATGCCACAAGAATTGCAGGTTTAAGGAGTATAATTCATTCTACCGCCGACAACGTGACCTGGAAATTCTGCCACAGGGCCCACACACTATAGACGAGGGTCATGGAATACCATGAATTCATTTTACCGACACCTCCTCAATCCAATCTCTTAGCGTTTCAGGAACCAGGAGTTTTTTCCTGGCTCTGGTCACCCCGACATATAATATAGAACAGAACCCGGCGCGATTATCTGACATTGAACCGCGGAAAATACCAGGGGTGAGCATAACGTTGTCGAACTCATGATTTAAGGTATTTTTAATAAAATCAAGCGCCACATTACCGCGGCCGTGGCTATTAAATTTACTGTAGGTTTGTTGCCAGTCCTTGTAGCCAAACCCCTTTTCCAACATTCTATTGATACGTTGAAAGCCAGGGATATTGCGATGATGCCTTTCAACGTCCTGCCATGAGTTAAATCGAAACAGTTCCGGGTGCCGGGCTCTGGTCCCTGTGTTATATAGCTCTATGCAGTCCTGAACAAACATATCCAGATCTTTGGCACTGCTTAGCAACTGTATGTCAGCATTCTCTGCAGCAATTCTCTGCGCCCATTCGAACAGCCCCCACATTTCGTTCACCAGAATCACAAAGGTTTGATCAGGGACTTTGGCTACTTTGTAGTATTCGATTTCAATCCGGTGATTAGTATTTCCGTGAAATGGCGACTTCGATTTACCGGGGTGCACAGAGATAATCGGATTCACAATACTCTCAATCTGACTACTTGAGCGAACAGAATGTGAAAGCTCCCGTTTACGGACACTTTCCGGCATTAGCGCGGCGGCACCATTTACGCTCTGATACTCATCCCCCAGAGTCAGCAACGCCTGCGGACTGTTATTCAAGATCTGCAGCATTGACTCAGACAGACTATGACATTCATCCAGCAAAATATGCGTATAACCGGGTGGTACAAAACAGCGGTTTAATGCCGCCCATTTTATTACATGAAAGCCGCGAACCTGGGGCTTCAGATGTTCGGGTCCGGATGTTTGAAACTGCCTCCACAATGCTTTGGCGTGTTGGCAGGTGATTGCAGTGGTGCTTACATCAAAAGTCGCTTTAAAGCGTTGAGGAATATGCTCGTCTGATATTTCATCGCTATCACTCTGGCAATAACGGTACAGCGTTCCCCGCACCGCTGCGATTATTTCTAACGCACTAAAACCGCCACTATCACGAACGCCCAGCAGCTGTATTAATTGTGAATCCGGCATGGTCGCTCGAGACATATCTATGCGACGAAAATTCTTATGTGAGCTTACCGTCAGATCGTCGGGTAATATTTGTTGCGCCAACCCAATGAAAGTTTTTTTGTGTACATTCGGGTGTAGATCTGCTTTGGCTGACAGCGCATCGAGCTGCTTTTTGGTATGGGCAAGCAACAACACCTGCGCATTTGATCGCTCTAGCAATTTTAAAATTGCAACAATGAAAGTTGATTTTCCAGTACCTGCGTAGCCCTGAACATGTATTTGTTCATCACTTTGCGCTTCAAACTCACGGTACAACCGACTCTGCTCCGTGGTTAAGTACGACACATTACGCGAGTGCAACTGGATTTTAACCGCCCCTTCATTGAGGGCGTTTCGGTGGCGATCTTTGAATTCAAAATCCCAACTGCCGTCCAACTGCAGATACTCACCAAGCGCAACGGTTTTATCATCAAGCAGGGCAATGCTGAAATCTATCAGGCAATTAATGCCGTCGGTAATTTGTGACTTACTGATTAATGAATGGGTACCTTCAATATAGGACTTCAAGTCAGCTTGCTGAACTTGAGCATGGCCAATGTCCAACGCCTGTGCAAAAAACTGTTCGGGCTGGAAACTCTGCTTTTCCTGCTGTTCGGGTAGACGTGCTACCAACAATAGCGCTGTGTATTGCGCCAACGACAAAGCCTGAAGCACCGGTAACAGTTCAGCCGCATCGTCCAGTAGCAGATGTAAAGTATTTTCGCTAAGCGGCAGATACATGCCAATGCGTGCGATAGGCATGAAATCTCCTTATGACTATTCAACCCAATTGTACCACTACCAATTACACCGCAAAAATAAACGCTAACTTTAGTGGATACTATTGGGAGGAATTCGCGTACAACATACAGGTGTATTTCGAGGCGGCCGCCAGTCACTCACGACAACACCCTCTGAAACCACAGCAACACCACAGGGGCATACCGAATAGTTTCTAAAACTCCACCCCCTTTTGGGCACGAATTCCCGCTTCAAATGCATGCTTTACCATGAACATGTCTGTGACTGTGTCTGCGATTTCGATCAGTTCCGGTTTTGCATCCCTGCCGGTCACTATGATATTCAATTTTTCGGGCTTGGCCGCTAACACTCGCACCGCGTCTTCAATATCCAGATAGTCGTATCGCAATGCTATATTCAGTTCATCCAGAATGATCAAGTCATACAACGGTTTATCACTTCGGCAACTTTCTATCATCTCTACAGTTTGCTGCCAGCCATGCCGGGCGCTGGCAGTGTCTTCGTCAAGATCTTGTGTATTCCAGGTAAACCCGTCGCCGCTGACCTTGTGGTCAATTTCCGGAAAGCGCTTAAAAGCTTCTGCCTCACCTGTTTTCCAGGTGCCTTTTATAAACTGCATGATACCAACACTTTGCCCATGGCCTGCAGCACGGATCGCCGTGCCAAACGCAGAGGATGACTTACCCTTGCCGTCACCGGTATTCACTATCAGTATGCCACGCTCAATATCAGCTTTGGCAACGCGTGCCTTTTGCTTTTTCTGCATTTCCTGCATACGGGCGTTATGCGCTTGCGCAGTTTTACTATTGTTGTCACTCACCAGGAGATCCTTTTAAATAATGCGGCAATCCTGCCACAGTTAAAATCACGTTGTCGCAAGTGGCCGCCAATTGCTGATGCAGCAAACCCGCCTCATCGCAATATTGTCGTGTCAGCTCACCAAGGGGGATGATCCCCATGCTGGTTTCATTGGATACCATTACAATAGTACCGGCAGCGTTCTTCACCGCCTGCTGTAAACCATCCCTTTGTTGCTGCACCGACCCCACGCTACCTGACAGCAGCACATTGGTTAGCCACAACGTCAGGCAGTCTACCAGGACGCACGTATCGGCCATGGAATGAGCACTGATAACCTTTGCCAGATTCAGAGGCTCTTCCACCACCTGCCAATGTGCTGGTCGACTTGCTTTGTGATGTTCAATGCGTTTGAGCATTTCATCATCATTGGCGGTCGCAGTCGCTATGTAGATCACACGCCTGCCGGTTCCGGCCGCATACGTCTCTGCCAACCTGCTTTTGCCAGACTTGATACCACCAAGTATGAGAGATTTCATCCTCTGGCTGGCTACAGTTCGCGCACGGGAACAATGTACGGTAAATCACCACCACCTTTGATGACCTCTACCCCGTATACCGCCTTAAGATTATCATCACTAAGCACATCTGACGGCTGACCTTCTGCCACCATTTCTCCTTCACTCATCAAATACAATCGATCACAAAATCGGTAAGCCATTGAGAGATCATGCAGCACCACAAGGCAGGCGTTGTCGCCGCTTGAAAACTGCCGTAGCAACTGCATAGTTTGTAACTGATGCTTCAGATCAAGCGCGGCGATTGGCTCATCTGCAAGCAGCACCTTCGGCTGTGCCGCCAGGGCTCTTGCCAATAGCATACGGGTGCGCTCACCGCCTGAAAGGGTAGTGGCATCCTGATGCCGTAGCGACTGGCAATCTGTTGCAGCTATTGCGTACTCTATAGCCGCTGTATCTTCATCAGTTAACCGCTGCCAGGCACTTAGGTGCGGTCTGCGGCCGAGAGCTACAATTCGCTCCACCGTGAGCGGCCAGTTCACCGGGCCACTTTGCGCTACCCATGCAAGCATCTGACTCTTTTGCTGCAACGGTATTTTATTGATATTTTTGTTATCGAGCAGCACCGTACCAGCATCTGCTTTAACCAGGCCTGCCAACAGATTCAGCAGAGTGGACTTACCTGCACCATTGGGCCCGACCAACCCGACCAACTCACCCGCCGCAAGGCGTATTGATACCTTGTTAACGAGCTTTCGCTCAGAGCGCGTCACTGATACCTCAGTCGATTGCAGTAGCGCGCTCACAAGTATTCCCGTCGGCTACGGACAATCAAGTGCAAAAAGAAAGGTGCACCCACCAAAGCGGTTAAGACCCCCACCTTAAGTGGCGAGTCAGTGGGTATTAGTCGAACACCGATATCTGCCGCAAGCAACACACAAGCTCCACCCAAAGCAGAGGCTGCCAATAGACGACCCGGTTCGTGAGCAACATAGGGCCTTAACAAATGTGGAACCACCAACCCGATAAAACCAATCATACCCACCGTGGCAACTGCTGCACCTACCGCAAGTGATACCGCGATAAAAATACGCCAGCGTAAATGCACCGGGTTCACTCCCATGCTTTGTGCCGTGCGCTCACCGAGCGTTAACGAATCAAGCTTACCACCGACACCGATCAACATAGCCCAGCCAATTAACGATGTAGGCAGCATGAGCCAGAAGTCATTCATACTGCGATCAGTGATATCCCCGAGTGTCCATAACACAAGCTCACGTACCGCAAACGGACTGGGCGCCAGGTTTAACAGCAGCGACATACCGGCAGTTGCCAGAGCATTAATAGCCACACCCGCAAGAATTAAAGTAGTCACTGAAGCATCGCGCCCTGCCAACACATACACCAGCACAGTCGCGAGCAACGCACCAAACATACCTGCCACCGGCAAGACATAAGGCGGCACCATCCCGGTACCGAAATACAACACAAGAACCGCAAAAAACGCCGCACCACTGGCACTACCCACAAGCCCCGGACTTGCCAACGGGTTACGTAACAAGCCTTGCATAGCGGCACCACACAGACCAAGAGTGGCACCGGCGACCAGTGCAATTAAAGCACGCGGCAATCGAATTTGATTCAGTATCACGGCATAAACAGAGTCGTTGCCGTTAAGAGTGTCTTTTAGTGCGGTAAGCAGCGGTAGTGAATCACGACCAATAGCCACTGATGCTATAAAGAGCAATAACGCGACTATCGCCAAAAGCGTACATAGCTTAGCTTGCGACAGCTTCATAAAAACCGGCCATTTTCGTTAACTTCAATGAGCTTCATGAATTTTACCCACCCATCAATTTTAATCGTTCAGCCTGTAACGACTCTATAACATCGATAGTCCACGGGCCACCGCATACCGTCATGCGACTGGGAATGTGGATCACGTGCGGATCAAGGCCTGCTGCTAACAACGCCGGGTGCTGGCTCATGGCCTGGGCACGGGAGTACGTCCCCGGGCTATACGGTGATTCTATCAGCGCGTCGGGCTGTAAATTTATTATTGCTTCAAGCGATAACTTGCCATAACTATCGATACCGGCAAGCGATGCCACATTGCTAAAGCCTGCATACTCCATAATTTGACCCCGAACCGACAGTGCGCCACTGGTATAACCGTTTGGGTCATAGCCCGCTGCTAATGGCTTGGGCTCCCGGGGTTTTTCAAGATTTTTCAGCCGCAGGCGTAATTTTTCCACCACTTCTGAACCACGGTCTTCGTGCCCTACCCAGCGGGCGACGCTTGCAATATTTTCAAATACTGTTTCAATACTGTTGGCTATCGGCAGTGTTTCTATCCGCAACCCCACCTCACGCAACATAGCCACTGTGTGACTATTTGAATACTGCCCGACTATAACCAGGTCCGGCTGCAGAGTCAGTATCTGCTCAGCATGCCCTTCATTTACCGGATAGGCCCGAGCGCGCTCAAAGAAGTATGAGCCCGCCTCTTCTTGAGACAGCATAGACAATGATCGAATCTGTTCTTCATCCGACAGTAGCAGCACTAGCTGATCTGCACATAAATTGATTGACGCTACTTTTACCTGAGGTGTTTCAGCTGCAACGCTGCGGACTGAGAGAAAAAACAAAAACAACAGCAACCCCAGCCACCCGGACAATGGACTAACTGACTTTAGCGAGTTTTTTTTCAATGAATACAGGCTGTGTATGAAACGATACTGGCTGCAACCCATTGTTGCAGCCAGCGTCATCATCTTACTGCGTAAACGCAAACCCTGTCGGGTTCAACGTGGTAGCAATGCCATCAGATACCAGGGAATTATCCGCCGGATTGATTACAACAATTTTAGGCGATTCAGCAGCGGCAATGGCTACCCATAAGTTTCCAGCCGGGCCAACAGCGATGTCACGTATATCTACGCCAGCCAGACCTGCTACACCAAGTGCTTCTATACGACCGGTAACCGGGTTAAATTGATCAAGTGACGTTGTACCGAATCCTGAAGAACTCACAAGATAACCTTTACCTGCACTAACGATCTCAACGTTGTTGATACGACCGGTACCTTCATTATCGTCAATCAACTGTGCCGCACTATAGTCAACCGTATCAACCGTTACCACTCCGCCCGTGAATGCTGCAGGACGAGACCCATCAAACGCACCAAAATCGCCAAACGCAGAGATAAAAAGTGTATCGCTTGCAGCATCTACTGATATGTCACCAGGGTTGAAAGCCGGTAGCTCTATGCCGGGCAAAGAACCCGTGTTGGTGTTGATTTCAGTATCAGTTGCCGTATCTATCACCGCAACATAGCCAGGCTCCGTGGGTGCAAACCCCTGCAATCGCTGCATAACCACATACAGCTTATCGCCTACAATCACACCGCGAGTAGCCTCCGGCCCACCAGACATATCATATGCACTGAGATCAATTTCACCAATTTTAAACAGTGCCGGGTCAGTTACCGAAGGATTAACCACCCAAACAATCGGACTACCATAGCGCAACAAATAAGCCTTGCTCGAATTAAGGAATACCAGATCATGAGGATTACTTGAAACATCAGGCTCCATTTCTGAATTGGTCGATACCTCGTACAGCGGTGTGGACGGATCGCTCACAGAGTAAGCTGCCAGACTGTCAGAGTTGAAGCGACGAATGACATAGTAGTTGTCTTCAAATGCACGAACTATAGTATCTGACACACCCGGATTCAGATCATTCTGACTGGTGAAAGGATCACTTGAGTCAATAATTTGCACAACTGAACTGGTAAACATGGTGTCTACTGTACTGACAACAACTCGACCACTGTCACTGGTATCAGTACCACCCTCTGTGTCCGTACCATCTGTGGCTTCACCTTCCGTGTCAGTGCCGTCTGTAGTTCCGCCATCTGTGTCATTTCCGTCTGTGGTCTCACCATCTGTGCCAGTACCATCAGTAGTTCCACCCTCTGTATCAGTGCCGTCAATGGCTCCACCCTCTGTATCAGTGCCGTCTGTGGCTCCGCCCTCTGTATCAGCACCATCAGTGGCTCCACCCTCTGTGTCGGCACCGTCTGCGGCTCCGCCATCTGTGTCGGCACCACTGGTATCGGCACCTGAAGTTCCGTCAGTTTCTAAGGGATCGCTGTCACTACCGCAAGCAGTCAAGACAAGCGCCATGGCCAGAACCGGCACGGTCAAAAAATTACGATTTAATTTCATTTTATTACCTTGGGGTCTCTATGAGAGTTAAGGGGAATTACTACTGAGGCCTACGATCAAGATGCGGGTTGGTAAAACACACTGATAAAACCAACACGCCCGGGTCGTGGGTAACCGTTGAAGTCTTCATAGTTATGATTGGTGAGGTTATTAATCTCAACATCCAGCCGCCAGTCTTTCCAGTAACGACTTAGCGATAGACCGTGCAAGCGCTGATCGGCGGCAACTAAAAAATTAGCACTATCGTAAAAGCGATTTAAGTTCGCTTTAAATTCGTATTGCAACTTCCATTGGGCATTCTTCCACGACGCTGTCAATGCGCCATCAACTTCAGCCTCACCAGGTAGCTGCTTGCCGGTCGAACCGCTGATCCTCGACCGGTTTTCTGCGTCTTGCAATGTAAGCGATGCATCAAGACCAAAGCCTTGCTGCCATTGCGCGGTGGCTGCGAACTCAAGACCACGCACCACTGCTTTTGACAAATTCTGTGAACGCCCCACCCCTTGTGCGCTGTAAGTTCGAACAATCAAATCCTTACGCTGACTATAAAAATAAGTTGCACTTAAGGTTTGATCGATTGCCTGAGAAGGATCAGAGTTCCATTTAACCCCGATATCAAAGTTAGTTGAGGACTCTGTTTTTAAGGATGGGTTACCTTCAAACAAACCCTGGCTACCAAACAACTCAAAAAAGGAAGGCACTCTTTTTTGCCGTGACGCGTTGCCAAGCATCAACCACCTGTCACTTAAAGTATGACTAAATCCCAGCTGCGGAAGCAGAGTACTGGTGGAGTAATCATCGCGAGCTTGCTCAAAATTTTCAATTTCATAGTCATCACTAACAACAAAACCACTCAAACTGGAGGACACCAGACTGGTGGCACCATTAAAATAGCGATTGTGCTGAGCACTAATATCAGCCCGCTGTCTTTTCGCATCCGTGGCGTTTATTTGCGTCAGGTGATTGATCGATTCAAGCGCCTCACTACGCATGCGTACACTGGCAGAAAGACTGCTGTGATTTTGCACTTTCTCCCAGTATCCGCGTACACCCATCACTGAAGTATCAGAGTCAATTAGCTGCGAAGCGTTACCAATACTTGCGTTCCTGTCGTCATAAAGCTCGTTCTTTACTGAGCCGGTAAGCTCCCACAAAGAAGACCACTGGCCGACACCTGAATCTTTTCTGACAGTTGAACGCCATTGCACATTATTGCTTTCCAGTTGTGCGGCACCGCGCTCCGAGTTGCGCCAGTTCGCCACACCCTGTGATCGATCATACAACTGCAAGGCATGCTCAAGCTTTAAATTGTTGCCCAGCCTGTGGCCGGTTTTAATAAAACCTGACAAGCTCCGAGTCTGACCGTTATTGCGGCGCTCACGACTGTCATCTGTTGTATTGAAGTTTGTGCCGTTGTCATTCAAAAACGGAAAATCATTCGCACTCTGGCGATATGAAAACGACCCCACCAGAGTCTGTTCGTTTAACAAACTAGCCGGGCCACGAAAAGCCGCCGAGAACCTTGAAGAACCGAATGATCCAATACCTATCAGCATACTGGTCACAGGCCTACCTGTCGCTCTGGCGGTAGTGATATTAATAGCACCGCCGATCGCGGTGTTACCCAACTGCACTGGCACCGTACCTTTATACACTTCTACTTTTTCAGCCTGCATCAATTCAATATCGCTGAAGTTGACACCACCACCTGATGCTTCATTTAGCAGAATACCATCAAGATATACGTTCACTTGTTCCGCACTGGAACCACGCAGCGACACAGTAGAATGACTGCCCAAGCCACCGCTTTGTTTAAATTGCACGCCGCTCTCGGTCGCGACTACTTCAGCCAGTGAGCTACCTGCTTGTTGCAGTTGTTCTTTTTGAATGACTTCGCGAAAACCTGTGAACTCCCCCTCCGCTGTATCACCTATGGCAAACGGAGTCGGGGTTGAGACGTTGCCTGTGGATTCGTCCTCTGGTTCGTCACCGGTGATGACAATGGTGCCGATGTCCGCAGACGCCGCCATGCTAATCAGGAAAACAGAGAAAAACGAGAAACTAACAAGCCAGCCACGTACACACGCAACACCGCTTGCATTGCGCACGCGATCGTCTGTGGTACCACAACAATGGAATATAACTTGTTTCAACGCAAAGCCCGCTCGGCAATGTCTTTGGAGCAGGTGCGGAATAAGGAACAGAGTCCTCGCCAAACACCTCGCTCAGCAGACAGAAAATTCACTTACCGGCGGATATCCTGACTTACGGGTCAACGCTACTATTTCTACCTTCCCGGCGTTTTAAGCCAGTGGATGAGACTGAAACTACAAGTCTCGCGAAATAGCGCTCACCGTTCACAGTTGCGAGGGCAGTCCGGGATTTTGCCTGACACCTATACCGGCGAAAAAGCAGCACCCGGTTCCCCACGGCCCGACTAGAGGCCGTCCTGAAAGGACCGATCACCGCATGATGACTGAAAACTGATTGCTGAGCAACACACACCACATTACTTATCCCGGGTTCTGCCAACTGCTCACAGGCAAATGCCATGTCAGCTAAGCCGGCGGCGCAATAAGAATTGAACACCAAAGCGCTACTTGCGATAGCATGCGCGATGTTTTTTTCAGGCGATCAACACATGGCGACGGACACATCGGAATATCTACCACCGTTCACGGATCGAATGCACCAGGCCGGCGCTGCACTCAATCAGAAAACCAAACCGCCCGGCTCACTCGGTGAACTCGAAACTCTGGCCATGCAGATCAGCGCCATACAACACACACTGACACCTGATACCCGCATCGCCAGAGCGATACTGTTCGCCGCAGATCACGGAGTAATGGAAGAAGGCGTCAGCGCCTATCCACAAGCCGTCACCCGGCAAATGCTGCACAACTTTGCCAGTGGGGGCGCCGCTGCCAATGCATTGTGCAAAGCAAACAACGTTGACCTTGAAGTGGTTAACGTCGGTGTCATCGGCGATGCACTAGACGGTGTTGTACATGCAAAGGTTGCTGACGGCACCAACAACATCGCCGACAACAGCGCCATGAATCCAACCCAACTTGATCAGGCAATGCATGCCGGGCGCGATGCCATACAACGCGCAGCCACCTCAGGCGCCACCTTAGTCGCACTGGGAGAGATGGGCATCGGCAACACCACGTCAGCCGCAGCCATTGTCTCAGCCATTTGCACCGTAAGCGCAGAGAACAGTGTCGGCCCCGGCACAGGACTTGACGACAAAGGCATTGCCCACAAAATATCTGTGGTGAAGCGCATACTGCAGCGCCATCAATCGACTCACCCGAAAGCGATACTACAGAATATGGGAGGCTTTGAAATAGCCGCAATGGCAGGGGCAATGATAGAAGCCCGGCAACATAACATTGCTGTAGTAGTTGACGGCTACATCGTTACAGCCGCTGCCCTATGTGCGGTGGGCATAGAACCTGCCGTGCGCGAGAACCTGGTGCTCAGCCATCGCTCTGCAGAACCCGGCCACATCGCAGCGCTTACACACATGAATGCCAACCCGCTGTTAAACCTTGGCCTGCGACTCGGTGAGGGGTCGGGTGCGATACTCGCGATACCACTGATAAGAAGTGCTGTGGCAATACTCAATGAAATGGCAACCTTTGAAACCGCAGGCGTTGACCGCGAGCTATAACGTGCCGCTTTGGAAGAAACTATGATCGATCAACTCAAGCAAGCGTCGAATCGCTACTTCGTCGCGCAGACGTTTATGACTCGATTGCCCGCCCCGGTAAAACTCAATTGGTCTGAAAAAGAACTTGCACTGAGCACAAGTTACTTTCCGCTGGTGGGCTTGCTGATCGGAGCAATAAGCGCCGCTGCATGGTCACTAGGCTACCACGGCTGGTCACCTGCCATCGGCGCCGTGTTTGCAGTCACCGCATCGGTACTTGCCACCGGTGCATTTCATGAAGACGGCTTAGCAGATTCAGCAGACGGCATGGGCGGCGCTTTTGAAATCGAGAAGAAACTGATCATCATGCGTGACAGCCGCATCGGTACGTATGGGAGCGTTGCCCTCATATTGATGATACTCGCTAAAGTAAGCACCATTGCATTGCTTGATCCCACTACGGCTATCTGCACTATCGCGGGCGCACACATGTTAGGGCGCTGGACATCGGTACCTTTAATTAAGTACAACGACTACGTCCGCGAGCAAGGCACAGGAAAACCATTTGCCTCTATGGTAACTACCCGCCAGGTTCTCTGGAGCACCGCCTTCACCCTGCTCTGCAGTATTATTCTCTTCAAACTAACTGCGATATTCGTTATACCAGTGATAATTGCCGGTATGTGGTTTGCCCAATGGTATGTAAGGCGTAAGCTCGGCGGAATCACAGGTGATATATTGGGTGCTATCAATTCACTCACAGAGCTATTGGTGTACTTAGTGATGGCGTCGCAATGGGTACTGGAAATTTCGCAGTAAGC
>CALGJU010000059.1 GCA_937928685.1 uncultured Granulosicoccaceae bacterium
TCTAACTTAGGATCGGGCTTAACCTGTGTATCTAGCCTTGCTGACGCTTTCTTAGGCACTCTATTTTATTCCTGTATCATAAGCCCTGAAATATATGTTATCCCATTCTTTGGCTGTATGGGATCAGGTTGACACATAGGGTAAGGGATAATAAATGGAAAATGTAAACATACCGTTTCAAACGATAGAGTGGGAGCACGTCCCGCGTACAGAACACAAGGGTGAAACGGGCGTCTCCCATTGGCGAACAATGCAATTCGCAGGATTGCGGGTCAGGTACGTAGAGTATTCAGAGAACTACAAAGCGGACCACTGGTGTGAATTAGGGCATATTGTTTACTGCCTGCAGGGCGAAGTGACAAATGAGCTGGAGGACGGAACCAAATCAGTATTACGACCCGGTATGTCTTACATTGTCTCTGACGGCTTAAGTTCTCATCGCTCAGTAACAGAGAGCGGTGGGCATCTGTTAATTATTGATGGTGATTTTCTGCGTGCTGAGGCTTAAATCTGCAATGTATCATCACGCTTCGAAATGGCGTTTTCATTGAACAGGAAGGTAAGCCTATGGTGACTTTGCGAGGTATGCGGCAGCAGGAATACCCAGCTTTTACTGAGTACTTTATTAGTGACTACAGTCAGGAGATAGTGCGGAATTATGGCTACCCGATTGAAAAAGCCGTCGCGCTAGCCAAGGCGGATCTTGTTAGCAGCTTTCCTGAGACGGTGCACCAGAGCGAACATTCACTGTTGTGTATAGAGACGCCGATCGAGGATCGGAAAATAGTCGTTGGATACTTATGGCATTTGGCACATATTGCCGACAAGTCAGCGTTTATATTTGATTTTTATATTGCGGCTGAATTCCGTGGGTCTGGCTTCGGCAAGCAGGCAATGAAGGTGTTGGAAAAAAATCTCTCGGCTGTGGGTATCGTGCATATCAAGCTCAGGGTGGCTTATAGTAACCAACGTGCTGTAAAGTTGTACGAAGACTGTGGATATTCAATAACTGGTTTTAATATGTCGAAAATGCTGTAACGTTTGCAAGTGAATACACATTACATGGCCGCTGCTGCCACACGGATTTCAGGTGAAAAAGATAGGTATTATTGGTGGCTTGGCGTGGCCATCCACGGCAGACTATTATCGTCTTCTGTGCAAACAGTCGAATGAACATTTCCGCCTGTTGGATCAATCGCCGCCCTATGCAACACCGGCCATGGTCATTGAGTCCCTTAATATTAACGAGACCCGCTCAGCGCGAGGTACAGAGGGTGATGAAAGGTCATGGGTAGGCTACGATAGTCTGTTTAGAGATGCCTTCATTCGTTTAAAGGATGCTGGCGCCGAATTCGGCATGATAGCGAGTAACACGCCGCATATGCGGTTGCATAGCATAGTAAAGGGATTGGACTTCCCGGTGGTGAGCATATTGGACACAACTGCGAGCGCTGTCGCTTCCCACGGCGGTAAGAATGCTCTGATATTAGGCACGCCTATGACGATGCTAAGCAGCGTCTACCCTGAGGTATTGAGGCGTCATGATGTGTCAGCGCTTGCGCAACTGAGCAGTGAAGAGATCGCCGAGCTGGGGCAGCTTATCGATGTTGATCTGTACCAGGGAGTCATTGAAAATGCGAGACAGAGAATAATTGAAATTAGTGAGGCTCATATTAACAATCCAGCGACTGACTTTGTTTGCCTGGCTTGTACCGAGCTGCCTTTAGCTTTTCCGGAATATGCTGACACCGCGCTATTTGAGCATGCAGGTATTACGTTTGTGAACACTATCGCAGCTCATGTTTCAAAGGCATTGGATACAGCGTTGGAACGCGTTTGAGATAAGCCCTCAGTGTGACGATCTGCCTGAACGAAACCATATGAGAGTTGAAATGCAAAATTCTACCTATGCCCACGATGTGCCTAGTCTCAAATGGGTCATGTTCTGGTTTTTTCGATCAAGGCGCTACCTGCAGAGAGTAATATTGATCTACAAAAGTTAGCTTTCCACGGCACCTGCGCGTTGTAAAACCATTGCTACCTCATCCACGACGCCCGCATTTTTTGGATGCGCGCTAGTGAGCAAAAGGCCGAGCGCTTTGCTACCGCCATACATGTTGGCGGGTGCGTTTACGTCAGCGCCGTGGTCTATCAGGCATTGAGCGAGTTGGCTTGCATTAGCCGGTGTCACTTGCCGGTGTGTTTCGACACCATTGGCGGCCAGGTAGTGCAATAGTGTTGCTTGATGGCCGTATTGGGATTGCTGTACTGCGAGTGTTGGGTTGTTGCTTAATGCCTGCGCTAGCTGGTCTATGCGTCCGTTCAACATGAGATCAACGCATGACTCGAATTCCACATCATAGATTGTGTCTGAAAGAGCTTTAACCTTTGACCAGTTTTCGTATCCATACTCGCTCGCGATGGTTTGTTTGGCCATATCAGCGGTGAGTTTATGTGTCATTATTTCTTGTCGAGGTTTGCCTCTGAAGTCATCGCACCAACAAATTAGCTGGAAAATAACGGTTTCATCGTTACGTGAGTGCGCCTGCAAAAGTGTTTCTGACTGAAGTTTCAGAAACTGCAGGATGGAGGTGTGATTCAGATCCATTGTGATGATGGATAAAGGCTACGCACGTCGTTTACGGCGCGGTCTATATAAATTTCTATCATAAGGTTTCCATAGAGTTTACCTATTGAATAGTGTAGCCGATAGATGGAGATTCTCCATTTGATCACACTCAGAGCCATTGCTGTCTTTTAGGTTGTTTCTCTGCGCATATTGACGCAATATCGCGCGATGTCATCTCAAAAATATACGTTTGCCATCTTCGGTGTGTTTTTCACTGAGTCTGCAGTGCTGGGTAACTGGATTCCGCGGATTCCGGATCTACAGGAAAAGTTGGGTCTGAGTGTAGGTGAGTTGGGGGTCAGCTTGTTTGCGATGCCCTTTGGGACACTCATCGGGCTCTTTGTTGCTGCTAAAATTATTGAGTTTGTTGGCGGTCTTCGGCGTGCCTGCCAGATCTTTGTGCCTCTATGGGCGTTGTCATTTATCCTGCCTGCGGTCGCCTCAACTCAGTGGGCGTTTATGGTGTTTCTGTTTATCAGCGGCTTGACGGTCGGACTTGTCGAAGTGGCGATGAACACAGAGGCCGACAGAATCGAACAGCTGTACTCGAAAAAAATAATGTCCCGTTGCCATGGGTTTTGGAGTCTGGGGTCAATGGTGGGAGCCCTCACCGGTGGGTTGCTTGGTCAGGCCGGGGTGTCTGTGCTGAGTCATTTCTCGGTGGTATTTGTGTTACTTGCGATACTAGGTGTTGCTGTCGCCTCATGCTTACCGAAACCTGTTCAGGCGTCCGCTGCTGATACGGCAGACAAAGCATCTGCACCCATTGTGCGACTTCCTTCGAAAGCGATTCTATTGCTGTGTATGCTGCCGATTGGCGCGATGGTGGTAGAGGGCGCGTTTATCGATTGGTCTGGCGTCTTCATGCGCACAATACTTGATGCATCACCGTTACTCATCAGTGTTACTTATTCGTTTTTTGCGATAGTGATGGCAGCCGTCAGGCTCAGTGGTGATCATATCAGGGAGAGTTTTGGCGAACGCTTTATCGTGCAAGTGTCAGGAATTGCAGCCACTGCAGGTATTGTGCTATTTGCGCTGGCGCCTAATGCAATAGTGGCATTTGTTGCAGCAGCACTAAGTGGTATGGGGGTGGCGATTGTCTACCCGCTGGCGGTGACGGCGGCGGCTCGCAGGCCGGGCAGATCATCTGCAGATAATGTTGCCGCATTGACCATGATTGCATTTTCAGCGTTTCTTTTTGCTCCACCTGTTATTGGCTTGTTATCGGAGGCGTTCGGGTTGCGAGTTGCGTTGCTAATGCTGGCACCTTTGGCGATCAGTACGTTCTTTTTGTCATCTGAAATAGACCCGGTGAAGCGTACTATTTGATACAACACACTAGCGAGACGGCCATTGAAGGGTAGCGTTTTACAACATTTCGTAAGTATCAAAACTCAATTCACCAGCCCAGCACCAAAAAGCGAGTAATGGCATTGCTGTGGACACCATGGCATGTGATTCGTAGCTTTTGTGAAAGATGAAATCTCCCGGCGGCTGAAGTAGACCTGCCGGTGCAGCATCACGAAACCAGGTACCAGTGCCGCTGAGTGCCAGATAGAGTTCCTCGGCTGCGTGGCGATGATCCGGGTAGTGGGTATTCGCCATTTGTAAGAGTAAGCCTGCACGGCAGTTTGAGTTAAGCACCATACCTGTGGGGCCTAAAAGCTCCACAAACGCCAATAGCTCTCTTACGTCTTCTGACTTTATGCCTCCGGATGAGTCTGACCAGTGCAGGTGTTTGCGCACATTATTTATCTCATCAGCTATTGGATCATGTGGTGCTTGCAGGGCGATATCCAGCGCATCACATTGAGGTACTGTTTGTGGTGGCTTGACGATAGGTAAGTGGGTTGACCGGCTAAGCTCGTTGGAGGTCTGTTGTGCGACTTCGCTGTGGTGCCCGCCTAAGCGCGAAGCTATCTGCTTAAATAACGGTGCGAGTGCGTTTGAGTTGTTTGAAGGTGCCATATCCAATACCAGAAAAAACGGTTACAAAATCTTGTCATCAGACGAAATGCATAGCAATCAGGGGCTATAGTGAAGCAGGAATGCGCTTGGTCAAGCCATCGGTAGGTTATCTGTCGGCTTTAAGACAGAGAGTGTTTTGTTGAATTTGACAGAGCAGTTTTGTTGCTGACGCAGGTATACTTAGGCGGATCCACACCATGAAAACCAAAAGACTATGAGCAAGCTGATCACCGTCCTGAACGGTCCCAACCTCAATTTACTTGGTAAGCGCGAGCCCGAGATCTACGGGCACGATACCCTGATGGACGTTGAAGAGGAGTGTTCCGGTTTGGCTCAGGCACTGGGCTTCAGCTGCCGTTTTCAGCAGTCGAATTATGAAGGGCAGCTGATTGATTGGATTCAAGCGGCCAGAGAAGATTCTGCCGGTATTATTATTAACCCTGCGGCCTATAGCCACACTTCAATCGGTATCCTTGATGCGCTGCACACGTTTGAAGGCCCGGTGCTTGAAGTGCATGTCTCAAACATTCACAAACGGGAGAGTTTTCGACATCACTCTTATGTGTCTGAACGTGCTGAAGGGGTGATCGCAGGCTTTGGTGTGCAGGGGTATTCAATGGCGATCCAGAGAATGGCAACGCTGTTACAAGGCAAATGAAGCCATTCTCTGAAAGCCTGTCTGCTGGCTAATTCTAATCTAGTACACTAGGATTTAGGCAGCAGATTTTCGGGATCGTATAGTGGTTTATAGCCTACGCCTTCCACCTTTAGTGCGTATTGCTCCCCAAAGTATTCCATCATCAATTCACGACCTTCCTGACAATATTCATAGGGAAGATAGGCGAGGGCGATGTTCTTACCGATAGTCGGCCCATAGGCAATACTGGTGATAAAAGAACGCCTGCCTTCTGAATCAATGAGTGATTCACCGGTTTGCGGATCTATCACCGGGCTTGTGCCAACCGGGTAGCGGGCAACACCCGATGAATCGATATTGTTCACCATTGTAAGGGTGCAGAGATACGCTGGCTGGTGTTCACGCTCTCTGAACGCTAGGTACGCTTCCTTGCCGTGAAAGTCAGCTGCTTTTACTTTAGGGCGTGCAAGATCTGCCTCAAGCAGGTTGTATTCGGTAAGCAAATCGGCATTCTGCAATCGCAAGCTCTTCTCTAAGCGCCTGCTGTTGGCGTAAGTCTCAACACCGATCGGAGTGACATTTTGCGCGGCGAGTGCATCCCACACTGCTAAACCATCTTCGTAGTTAAAATGGAGCTCCCAGCCTTGTTCGCCGACGTATGAAATTCTGAATGCGGCTACCTTGACACCGTTGATAGTGATGGTTTTCACTGAAACAAACGGGAAGTTTTCGACTGACAATGCATCGGGATCATCAACGACTTTCTGCAGCGTGGTGCGGGCGTTTGGCCCCCAGATCCCAAGGCAGGCAAAGTCTGTAGTTCGGTCTTCTATCGTCACGTTACCAAAGTTGTGATCAGTACTTACCCGCTTGAGCCAGATAAGGTCACGACTCCCCGAGTCGCCGCCATCCATTACCCTGAAGTGATTTTCACCCATTCTGATGACGGTTAAATCTGCGCGTACACCGCCAGCGTGATCAAGAAAGTGCGTGTATACCCCTTTACCAATGGGGGTGTCACCCCCGATTTTTGCGACGCAAACATACTCCATGAGTTTTTCTGCATCAGGGCCTGTGACATCAATAATGGCAAAGTGAGATAAATTCACCATGCCGACATCGGCACTAAGCTGCAGGTGCTCAGCGTTTGATACTCTGAAGAAGTGGCGGTTATCCCATTCGGCTTCCCGTACCGGCACCTGGTCTGCAAATTTTTCTATTAGGTGTTCATTGCTTGCATAGCCATGGGCGCGCTCCCACCCTGCGGCTTCCATGAAGTAGCCGCCCAGTGCTGCTTCACGTTCATAGAACGGGCTTCTGCGAATACCACGGCCTTTGGTGTAAGGCTCTCTGTTGTGTACTGCAGGGTTATAGATTTTAAATGCCGTTTCATAGCAGCGATCATGGATGTATTGTTCTTCCTGCTGAAACGGGTAATAACGCGCTACATCAATGCCGCTGTGGTCGAGTTCGGTGCGTCCGTCTGTCATCCAGTCTGCGATGACTTTACCGGTACCAGGGCCATCTTTCACCCAGACAGATACGGCATACCATAAGCCGCGTACGTTGGCCGATTCACCCACCGACGGGCCGCCATCGGCGGTGACTTGCAGCAAGCCGTTAAAAGAGCGTTTTTCATCAAAGCCCAATTCGCCCAGTATGGGAGTGAGTTCAATAGCGCGCTCCAGTGGCTCGATGATTTGATCCATTTCCAGATCACGTTGTGACGGGGAGAGTCGCGCCTCTTCTTTTTCCAGTAAGTCACGTGGGTGACACATGCGAGGTTCTTTTTCTTCGTAGTAGCCCCACTCGATCATTCCGCCTTCTGAGGTCTCGGGATCACCGGTATCACGAAGGTAGGCAGAGTTGCCCTGATCACGTAGCAACGGGTAACCGATATCTTTGCCGGTGTTTTCAAATTCTTTGTAGGGTCCGAACCATAACAACGGGTGATCTACCGGCATGACAGGTAAGTCTTCGCCTGCCATATTGGCAATGAGTCTTCCCCACAGGCCAGCGCATACAACAACATGTTCTGCTTCTATGTATCCGCGGCTGGTTTCAACACCAACGATGCGACCATTTTCAATTTTAAGATCGGTGGCGGGTGTATTGGCGAACACTTTAAGCTTGCCAGTTTTCTCCGCTTCCTCCACCATTTCACCGGTAACCACTTGTGAGCGGGGTTTAACCAGGCCTGCATCAGGATCCCACAGCGCGCCTTGAATCATGCTTTCTTCCAGCAATGGCATTTTCTCTTTTGCCTCTGCAGCGCTGATCATACGGGCGTTGGTACCGAAGGCCTTACCAGAAGCTACTTTGCGCATCAGTTCCGCCATTCGGTCGTCGTCACCGACGCGGGCCACTTCAAGCCCACCAACATTTTCGTAACGGCCGCGTTTCTCGAAAAAGTCGATGCTGTACATGGTGGTGTAACAGGTCATCTGGTCATGAGCGGTGGCATAACAAAAATCAGAGGCGTGGGCGGTTGAGCCGATATCCGTCGGCACAGCAGATTTGTCGATACCGACAATATCGTCCCAACCGCGCTCAATCAGGTGATGAGCGACAGATGCACCGACGATACCGCCTTGTCCAATGATGACGACTTTTGCTTTAGCCGGAAATGTAGCCATGTGGAGTAACCTTTAGAGCGATCAACTAGGTCAGAATGCAGAGATCTTCATTCTACCCCTGATAAGACCGACACTATACCGATTGCTTCATCTGCGGCGTTGCGTCGGGCGCTACCACAACGGCGCTCGTTTTTCGCTCAGCGACAAGCGGGCTGAGGTGTGGCTTACAAAAGGGGTAGGGAAAGCGGTTTTCGTAGGGGGTATAAGCACTTATCGCTTACGCCCTTACGTTATCGTTCGTGTTTTGTGGATTAGCG
>CALGJU010000060.1 GCA_937928685.1 uncultured Granulosicoccaceae bacterium
GTGAGGTTAGTTCGTGAGCTCATAGAAGAAACAAAAGATGCCGTCGGTGACCGGTGCGCTGTGGCAGTACGTTTTTCCGCCGATCAACTAATTGGCAATGACGGCACGCCAGATACCGGAGAGCACAAAGACATGATCGAGATGCTTGCGGAACTGCCCGACTTATGGGATATCAATATTCACGATTACTCCTATGAAATGGGTACCTCACGGTTTGTAAAAGAGGCAGCACTTGAAGACTATATGTCTTTTGTTAAAGGCATTACCACCAAGCCGGTTGTCACCGTTGGTCGCTTTACCTCACCAGATACCATGGTCTCGCAGATACGACGCGGGGTGACCGATTTTATCGGAGCTGCAAGACCATCAATAGCAGATCCCTTCCTGCCTAACAAAATCAAAGAAGGCGCGATAGAAGACATACGTGAATGTATCGGTTGCAACGTTTGCTATACCGGTGACGGTTTGGGCGTTCCACTACACTGCACTCAGAACCCGACCTTCAGTGAGGGCTGGCGTCGCGGTTGGCACCCGGAAAAAATAGCGGCTAAAAAGTCTGAGTCAACGGTGCTCGTCATTGGTGCCGGTCCGGCTGGACTGGAGGCCACAAGAGCACTGGGCCAGCGTGGCTACCAGGTAATGCTTGCAGAAAAAACCGGGGAACTTGGCGGCAGAGTCACCAGAGAGTCCAGGCTACCGGGATTATCAGAGTGGATCAGGGTACGTGATTATCGCGTACGGCAACTTCATCAAATGCAAAATGTTGATATCTACCCTGGCAGCGCAATGACAGCAAAAGACGCGATTGATACAGAGGCAGATCATATAGTGATAGCCACCGGCTCCACATGGCGCGCAGATGGCTTCGGCAGGTATCACACCACGCCGCCTGAACAGTTCGGCTCTGCAGAAACGGTATTTACGCCGGATGATATTTTCGAAGGTCGCCTGCCCACAGGTCGGGTCACTGTTTTTGATGATGACCACTACTACCTTGGCGGCGTATTGGCTGAACACCTACACCAGCTCGGCCTGGCAGTGACTCTGGTCACGCCTGCGACGGAGGTTTCCACATGGACGACCTACACCGCAGATCAGCATCGTATTCAGGCAAGGCTGTTATCGCTTGGGGTACAGATTGTCACAGCTCACGGTGTTGCTGCGTTTAATGGCACCACCGCGATCGCTCGCTGCATTTATACCCGCAACGAAAAAAGTATTCCCACAGATCAACTACTTACCGTCACCAGCAGACTACCGAATGACCAGCTTTATCACGAACTGCAGCATTCTGATAATGGCAATGGCAGCCCTGAGATCGCGCGAATTGGCGATTGCGATGCGCCATCAATAATAGCGACGGCCGTGTTCGCCGGTCAACGCTATGCGCGCGAGCTGGACGAAGTAACAGATACAGATAATCCGATGAAATATGATCGGGTATTCTTCGCGGAAGACTGACTCGAACGACATACCGGGAATAAACGCTCTGACCTGTCAGATTGCGCCAAATCGACCAAAAAACCCGGCTCGAGGAGGTAATTCCGGCACCTCATAATGTGTAATACTTCAGTTTAGATCTGACACCACAAAGGTGATAATGATCGAGTCTCCAACACGAGGAATGTACATGAAGCTAGCAAAATTCAACCGCCCAGCGTTGGCGCTGTCTGCCGCCATCGGATTCGCCCTTGCCGCCACCCCAATGACTGCTGCCGCCGAAGGCACGCTGAATGTCTACAACTGGGGCGAGTACATCGGTGAGGAGACGATTGCAAATTTCGAAAAAGAATTCGATATCAAAGTTACCTACGACAATTACGATTCCGTTGAAACCGCTGACGCCAAGCTCCTGGCTGGCAACTCGGGCTACGACGTAGTCTCGCACTCGGGCACATCTATCGGCCGCTTGATTCCTGCTGACATTTTACAAGAGCTGGACAAATCAAAGCTTGATAACTTCAAACATATGCGTGACGACGTGATGGGCCAACTGGCCAGCAATTGGGACCCGGGCAACAAGTACATCGTGCCATACATGTGGGGTACTCATGGTGTTACCTACAACGAAGAACTGGTCAAAGCCACGCACCCTGATGCACCCATTGGCTCCATGGACATGATCTTCAATCCGGAGCATATGGCCAAGCTTGCAGACTGTGGCGTGTCCTTCCTTGATTCCCCGACTGACGTTGTTCCAATGGCGCTGGCTCACCTGGGTCTGAACCCCAGCTCAACGGATAAAGCAGATTACGACAAGGCAGGTGAACTGCTCGCCTCTATCCGCCCTTATATTAAAACCTTTGATAACTACGCCTACCAGCGTATGCCTGAAAAAGAGTTTTGTGTTGCAGTGACCTGGGGGCCAGACGGCTTGTTAGCGATGTCAGGCGCTGAAGAAGCCAACACCGGTGTGGTGCTTGATTTCTTCAACCCGCCGGGTGAAGGCAAATCAAATGTATGGGTAGATGGCTGGGTTATTCCTAAAGATGCCAAGAACATTGAAAACGCCTATAAGTTTTTAAACTACATGATGCGTCCTGAAGTCGGTGCGGCTGATACCAACTTTGTCTGGTACGCCACTGCCAACAAAGATTCTATTCCACTCATAGATGAAGCTGTTACCGGCAGCAAAGCGGCTTTCCCGCCTGCAGATGCCGTGGCACAGATGTACACACTCAGTGTGGTACCACCGAAAATAGAACGAGTCCGCACACGTATGTGGACCAATTTTAAAGCAGGTAACTAGGTAACTATTCAGGGCGCACCTGTCGTATCCATGGGCGTTGTCGTTCGTGCTCAAATACCCATGTATGTTGCGCGCGAACTTCTACCCCATGAATACGACAGGCACACCCTGAAGAGCTACCCAAGACTGGTAGAGTCAGTCGGAATTTTGAATTCATTTCAGCATTTCAGATTGAATAATTACACAACCAAAGTACATCACCGCCTTCCGCCATTCGGCGGAAGGCTCCCACGCCACCACCTGCCATTGGGACATGCATGACTCAGGAATCCGCCTACCCATGGCGTGAAGAAGGGGCCACTCCCTTCATCAGCATCCGCAATATTACCAAGCGCTTTGGCAATTTCATCGCTGTCGATGACATAAGCCTTGATATCTACAAAGGCGAATTGTTCGGTCTGCTTGGCGGCTCTGGCTGTGGCAAAACCACACTCCTACGCATGCTGGCAGGTTTTGAATCACCAACAAGTGGCTCAATTATCATTGATGGCGCAGACATGACTCAGGTGCCGCCCTATGAACGGCCGGTTAACATGATGTTTCAGAGCTATGCGCTATTCCCACACATGTCTGTGGAAAAAAACATCGCCTACGGATTAAAACGCGATGGCGTAGCACGCGATGAAGTCAAAGACCGTGTGGCAGATATGCTTGCCATGGTCGAGCTCAGCGACTTTGGCAAACGCAAGCCACGGCAACTCTCAGGCGGACAACGCCAACGTGTCGCCCTTGCGCGCGCTTTGGTTAAGCGCCCAAAAGTGTTATTACTGGATGAACCACTGGCCGCGCTTGATAAACGATTGCGTGAGCAAACACAGTTTGAACTCATGAATATTCAGGATCGTACCGGCGTGACGTTTGTCGTTGTCACACACGATCAGGAAGAGGCAATGACCTTATCTACCCGCATCGCTGTTATGGATGCAGGCAGGTTTATGCAAATTGGTGAGCCTGCAGAAATCTATGAAAACCCGGCTACAAAATATATCGCAAATTTTATCGGATCAGCCAACTTACTGCCGGTGACTATTGGAGCTAAAAGCAATGCAGCTTATGAAGTGCAGCACGTGCTTTCGCAAACCGCCTTTACGGTATCTTCAGACCAAACGCTGAACGCCGGTGACGAACTCACACTAGCGTTACGCCCTGAAAAGATATTGATCGATAAATCACCGCTGGCAGATTACGAAAACCAGATCACCGGCATAGTGCGTGAAATAGCCTACCTTGGAAAGATATCTACCTATCGGGTGGAAACCCCGCTGGGCGTCACACTGGAAGTAACCGCCCCGAATCAGGTACGACCAAAGGGCACAGGTCATCGCATCGAGTGGGATGATGAGGTCTATCTCGGTTGGAATACCGACAGCGCGATACTGCTGAAGGACTGACAATTGAGCGGATCAACACTTGGAAACTGGTTACAATCGCGCTGGCAATCTATCGTTGCTGGCATACCGTTTATCTGGTTGCTGGTGTTTTTTCTGGTACCCTTTTTTATTGTTTTAAAAATCAGTCTGGCAGAATCACTGATAGCCAGCCCACCGTTTTCCAAACTACTCGATTGGGGCGATGGCGGCCTGCCCTCACTGAATATATCCATAGACAACTATGCCTATCTATGGGAAGACAGTCTGTACGTACGCACTTATCTTAACTCCATAAAAATAGCACTGATCTGCACAGTGCTATGCCTGCTCATTGGCTACCCGATGGCATACGCCATCGTTCGTGCACAGGGCACGACGCGCTATATTTTACTGTTACTCATTATTCTACCGTTCTGGACCTCCTTTCTTTTACGCGTCTATGCATGGATGGGATTACTGGCAGATCAGGGCACTCTTAACAGTTTTTTGATGTGGCTGGGCGTGATAGAGAAACCTATACGACTGCTCTACTCACAATTCGCTGTGTACGTTGGCATTGTATATTCGTATTTGCCGTTTATGATCCTGCCGTTGTACGCGAACATGGAAAAGCTTGATACCTCATTGCAAGAAGCAGCGGCGGATCTCGGAGCCAAGCCCATGGCCGGGTTCTTTACCGTCACCCTGCCATTGACAGCACCGGGCATTCTGGCGGGTTCGCTGCTGGTCTTTATTCCCGCGACAGGAGAGTTTGTTATCCCTGATCTTTTAGGCGGTGGCAACGTATTAATGATCGGCCGCATACTCTTTAACGAGTTCAACTCCAATCATGACTGGCCGGTGGCATCAGCGGTAGCGATCGCGCTGTTGATTGTACTGGTGGTGCCAATGATGTTGTATCACAAGGTGCAGGCAGCGGAAGCCAGGAGAGGAACGTGAAAGCAAAACGCTCTCGATTTCTATTGGGCATGCTGTGCTTTGGCTTTGCGTTTTTGTATGTGCCCATCATCTTGATGATGATCTACTCGTTTAACTACTCAAAGCTTGTGCCGGTATGGGGTGGTTTTTCTACCCGCTGGTACACCACACTGTTTCAAAGTGAAGACGTATGGGCCGCCACCGCATTGAGCTTAAAGATCGCATTGCTCAACGCCACCTTTGCCACCATGCTCGGCACACTTGCAGGTATCGCACTTTCACGACTACACAGCTTTCGCGGCCGCACACTATTTACCGGCATGATCTCGGCACCACTGGTAATGCCTGAAGTTATTACCGGACTTTCGCTACTATTACTTTTCATCACGCTCAATCAACTGATCGGATGGCCCGCCGAACGGGGCATCACCACAATAACCGTTGCTCACATTACTTTTTCAATGGCGTTTGTCGCTATTATTATTCAGTCGCGCCTTGCAGGCACTGGCCGTGATCTTGAAGAAGCCGCACTTGATCTGGGGGCGAAACCTTTTCGAGTTTTATGGGATATCACATTGCCGCAACTTGCACCCGGTATGGTTGCGGGCTGGCTGCTGGCGTTTACACTATCGTTAGATGATCTGGTGATTGCCAGTTTTGTATCAGGCCCGGGTGCTACCACGCTACCCATGCTGATCTATTCCCGCATCAGATTAGGACTAAGGCCGGATATCAATGCACTTGCCACAATCATCATCCTGACCGTCACTATCGGCGTGCTGATAGCAGGCTGGATCATGATTCGCCAGCAGCGCGCCAGCGCACAGGACGCTGAACACACCTGATCGTAAGCGGTCCGTCCACAAGTATCACTCACTTATCTCCCAACCACCACGGAAACCCGACGCGTAAGCGAGCGGACCAAGCCATCACGTCAAGGAAGCCCGACGCGTCAGCGAGTGGACCAAGCCAGCACGTCAAGGAAGCCCGACGCGTCAGCGAGTGGACAAAGCCCAGCACATCAAAGAAACCCGACGCGTAAGCGAGCAGACAAAGCCCAGCACATCAAGGAAACCCGACGCGTTAGCGAGCGGACCAAACCAGCACGTCAAGGAAGCCCGACGCGTTAGCGAGTGGACAACATAGCCCCACACATCAAAGAAACCTGAAGCATAAACGAGCAGACCAAGCCGGCACGTCAATGAAACCCGACGCGTCAGCGAGTGGACCCAATACCTTACCCACCCCCTTCAAGCCGAACATTAACCGCCCGCAAAGTCCCTTCAGCAGGCTCATCCCGCAACCGTGCAACCGGAAAACTACTCTGAATTTTTCGATGAAAGTGATGTACCCCCATCTCGGTCGATGACAAGGTAGGCTCCGGAAAAACACTGGAACGCATGCCTTCCTGCATATCCAGAACGAAGCTTTCATCTTCAGCTTCAGTCTCCGCATTGATCCGGTTATTAAGATAGCGAGCCGCCCGGGTCTCACGGCGATCATCCGCCAACACAAACTGCTGACCTATATAGCGAGTCTCTTTTACCGAGACTGGTATCGTCATATAGTACTCAACCATATCCGGGTATAAGGCAATAACGGCATTTGGAAACAAACCGATGTACCACCAACTTTTTTGTCGATGTTCAGGCAGATGATCAAAGTGTGGAAGTAATTTCTGGTAATTACGCACGCTCCATAACTTAGCCGGTTTATCGCTAATGGTCGCATCAGAGATCGGTATACCATGTTCAATACGATCGCTATAACTTAACCCGTATAACTGCTGCAGCGAAGGATGCCCCACTGGCACGTGATAACCTTCATTGTCAATGTCATGAATCACTTTCCAGTTATAGGGACGTAAGTCATCGTAACCGGGAGCGAAAGCATCCATATCAGCAATTTTGTACGGAACTACATCATCAGTAACCGTCTTTAAGCGTTCAGCGACACTCTCAGCCTGCGTGCTAAAACTGATAAACACCAACCCCTGCCACACCTCTACCGGTAGCGGTTTTAACCCATACTCTTCTTTCGAAAGATCGGTAAACGTTTCAGGCAACGGTACGTTTCGCAATGAGCCATTAAAGTCATAGGCCCAGCCGTGAAAAGGACAGGAAATCCGGTGCTTGCAATTGCCGCTCTCTGTTAACAAACGCGCACCTCGATGCCGACAGACGTTGTGAAATGCTCTCACTTCGCCTTCTTCATCAACAATAACCAAAGCACGTTCACCCACTGCATCATAGGTAATGTAATCACCGCGTTCACGCAGTGACGATATATGCCCGGCTAACAGCCAGTGAGTTTTAAACAACTCTGATTCAAGCGCATGAAACTCAGAAGACAGATAGGTCCATGGCGCGAGCGTGTCACGCTGAGCGGGATCGCTGATATTGATGAGTGGGCGTTCAGTCACGGGATTTTCCGCTGCCAAATATGGACACTCAATGTACACTAGCCTGTCGAAATAATGTACTGCCAAACAAGCACCGCTACTGGAATAACACGATAGCCGCACCGTAACAGCGAACCAGAACAGAACAACTATGAAATCAAACTGCCAATTGCTAATCATCGGGGCTGGTGCTGCCGGCATCGGCGCAGCACATGCCGCCAAGCGGGCCGGGATTGACTATCTGGTGGTAGAGGCCTCGCATCGTGTTGGTGGTCGGGGACTTACCGAAGAACTTGCCCCGGGCATTCCATGGGATCTCGGCTGTCACTGGCTTCATAGTGGCGGTATCAACCCATTGGCGCCAGTCGCAGATGAGCTGGGCATTCACTACGATAAGGAACTCCCCAGCCGTGGTTTCTATATGAATAACCAACGCCTGCCAGAAACCAGAGTCGCCGAATACGATAAGTACTGTCTGGACATATGGAACAACGTCAAACAATCCGAAGCCAACGGTGAAGACATCGCACTAAGTGAGTTAATCGACTTAAACAGTGAATGGGCACCGTATTACACCTACTGGGAATCACTAATGACGTCAGAGGACGTTGATCAATTCTCGGCCCTTGATCTGGCTCGCTATGAAGACACCGATGAAAACTGGCCGGTACGCGATGGCTATGGCACCCTGCTCTCCCGCCATGCAGAAAGTATCCATGTTGAGCTAAACACCGCCGTTAAATGTATTGACTGGAGTGGCGCTGGTGTAAGCGTTGAGACAAACCGCGGCACGATTCACGCTGAGCATGTCGTGATCACTGTTTCAACCAGTGTGCTAGGTTCCAGAGACATCGAATTCAAGCCTGCACTGCCTCTAAGCACACAGGAAGCAATTGAGGCGTTGCCTCTTGGCTGTTATAACAACTTTGCCATGTTATACGAAGAAGAATGGCCTTTCGATCCAGACACCCCGGACAGAATCGACTACAGCAACGGTGACGATATAAACTTTGCTTTCAAACTACGCTGCTCTGGCTGGCCGTATATCTATTGTGCAGTTGCAGGAAGACAAGCACGCTGGTTGGAACGCCAGCCCGCTGAAGAATCAAAAAACCTGATGATGACCGCGCTGACTGACATCTTCGGTTCTGACTTTAAAAAGAAGATTGTTAAATTCAGATCAAGTGCATGGGGAGATGATCCATTAGTCAAAGGTGCCTTCTCCGCCAGCAAACCAGGCCAGGCCAATCAGCGCAAAGTGCTGGGCGTACCGGTCGGAGAACGCCTGTTCTTTGCAGGAGAAGCGGCGTCTGAAAAAGCGTTTTGCACGGCTCATGGTGCGTGGCAAAGCGGCGCTGATGCGGTGATGAAATCCATAAAGATGTGATGCGTTAAGATCCAACGTCTGCCATACCGTTGGGAAGCATAAGCGCTAAGCGCAGCTACCATAGCCCTGAAATCGAACTTCCGCTTGACGTTCCAGGTTTTGATCCGGTTGCTGACGTGTTGGGCTTCCGTTTACGCGTTGGATATGATCCGCTCGCTTACGCGTCGGGATTCATTGACGTGCTGGGTTTGGTCCGCTCGCTGACGCGTCGGGCTTCCGTTTACGTGCTGGGCTTGGTCCACTCGCTTACGCGTCGGGCTTCCTTGACGTGTGGGGCTTTGTCCGCTCGCTGACGCGTCGGGCTTCCGTTTTCGTGCTGGACACGGTCCACTCGCTGACGCGTCGGGCTTCCAGTTTAGTAGAAAGAACCAGCTCTGATATAAACTTCAAGCAGCAATAAAATAAAACTTACGCAATGTCTCTGTGATCTCCCAAACGCATTCTGTACCCTTGGCAATAAAGAAAGAATCACCGGCGGTAAAAGTCTCGGGTTCACGGCCTTTTTCTGTCACGGTTACCGATCCAGACACCACTGTCATCATTTCATTAACCGGATACGCTGCGATCTCTTCTCTACACGGCGCACACTCCCACACACCTGCTAACTTGGTTTCGTTGTCTGCATTTAAGTAGAAGTGATTAATTTCTGTTTTGTCTTCAGTTTTGAATGCTCCCATAGGCGTGAAGGTAGATGGCGTCATTCCCGCAGCTGGATTTACTTCAAACCTTGATACACCGTTCGTCATTTTCCTACCTCTTTAAAATGCTATGCAAATGGAAGTGCTGTAACTTCACCCGTACGTAGTTGACCATCATTACTGTATACAGTCACTGACTGATCTGTCTCCCAATATGCACGATCAATGAGTGATAAGCCAATATTGCGTTTGAGTCGTGGTGAGAAAATAGCGGAGGTAATCTGCCCGACTTTCTCCCCATCTACAGTGACGGGCCAGGGTATTGAACAGGCCGGACACGGATCACCGTCGAACAATACACCTCTGATCTGACGATCGATACCCGCTCTGGATATCTTCAGTAAAGCATCATGGCCAATGCACTCCACTGGTTTATCCAAAGAGCAATATTCATCGAGACCGATTTCAAGCGGGTTGTTCTCGCGGGTCATTTCATTACCATAGGAAAGTAAACCTGCTTCAATACGTTCAATTAAATTGGGACAACCAGGAGTCATGTTGTGAGCTTCACCCGCTTGCCAAATTGCATTCCAAAGATCTGCACCGTGATGCCCCCCATTAAGATAGATTTCAAAGCCACCCTGTTTCGAATAACCTGATCTTGCGATAAGTTGCCTGGTACCGGCAAATTCTATCCAGCCAAACTTAAAGAACCCGATGTCCCTTATGTGTTGCCCGAACAACTCACCCAACAGGGCTTCCGCCCTGGGACCCTGAACTGCCAATGGGGAAACATCTGGCTCTGTGACACTTACCTCTAAGCCAGCGCCAAGTGCGAGCCCCTTTGCGTATAGCAATACATCACTATCAGCTATCGATAGCCAGAACTTATTCTCTGCCAGCACCAACAACACGGGATCATTTATCAGACCTGCGTCCTCATCAATAATTGGGACGTATAAGCACTGACCTACCTTTGCCGAACTGATGTCACGGGGTGTCATCCATTGAACCAGCTTATATGCATCCGGCCCTTCAATCTGAACCTGGCGTTGGCAGGACACATCCCAGATCTGTACATGCTCCCTTAAGTGCCAATAGTCTTCCTCAATACTTGCCTGATACGCCTTTGGCAGCAACATATGATTTACCACGGAAAAGCCACGTACACCCGCTGCCTCTACACAATCGGTATACGGTGTTCGCCTTATACGACGAGACATGTTTAATCCGTCAGCCATTGTGTATCAACCGTATTCAGGAATTGACGACCACATGGAGTAGCCGTTGGGAGAGAGAATCACTGGCATGTGATAGCGCGCCTCTGGGTCAGGCATAGTGAATCGCAATACAATCTCATCAACAATATGTGCATGTGACACCCCTTGCTCAACCCAGTAAGCCGCGGTTAGAAAGACCAATTCATAACGATCATCGCTGCTCATTGCACTGATATCAATAGTCTCTGCCAGGCGCCCACCAGAATCCATGCGGGTAGCAAATAAAACACCGCCAGTATTGATATTCCTAAGCGATACTTCTATACCACCAGCATGAGTGCCGTTGGTGCTATTTAGCGTATGTGAACTAAGTGTTGCCATTGTGCATTTGATCCTTAATCACGTTAATCTGAAATATCCACTACAATAGTACTACCACAACACAGCCCGCAGTACCTATTCTCTCAAAGATACAATAGCCACACGCCGTCATGAAATCACAGGCACATCACGTGGAAACTGCGTAAGGAAAATAGCATCGTTCGCGCGTACATGAATAGTCTCGCTCAGTTCCATGCCCCAGACATCCATCCACGTTCACCATATGATATGCACTACAGCGTTTTCAGGTAATGCGCTCTTATCATCAGGTCGAATAGCCCACACCAATTGAATGACGTGAGCGGCGTTACGTGCCGGGTATCCCTCGCTTACGCTGGCGGGTTTGTTATCTGGCTTGTTGTATAACCGTTGGCTCTTCTTCACCATAACAACAGCCCCACGGCAAACCCGACGCGTGAGCAAGTGGCAAGTCAGATGTGCCAGCGCTATTCGCGGTCACGTGTCCGATAAACCCGCCAGCGTTAGCGAGGGATGTCTTGGGCGTTTGGATGTTTGGCTTTGCCATGCAGAGATATAATCTCTGCGCTGACGTTAAGTCTCTGGTGCTGGCGTGAGCGGCGTTACGTGCCGGGTATCCCTCGCTTACTCTGGCGGGTTTGTTATCTGGCTTGTTGGATTGCTGGTGGTTCTTCTTCACCATAACAAAAGCCCCACGGGGAATCGGACGCGTGAGCAAGTGGCAAGTCAGCATGTGCCAGCGTCATTCACTTCCTTCTCTCCCTTCTATTAATATGGCCTGACACCTAACCAATTGTGCAACAGTATAATCAACACAAACATGCCCGCCACCAATCCAAGATGAACCCATGGTGAGCTTATAGGCGCTGTGGTTTGATCCACCAACGAGACGCTTCTATTTGACACCGCTATCTGCACTACTGCCCAGATCAGAAGCCCTCCAAACAACACCACAGATGCAAGCTCTCCATTGACCAGTAAGTGGGCCACTGCCCATATGATAAAACCCGTCAACTGTGGGTTTTTAAGCGACCCGAAAACAAAAGCTGTGCCGGGTTTTGTAGCGGTGGTAAAGTAGATATAGAGCGCCGCAACCATCAGCAAATTGTTAACGTAGGTCAACCACGCCGGTGGCGACCATAGCAGAACCGAATCTGCGCCACGATAGCCTGCGATCATCAATGCCAGAGAAAATAGAATAATCACGGCCATCAAACCCTTTGAGCCATTGCCGAGTTTCTGTTGTAATCTTGCCCGAAACTCTTTCGCACAACTACGCAGCAAGTGTGCAGCAATCCAAATCACCAATCCGATAATTATCAACAGCATAATTTCTCCATGCTTAGTTTTTCTCCAAAAGCTTCTTTACTTGATCTTCATCACAAAGCTTACTTAATCCAATACAGATCAATCCGCTACTTACGCCTTGAGGTGCCGGTTGTACAGACCACCTGCTACCGACCATCTGAAGTGTTTGCATTACACCATTTAGATCTTCGACAAAGCCCTTTACTCGCAGCAATCCGTTCCCGGTGTAGGCGAGTTTTTCAGCAACTACTGAAACGTCATACTTTTCAGGCAGACTCAATGTGAATGCCCGATAAATAGAAGCATCATGATCAGTGCCTTGAATACTCCTGTTGTCAGGCTTTGTCCGGGTGCTTGCTACCAGCACCAGTACTTTCGGTATTTCTGATTCCTGCACTTCAATTACTTTGCAAGCAGTATACTGCCGCCTTAGCCAATCATGTATTTCTCTCTTTTTTTCATCATTAATCAGATCGCACTTATTCATAGCGATTAAATCTGCGCTGGCCAGCTGTCTTTCGATAGTATCTGCAAGGTATTTGTCACCAGCGTGCTGTTGAATCGTACTCGCATCCACCAACACGACAACACTGCTAACAACATACCCACCAAGCAAAGACAGTGAACTTGAAATGGCACCTGGCAATGCAACCCCGCTGGATTCAATAACTACCTGATCAATATCGTTGACATTCAGCTGCATTAACGCACTTGTCAGATCGTTTCCGTAGCTGCAACAGACGCAGCCACCACTTAAGTTAATAACATCACCTTCCTGGCCTTCAATCAACTGAGCGTCAATTGCGAGATCACCAAAGTCATTCACCAATATCGCAAGACGGCTGCCGTCAGCCTTTGCCAGCAGGTGATTAATCAGTGTGGTTTTTCCGCTGCCAAGGTAACCACCAACGATGGTAACCGGACAAGGCAGTGGCTGTGGTTCAGATGAATCCATGACGAACCTTAGATGGCACTGGCATCAAAGACTCGGCCATCCTGCACTGTGCCCCAGATTCTGACGTCCTTAAGCTTGACCGGATCAATTTCGGTGGGGTCATCTTCCAGTATGGCGAAATCGGCGCGCTTGCCTGCCTCGATTGAGCCAATCTCATCATCCATCTGCAGGGTATAGGCTGCCCCTATTGTGATCGCATAGAGCGCTTCTGCTACTGTAATTTTTTCGTACTCACCTTGTGTTCTACCGCTGCTGGTGAGTCGATTTACCGCGCACCATGCAGTAAACAGCGGACCAATCGGCGTAATGGGGGCGTCTGAATGAATCGCCAGTGGTATGCCGTTATCCAGTGCAGTGCGACAGGGGTTCATGCGTTCGGCTCGTTCCGGACCAACGGTTAAATGGTAGTGTTCATCTCCCCAATAGAAGTGGTGGTTGGCAAAATGATTCACACAGAAACCAAGCGCCGCCATTCGCTTGAACTGCGCCGCATTGATTAACTGACCATGCTGAAGAGTGAATCGATGATTTACAGTAGGCTGTTTTTTTAGCGCTTTTTCCAGTATATCTATCGCGAGGTCTGTGGCCTCATCGCCATTGGTGTGGGTATGCACCTGAATATTGTGCTGAAGTGCCAGTTCGTAGATGGTTAGCATTTGATCCGGTGCGATATACCACAAGCCGTTCGGCGCACCATTGTAGTAACCCGGGGCTTTGACTCGCGCCGTAAACCCCTGAATGGATCCATCTGCGACAATCTTAATACGCCCCAATCGGAAGCGGTCAGTGCTGTGCTGTTTTAATTCCAGTACGTGGTCCAGCAACTCATTGGGCGTTAGCCCATGGTGAAATCGAAACGGCATTAACCGCAGTGGGAAGTCATCTCGAGCAGTGACTCGAACACCCACGTCTACCACCTCATCAGCTAATTTGGCTGCCAGGTCTGTCGCGGTAGTGACTCCCTTGCGTACACACAGCTTGCCAAAGTCGATCAGGCCTTCTTCATCAAAGTCAAACAGGTTACTGTCAAAGCCTGCGTGATTGCCCACGGGCATCATGATATCAGGGCCGCGTAGTTCTCCCGTGGGTAAGCCGTCTTCACCAAGCGGCATGCCTTCATGTTCAATACCGGATCGTAAAAACCCGGCTAATTCAAGTGCCCGGCTGTTCGTGTTCATGATGTGACCGGACGCGTGCATGATGCCAATCGGGCGTGTTGTCGAGACACGATCCAGATCATGACGGGTAACTTGTTTCTCAGGATAATAAATAGGGTCAATAGACCACCCTGCCATTGGCTCATCCGGGTCGGTGAGCCTGGCGTCTTGTTGTTTTAATCGCTCGACTACCGATTCAATTGACTGCAGACCCGACCAGACTTTGCCGTGTGGATCCATTCGATCAAAATAGCCACAATAAACATACTTCCACCACTTACCTTCTACCGCATGCGAGTGTCCTTCCACCATGCCGGGCATGATTACTTTGTCTGCGAATTGATTGTTGATCGCATGCTCACCAAAACCTTCGAGTTCTGCAAGCGCACCGGCACCGATAATCAGACCGTCGCGAACCGCAACATGCGTTACCGTGGGTCGTGCCGGGTTCATGGTGATGATTTTTCTGGCCGCATAGATCGTGATCATTGTTTCCTCACTTAATCATTCAATGCAAACAGGGAGTTCACACCAGGCTCATCATTTCATGACCCTGTACTATCTGCAAGCGATGGGAATTTTTATGTAAGAATGCGTAAACGTTTTACATTTTGATCCATCACATGCCTAACACAGAAATCCCGGATTACAGCACCCTGATAGATGAACAAACGTGGGCGTTTATTCGTCAGACTGAGCGTTGCTACCCTGCGGAGACAATAGATTTCACCATCCAGCGTCAAAGGGAGATCTACAATGCGATGTGTCGCGAATTTTACCAGAGCCAAGCCGAAAGCATCATCTCAACTGACGGGCTTATTGACAACAAAGGCCATAAGATTCCAGTACGGCGATATCGCGCAAAAAATAGAAACCAAGAGCGCGCTGTTCTTTACTTTCACGGTGGCGGGTTTATAGTCGGCGGCCTGGACAGCCATGACGATGTTTGTGCTGAACTTTGCGCCAAAACCGGCTTTGACGTTACGTCTGTGGACTATCGTCTGGCACCGGAGCACCTTCACCCTGCTGCATTTGAAGATTCACTGGTCTGCGTTGAACATGAAAGCAATCGACTGCAACTTCCTGTTATATTGTGTGGTGACAGCGCTGGTGGCAATATCGCAGCCGCCGTATCTCATGCTGCACGTCAGCTGCAAAACGTACGCGTAGCAGGACAAGTACTGATCTATCCCGCTCTTGGCGGCGACCCCCGGTCGGGCTCTTACCTCACCCACGCAAACGCGCCGATGCTCAGCACACGTGACGTTCTTTTTTACAACGCTATCCGAACCAACAACGATCAACGCTTAAACGATGTAACTCTTGAACCATTAAAGGATCACCACTTCACACACCTGCCCGATACAATAGTGTTTAGCGCTGAATGCGATCCCTTGTCAGACGATGGAAAACACTATTGTGAGGCGATTACCGCAGCTGGCGGATACGCGCACTGGAAAAACGAGAAAGGCCTGGTGCATGGTTACTTAAGAGCGCGAAGCACCGTAGACAGAGCACGAGATAGCTTCAGTAGAATTGTAGAAGCTGTAAATACTGTTGGCTATAAAACGTAGGACCGGGTTTCTATTACGGAGCCGTTTTTCTGGAGCCTAAAGACACCATTAATATGCCCGGTGTAAGCACGACAAGACTAAGCCAGCCTATCCAACCCGGAATTTCTTCTAAGAAGTAACACCACCGGCAGTGCGGCTAACGCCGACACGCCATATCTGAGCGCCGCCATATCATAGGCGGTGAGTGTCGTTTTCGACCCCGATCGACTCACCACTAACCAGCAGGCCCAATTTAGAGTTACCCCGCCCGCTGCCAGGTAGCCGTACAAAGTATTTCCAGAGACAGGAGTGTTTTCGGAGGTGCTCATGCAACGAGGAGTCTCAATGAAATGGATCGGTGACTAAAGGCTAAAAGACCCTCGGCGACTGCGAATCATACTCTGTCAAGCCTTGGCGTGCAGCAACAGTAGGAAAACGGCCATTTTTTACGTGAAAATTACCATGAGTAGCAACACCGGACTTGACCTGCGAGGTAGACACAGGAGAATACAGACAGACCAACATACAAAAAGCTAGTTATGGAAAATCAGATACAGCTAAGCCAGAAACAGCTGAACGACTTCAATCAGGATGGATTTGTCGTCGTACCCTCAGTGCTAAGCGATGCCGTTGTTGAAGATGCTTGTGCCCGATTTGAAAACCTTTTTAATGGTGAATTTGAAACCGGTATTCAGCCCGACGAGTGGAATTGGAAGACGGGGCAGGATGACCCGACCCTGACCCGGCAAATATGCAACGCATGGAAATCTGATCGGACCATTGCCTCTATTGTTCTTAGATCTGATATTGGTGCGGCATGCGCACAGGTTCGCCATTGGCCCGGTGCACGTATCAATCAGGATAACGTGATATGGAAACCTACAGGCAGCAAAGCCTTGGGCTTTCATCAAGACGACAGCTACCAGACGTGGATCGTGCCATCACAAATGATGACCTGCTGGATCACCCTCGATGAAACCCGTGCAGATCAAGGCACCATTGAATACGTACGAGGATCTCATCTATGGCCGGTAAGCCAGCCGATAGAACAATTTCATGCGCCGGATGATCCTCTGAGCGATATGCAGCAAGCCGCCAAAGCGGCACGAGCCGATGCTGAGATCGTGCCTATTGAAGTGCCACGTGGCAGTGCAGTGTTACACCACGGACGAACATGGCATGGCTCACGAGCAAACACCGGTAAGGCACAACGCAGATCTATAGTGGCGCACTGTATGTCAAGTGATGCTCAGTTTCATAGCGACAATACCAGCCCTGTATATAGCCGCTATAAGCTAAGTAACACTCAAGAAATGAACGAGAGCTTTTTTCCCATCCTGTGGCGCAATGATGGCTATCGCAGCTCATGGATAGACAACTGGCTTGCAGAAAGTTAATTGAAAATACAAAAAATAGAAACATGGACTAACGAATTCGTCTGCTTTGTTAAAGTGACTACAGACGATGGCAATCAAGGCTGGGGGCAGGTAGCGCCCTACCATGCAGATATCACTGCAACCGTGCTACACCGCATGGTAAGCCCCTACATTATCGGTCTGGATGCGCAGAATATTGATGCACTGACTGAACTCGTTACCGAAAAAGAACACAAGTTTCCGGGGTCTTTTTTGCGCCGCTCACTGACGGGTGTCGACACTGCCCTGTGGGATATTCAAGGCAGACTCGCAGGCAAGCCGGTATGCGAATTAATAGGTGGAACCGCAGGTTCCGTCAGAGCCTACGCGTCGTCTATGAAGCGTGATATTACACCGGAAGACGAGGCCACCCGTTTTAAGAAACTTCGTGACGACTTTGGTTTTGATGCATTTAAATTTCGCATTGCCTCTGAGTGCGGTCACGATATTGATGAATGGCCGGGGCGCACAGAGGCCATTGTTCCCGCCATAAGAAATGCACTGGGAAGCGATGTGTCACTATTGGTCGATGCTAATTCCGGATACTCTCCAGCTCGCGCCATCGAAGTGGGCCGCTTACTGCAGGACAACGGCATCACCCACTTCGAGGAACCCTGCCCTTATTGGGAATATCACCAAACTAAACAAGTCACTGACGCCCTATCTATTGATGTAACTGGCGGTGAACAGGACTGCGAGCTGCAAAACTGGCAAACCATGATTGACATGAAGGCGGTCAATATAGTGCAACCGGATATCTGTTATCTCGGCGGCTTGAGTCGCACGTTAAAAGTCGCAAAGATGGCAGAGCAAGCCAACCTCCCCTGCACTCCACACTGTGCGAATCTTTCTATGGTGACGTTATTTACCATGCATTTGCTTAGAGCTATACCAAATGCAGGTAAGTATCTTGAGTTTTCTATCGAAGGCCTGGATTATTACCCATGGCAGGAGAATTTGTTTGTAGAGTCCCCGTTTACGATAGAGAACGGTCACGCAACCGTGACCGATACACCTGGCTGGGGAGTTGAAGTGAACCCTGCGTGGCTGGAAACTGCCAATTATCAGGTGAGTGAATAACAAGCGGTTTTCGTCGGGGGGCATAAGCGACAGAGACTGGGCAGGAATTCCAAATCCGGTAGATGTCTCGGAACCCCGTTGGATACTCTATCGCGACGGCTGCTACCAGTATTATCTACAAACTCTCAGCGCTGGCGGTGGATGCACTGTCGCTTATACCGCCTCCCACAATACGGCGTAGTTCCGCTGCATGACAATGCGCTTGACGTATTTTCAAACACCGTGCTAGAACTACTAATCAGCTACAACCACAACGGATCAATGCCCCATGAAGATCGTTCAGAATTTCCCCTATGAAGTGGTTGAACATGCTGATATGGGCATTGTTATGTCTGATGGCTGTCGACTATCTGCCCGCGTTTGGATGCCAGAGAAAGCTGCACAAGAACCCATGCCGGTAATTCTGGAGCATCTTCCGTATCGCAAGCGCGACGGCACCATTGTGCGTGATCAATTC
>CALGJU010000061.1 GCA_937928685.1 uncultured Granulosicoccaceae bacterium
GCTTGGAGGCAACGACGGTTTGCGTGGCCTGTCGATTAAGAAGTTGAAAAGTAATCTCGACCAAATGGCGGGCATGTCACGCGACAGCGGCGCTGAAGTCATTATTGTCTCTGTGCAGCTACCCGGAAATTACGGCAAAGCCTATAACACCCTATTTGCTAAGGCCTTTGCAAGTGCTGCTAAAAACTCCGAGGCAGCACTGGTGACATCGCTATTTGCAGGACTGGACGCCTCAAAAAAGTGGTTTCAATCTGATGGCATCCACCCGGGTGTTTTAGCACAACCGGTAATGCTTGAGAACGTATGGCAGGTGGCTACACCACTACTAAAAAAGATCATCACTCAGTAACAAGCTACGCTCACCATTGATAACAGCGCGCATGCCATGATCAAACAACTACCCAATTTGATCAGTGCAATGAGACTCATGCTGGCACCAATCATGGTTGCCGTTGCGTGGTTTCAGCAAGACCAATGGTATTTCTGGCTACTGCTTATTGCACTGGTATCAGATGCACTGGACGGTGCACTCGCCCGTGCGCTGAAAGCGGAGTCCGCTCTGGGCGCACGATTAGACAGCTATGGCGATATGGCTATTTATCTCAGCGTTCCACTATGCGCACTGTGGTTGGTGCCTGAAATAGTAAGTGAGACAACACCCTACGTGCTGGCCGTAGTAGCCGCGTATTTGGTACCCATCGTAGTGTCACTCATCAGGTTTCGAAAGATCGCCAGTTTGCATACCTGGCTGGCCAAATTTTCCGGCATCTTGATGGGTATAGGCGTGCTGGCGGTGTTCGCGAACGGGACCACCTGGCTGTTTAAGATCGCGACATTGGTTCAAGTGACCGTTGCATTGGAGTACTTAGCAATACTGCTGATACTGCCCGCACTTGAGAGCAACGTGAAGTCGCTAGTGCATGTTTATATTGACGCCAGACAAAAAACCCAACGATAGCCGCCACTGCAGCGCCACAAGGCTGATCAACGAAAGGAAAATACAGGCTGCAAGACACCGGTGCATTGCACACCGGTGCGATCAGTTTCATCAGCCTGGCTGAGTCTATACCTAGCTTATTTGACTGCTGTTATGGACCACTGTACTCACCAGCCCGTAGGCTATCGCCTCATCAGTATCCATCCATTTATCTCTTTCAATATCAACTCGCACTCGATCTATATCGGTACCTGTGCGGGTACTAATTACCTGCGCCAGTCTCTCACGCATTTTCACGATCTGCTCTGCTTGAATGGCGATGTCTGAAGCACTACCACCGGCACCACCAGAGGGCTGATGAATAAGGAACCTGGTATTCGGTAAGCAGTAACGATCTTCTTTTTCAGCCGCGAGGAATATATGAGTACCTGCGCTTGCCACATAGCCGGTACCAATCACTTTTACCACCGGTTCTACAAAAGTGATGATGTCGTGAATGCTGTCACCTGCCTCTACGTGACCACCCTGACTATTTACAAACAGATGAATCGGGTCAGACGATGTTTCAGCCAGCGCCAGCAATTCAGCCATCACCCGCTTTGCCATCTTTTGATTAATTTCCTCGCAAATAATAACTTTACGTGCGGTAAATAGTTGCTCAGCGACTGAGGAACCCATTTTCTCTTCTTTCTCTTTTGCAGCGGCCATTTTTTATTCTCCGAAAGTGGGCGATCTATAAAGTTCATGCAGCGGCATAGTTTAGCTTGTGTCAAAGATCTTGCACGTAAAATGCCTGATGCTATCCGACCAGTCACAAGCCGTTCCAGTTTGCGTCAACCTGCCACGATCAATATGCCCGGCAGTGGTAAAAAACGAATACCAGGCGATACATCACTCTTCACAGGCTTATGTGCTCCAGTGTAACGTTACACACTGCAATTCTCGGGCAATCGGGCGAGGAAAACGACACTGGCACGATTTTCTTGCCAGACGGCAGCATTGAACCATTAATATTTCACGGGAAATATCGCCTTCGGCTTGATTTTGCTGCACTTTTTCCTTGCTTCTCGCTCATTTGTGTTACACTGCTTGCAGGTTTAAGAAGGTTTCCAGTCAGTTCGCAGTGATGAAATCACTCCTCCAGGGGGCCTACACAGGCTCTACAAAAGCGCTACAAGTAAGGCTCTACCAGGCAAGAAGTACCGCCCGAGTCCTGCGAATGAATGCGAAATACAGCACATCGATATCATTACCCCCAACAAAATGCCATCCCTACAATTTACGGGAAGGCTTTGTATCGCCTGTATTAAACACAAGAGGTAACGTACAGGCAAAAGCTCCACACCATCAACATGAACACAGGAATATTCAACAATGAGTAAAGGTACAGTTAAGTGGTTTAACGCAGACAAGGGCTACGGATTTATTACGCCTGAAGACGGCGGCAAAGATCTATTTGTTCACCACACAGAAATTCAAGCTGGCGGCGGTTATGCCACTTTAAATGACGGCCAGGCTGTCGAGTTTGAAGTTGGCCAGGGTGAAAAAGGTCCTTGCGCGACTAAGGTAGTCCCTTCTTAAGACCGGCAAGTCGAATACCTTTCTAAATCAGCCTGTTAAAAGGCGCTTCGAAAGGCTGCTTTTAGTATCAGTTCCAGGGCGTTGTCCCTGGTGGTCAAGCGGGTAATTGATACCCGTCTAGCGTTTCTTGCGCCGCTACTTCGTATTCTATGTAGTTTTTTTTACCTACCTCTACCTTGTATGTACAAGCAGAGCTAGGTAACGTCGAATTCCAACCTGCCTCTGAATTCAGACCTTGAGCCATTCCCTATTAAGTAACAACGGCCGAAAGATTGCCTACGTTCACACGCCCGGCGCCAACGGCGCTGCAACCGGTGTTTTCTTTTGCGGTGGATTTAAATCAAGTATGCAGGGCCTTAAAGCACTGGCACTGGAAACGTTCTGCAAAACAAATAACTTCACTTTCACCCGATTTGACTACAGCGGACACGGAAGCTCTGACGGCGAATTCACAGACGGAGATATTGGCACCTGGTTAAGCGACACGCTTTGTGTCTTCGACCACGTCACTCCACAAAAAGCCATTGTCATCGGATCAAGTATGGGAGCATGGATCGCAACACTGCTGGCCCAACAACGGACAAACAAACTCGCTGGCTTGATCACCATTGCCGCAGCCCCCGATTTCACTGAAAAGTTGCTGCTACCAGCGCTAAGTACTCAACAGCGCAATCAAATACTTCGCGGCGAAACCATAGATCTTGCATCCGACTACGACGACGGATCACCCTACCCTATTAGCGCACACTTGATCGAACAGAGCCGGGCGCATTGTGTTTTGAATGATCAAATCAACCTGCCTACGCCGGTGCGTTTGCTTCACGGCACCAATGATCAGGATGTTCCCTACTCACTATCTATTGAGCTAATGCAGGCCATTCAGTCAGACGACGTACAACTCACGTTAATTAAGGATGCCGACCACAGGCTATCGAGTGATGCAGACATACACACCATAACCACTACTCTGCAATCGCTATTAGATAACAAATAGCGAGATCTGTTGTTTAAGACGGTATGGCTGGTGCCATTTCGACCAGTTCATTTAAATCAACAATATTGATATCAGCGGGCGACGCATCTTTTGGATAGGCCATTCCATCACGATTGATCCATGCCGTCCTACACCCCACACTTCGTGCGGCTGCCACATCATTTTCTGGATGATCACCCACATGCAACACACGCTCGGCCTGCACTCCGAGCTGTTCAAATGCTTGATGAAACATATCTGCAGCGGGCTTGGCCGGCAACGCCATGGTGGCGGCTAACTCAACATCAAACAGGTGGCCTATGCCAATGCTTTGAAGGTCTGCATTGCCATTGGTTAAAGACCCCAGTCGATAGTGAAATGACAACTGGTCCAGCGCCGTTTGCACATCACCATAGAGCGAAACCAGCTGACGTGCTTCAAGACAGACGCGCATGCACTCATCAATGTCTGCATCCGTCGCACCGTGGGGCTTTAACAAGTCAACCGTGGTACGCCTTCGAAGCTCGGTGACATCGTTTTTAAGCTCGGGCTCTGATATCAGGAGCTCTTTTCGCATTGATGTCATCGCTGACAGATCGTATTGTTCGGTGACTTGCGGATAGTGATTGCCTATCCATTCGTAATACACCCTTTCAGCGCCCGCTATTACCGGCGCACAGGGCCATAGCGTGTCATCAAGATCAAACGTAATGGCGGCAATGCCCAATTCATTTAATCGGTTACTATTTTCAGCTTGCATCCGTGTCTGATCTCACCAGGGTTGTTGATTTCGTAATCATACTCGAAGATTCGCCTTTCACCATCAGATTCAAACTGCTGTATCTTACGTACATCTCTTAACTTCCTGTAAATCCGGAGAATGATCAGTGGATTTTGCCTCAGGATTCGTGCTCGCGCTGGCTGTGCTGGCACTCATATTTGTTGGCACCGCAGTAAAAGTCGTACGACAGGGCACAGAGTGGACTGTCGAACGCTTTGGCAGATACACAAAAACGCTCTCACCCGGGCTTCACCTGATTATTCCGTTTTTTGATCGTATCGGTCATAAAATGAATATGATGGAACAAGTTCAGCCTGTGCCGTCTCAGGATGTCATCACCAAAGACAACGCATTGGTTCAGGTCGATGGGGTGGTGTTCTATCAATTAATCGATGCTGTCAAAGCCGCCTACGAGGTCAGCAAACTCGAAATGGCTGTGATCAACCTGGTCATGACCAATATACGAACCGTGATGGGCTCTATGGCATTAGATGAGCTGCTCTCACACCGAGATCAAATCAATGCACGCCTGATGTCGGTAGTCGATGATGCCACCTCCCCCTGGGGCGTGAAGATCACCCGCATCGAAATAAAAGATATTGCGCCCCCGCGGGACCTGGTTGATTCAATGGCCAAGCAAATGAAAGCGGAGCGCGAAAAGCGTGCAGCTATTCTAAACGCCAGCGCTGAAAAAGAAGCAGCCATTCTCACGGCAGAAGGCAGAAAAGAAGCAACTATTCTTGATGCGGAAGGCGCGCGCGAGGCAGCATTTCGTGTAGCCGAAGGCCGCGAGAGAGAGGCTGAAGCGGAAGCCAAGGCGACTGCATTGATGTCACAGGCGATCGCCAATGGTGATGCAAAAGCGCTCAATTATTTTATCGCTCAAAAGTATGTAGAGTCATTGCGTGATATGGCCTTGTCACCGAATCAAAAAACAATCTATATGCCTCTGGAGGCATCAGGGCTAATCAGCAGTATTGGAGGTATTGCTGAACTTGCCAAGGATGCAATGCAACAAACACCTAAGCCATAAACTTGCACAATGCTGTCAACCAGCAACATCTTTAATGACAACTCATGTGGCAAGGCACTGGCAACCACTCAGTAATTTGAATTGAAAGGCATACGATAATGGAATTCGTCATTTCAACACTGACACCCTGGCACTGGCTAACGCTGGGTGTTTTATTTTTTGCTATAGAGTTATTCGCACCAAGCACCTTTTTATTATGGCCAGCCGTTGCAGCGATTGCCACCGGGTTAATCACATGGCTGAGCCCACTGCTCGGCTGGCCCGCCATCAGCTGGCAATTACAGATCGCACTTTTTGCCATACTAGCAATCATCGCCACACTGTTCGGGCGCCACTTCTTTAAAAACAACCTGAACAAAGCATCTGCCTACCCTACTCTTAACCGCCGTGGTGAGTCAGTAAAAGGCCGCAGGATCACTTTGACAGAACCCATCATCAATGGTGTCGGCAGCACCACGATTGATAACACACGCTGGCGCGTTGTAGGGCCGGACACACCGGCGGGTTCAAACTTAACAGTCACAGGAACCGATGGAGCGTCACTCACCGTTGAGGTCATCAACAACCAGTAACGCGCCCCGAAAGCCCGACACTTAACTAAGCAAACGCATTAAGCCCCCAAGCAACCGACATGCGGCACATCCCTCGCTAACGCTGGCGGGTTGCATAGAACAAGAGTGCACGAAAGGAAGCCCGACGCGTGAGCGAGTGGACCGGGCCGCTGCAAGTCAAGCCAAAAGCAAGATCCCACCAAACCCCCCAACACAACCACAGCCAATCGCACCCCGAACAAACCCGCCAGCATTAGCAAAGCATATCCAGCACGTAAAACCGCCCAGTAAAGAGGTGTGGAAAGCGTTAGAACCTAACTGCCGTCAGTCGGTGAGCTCAGCAGAAGTGCAAGAACTACTACCTACTCCAGCATTGCAACCTTCTTCGGATGCATCAAAATCAATCACTATGCAGTTGCCACTGCCGATATGAGTCATGGAAGCACACAGGCTACTGACTATTAATAATCCACGGCCATACAGACTTAAGTCGGCCGTAGACTCTGCAATCGAATAGGCATCTATAGGCTCAAAACCGTCACCACTGTCCTGAACTGCAATGCGTATCATTCCACGACCGAGCTTTTCGACTGCGATAGATACCCAGCCATTTTTAAGGCCTGTAAGCCGGTGCTCGCGTTCAAGCAGATACGTACCGAAGCCATCCGGATCATCTTTTATTTTTGATTCCAGCCCCAACACACCGTGATCAATCGCGTTGGTGACTATTTCACTCAATACGATTTGTAGCTTCGAATTGGGATAACTTAGTTCGCACTCGGTACAGATTGACAGAGTTAACCGGCTAACAAGATCAACATCTGCGAGCTCTTGATTCTCAAAGCGCCAGAATACCGTTTCTGTGGCCAGATTTAACATTCGATTAAAAACAACAGTAGCTACGATCGAATAGAAAAAAGCTTGTCAAAATTCGCAATCGTTAATACGCGCATAACATCCGGGCTGGGCTTGACTAACAACACCGTAGCCGCTCGACCGACATGCTCTCTGAGCATGAGCAACATACCCAAGGCACTGCTATCCATGTAGTCAGTTTTGCTAAGGTCTACGTTTACGGTGACACTCTCTTTCTCAATACTGCTAAAAGAGGCCTTGAAACTATCGTAGATCCGATAGTCAAACCTGCCCGCAACAGAGACTGTCACTTCTTCACCACTATCTGATTGCTCTGAAACTACACTCACTTTTCACCACCCTTGTGGACGAATACAGACACCTCCCTAAAAATCTACGAGAGGCGCATCCGGGCGTCATATAAACAACGCGGTAATGCCAAGGTAACGACAGTGCAAGATCAAACCTTTATGTGTCAGTGAGTAGACTGTGAATTAAAACGTGAGCTGCTTATCTTCGGCTTTTAAAAAAACTCTGAATCAATTGCCGGCATTCGTCCTCGAGCACGCCACCAATCACTTCAAGTTTATGCACATGGGCCATTTCCGTGAAGTAGTTAACGGGGCCTGTGGCCGCTCCGGCGCGTGGTTCCGGTGTGCCATACACAAGGCAATCGACACGCGCATGCAGCAAAGCACCGGCACACATGAGGCACGGCTCTACTGTGCTGTAGACGGTACAACCGGGCAGACGGTAGTTTCCAAGTGCTTTGGAAGCGCTACGCAGCGCGTTGATCTCGGCGTGGGCGGTGGGATCACACGCAGTGATTTGCGCATTGCCGGCACGGGCTATTACTTGACCGTCGCGAACCACAATGGCGCCCACTGGTACCTCTTGTAATTGAGCAGCTTCACTGGCGAGCGCGAGCGCCTGACGCATATAAGATTTTTGCTGCTCAGTGGCTTCCGGTAACTGATCAGCCATGGAAAAAATTACCTAAACGCATAATCAAAGTCCGATTCCGGCAAAGATGACAGACAAAAAAATGGGCCGTTTCCGGCCCATTTCTCTTTACAACCTAACTTACTTACCGAACTAGCTTGGCGTAGGCTCAGTCGGTGCTTCATCTTCAGCAACCGCTTTCATGCTGAGTCTGATTCGACCTTGCTTGTCTACTTCCAGTACTTTGACTTTAACCATTTGGCCTTCACTCAATTCGTCAGCCACGTTCTGGACGCGTTCTTCAGAGATCTGAGAGATGTGTACCAAACCATCTTTGCCCGGCAGAATATTCACGAACGCACCAAAGTCCATGATCTTCTGCACTTTACCTTCGTAGATAGTGCCCACTTCAACGTCTGCAGTAATCTGCTCAATTCGACGCTTGGCTTCTTCACCTGCAACACGGTCACTGGATGCAATTTTAATTGTACCGTCATCACCAATATCGATAGTTGCACCGGTCTCTTCAGTCAGTGCACGAATCACCGCACCACCCTTTCCGATCACAGCCGCGATCTTTTCCGGGTGAATTTTTACTGTGATAAAACGCGGCGCATGCTGAGACAACTCTTCACGAGGCGCTCCAAGTACCTTGTTCATCTCACCAAGGATAAACAAGCGACCTTCTTTGGCTTGCTCAAGTGCCGCTTCCATGATTTCACTGGTGATACCGTCGATCTTGATATCCATCTGTAGCGCGGTTACGCCACCATCTGTTCCGGCTACCTTGAAGTCCATGTCGCCGAGGTGATCTTCGTCACCAAGAATGTCACTTAGCACTGCAAAGCGGTTGTCATCTTTGATCAGACCCATTGCAATACCTGCAACCGGTGCTGAAAGAGGAATACCTGCATCCATCATCGCAAGACTGGAACCACAGACACTTGCCATAGAACTTGAACCGTTTGATTCAGTAATTTCTGAAACAATACGTACGGTATACGGGAAGGAATCTTCATCAGGCATCACAGCCTGCACACCGCGTTTAGCAAGTTTACCGTGACCAATTTCACGACGCTTTGGAGAACCAACAAAGCCGGTTTCACCAACACAGTAAGGAGGGAAGTTGTAATGCAACATAAACGCATCACGTCTTTCACCATCAATCGCATCGATGATTTGAGCGTCACGGGTTGTGCCCAGTGTTACTGCAACAATGGCTTGTGTCTCACCGCGAGTGAACAACGATGAACCGTGTACACGAGGAAGCAAACCAGTCTTAACAGAGATCGGTCGAACGGTACGAGTATCACGACCGTCTATACGTCTTTCACCCGCCAGTATTCGACCACGTACCAATGCTTTTTCAAGTGCGGAAACTTCACCAACCACATCAGCAGCTTTCGGTGAATTTTCATCTTCCGTAACCAGCGCCGCTTTTGCAGCTTCCTTTACAGCAGCCACTTTAACCTGGCGTTCCATTTTGTCAGCAACGCTATACGCTTCAGCCAGACCGGCCTCTGCCTGTGCAGCCACTTTGGCGGCAAGTGATTCATCCTTTTCAGGCTCACTCCAGTCCCAGGCTTCAGCACCCACTTCTGCCGCCAGTTCAGAGATAGCTTGAATCGCTACCTGCATCTGTTCGTGACCGAACATCACGGCACCCAGCATGACATCTTCCTGCAGAACGTCAGCTTCTGATTCAACCATCAGCACAGCACCTTCGGTACCTGCGACAACCAGATCAAGCTTTGATTCTTCAAGCTGTGTTTTAGATGGGTTCAATACGTAAGCACCATCAATGTAGCCAACGCGCGCAGCGCCTATCGGCCCTTTGAATGGCATGCCAGAGCAAGCAAGTGCTGCCGATGAACCTAACAGTGCAATGATGTCTGCCTGAATTTCAGGATCAAGAGACATTACCGTTGGAATAACCTGTACTTCATTGCGGAAGCCTTTTGGAAACAACGGACGCAACGGGCGGTCAATCAAACGTGATGTAAGTGTTTCACTTTCTGCGGGACGACCTTCACGCTTAAAAAAACCACCAGGTATTTTACCTGCAGCATAGGTGCGCTCTTGGTAGTTGATCGTGAGCGGGAAAAAATCAGCGCCCGGTCTGACTTCTTTTTTACCGACTGCCGATACCAATACCACGGTATCGCCAATACTAATTTTTATAGCAGCGGAAGTTTGACGAGCAATCTCCCCTGTTTCCATGGTGACCTCTTGGTCGCCGAACATAAATTTTTTGATTACTGGATTCACTTGAATTCCTTAGTTATGACCTTGTGAGTCATTGGATTACGAAGCACGATTAACGGCGGAGGCCTAGTTTCGCGATAAGGTCCTGATAACGGCTTTGGTCTTTGCGCTTCAGGTAATCGAGCAGCTTGCGACGCTGGTTAACCATACGCAGCAATCCACGTCGGGAATGGTGATCGTGTTTGTGAACTTTAAAATGTTCTGTCAGGTGCGTAATTCTTGCGGACAACAATGCAACTTGAACTTCCGGTGACCCCGTGTCCGAGGAGTCGCGCTTATGTTCGTCGATGATCTCCGCCGTTTGCTCGGCGTTTAAACAACCCATGATGTTCTACCTTAGTAGTAAAAAGTAATGTGCGATTGCCGTTTGGCAGTCGCGGTTAAAAAAACAAATATTATACGTCACTGGCCCAAACCACCTTTGCGCTCTTGTGGCAGTGGTTGATTTGGAAACTTTGCTGCTGCGGCCTTCATTGCGGTCTTTTTATCGGCCGCTTTTCTGTTGGCCGCTTTTTTAGCTGCCACCCTTTCGATCTCTGCCTGTCGGTTGGCGGCCTTTTTTGCAGCCGCTTTTCCTGCCTCGTCCGTTAGCTGTCCACCTATAAGACGGACAGTTTCCAGTTTTCCGGCGGCGATTCTGCCAAGACCGAGAAAGCGATCTTCTGAATTATAAACCCTAAACAGCTCTTCGGGAGAATTTACCTGTATGGCGTCAAAATCAGGCTTGGAGCCGTTTTGATAGCGTAATGCGGTTTCTGTATCAACAACCAGGGGCCGCCAGTCAGAAATGACCTGGTCTGTGGCAAGTAATAGCTCATCGGCGTCAGATGCTTTGTCGATATCTTCCAAGGTGTACATGGATTGTCCATCAAAAGGTGAAACCGCCAATCTGCGCAGCATCGTCACATGTGCACCACAGCCAAAATGCTCGCCGATATCACGCGCAATTGACCGGATATAAGTCCCTTTTGACACTCGAAGCTCAAGTGTAAACGTATCGTTGGAAAAGTCTGTGAGACTGATGGATTTTACATTGATCGGTCTCGGAGCAAGCTCAACTTCTTTACCCTGGCGCGCGAGCTTGTAGGCACGCACTCCCTGCTTTTTTATTGCTGAATAAATAGGCGGGCGCTGCATTTGTTCGCCATGAAATGAAGCCACAGCCTCTGCCATCTGCTGATCAGTGATATCCGGAACCTGTGCTCTGGTAAGCACCTCACCATCAGCATCTTCGGTATCGGTAGTGATTCCCAGCTGCGCTGTTACCTGGTATGTCTTTTCAGCATCGAGCATATAGCCGCACAGCTTTGTGGCCTCACCAAAGCATATTGGCAGCATGCCAGTTGCCGAGGGATCAAGACTGCCCGTATGGCCTGCCTTTTTAGCACCAAAAAGCTTGCGCACCTGCTGTAAAACACCGTTTGAGGTGTAACCGGGCGGTTTGTCGAAAAGTAGCACTCCGTTCAAGTCGCGCATGACAGACGCTCCTGAATGAATTGTTTTTCAACCGTGCTGATCATTAAATATCTTTCTTGGTATCCGTCTCTGGCGCCGTTGTGTTAGTCGCCACAGCGTTATCAATCAGGCCCGAAAGCACCGAGCCTCTCTGTTGAACTTCATCATAAAAGAACTTCAACATCGGCGTAGAGCGCAAACGCATTCTGCCCCCAAGGAGCTTGCGTAAAAAACCCGCTCCCTGATTAAGCCCGTCAATCATTTCATCACGAGCCTTTCCTTCTTCGCCCTCTACTGCATCTTCGGGCGAGGGAATCTCTACAGAAAGCGCTGACACATACACCTTGGCGCTGGACAGATCCTTACTCACCTCAACCCCGGCAACAGTCACCATGTCAGGTATGCGCGGATCTTTTAGCTCATGCCTGATCAGCTCAGACAATTCTTTCTGAATCTGATCCGCAACCCGATAGCTGCGTGGGTAATCTTTTGCCATTGCTTTTTGTACAGTGCGTCAACTCTTTACAGAGTTCGCGCAACTTCCTTACGCTCAAATACTTCGATCTGATCACCGGCTTGTATATCGGTGTAGTTTTTCACACCGATTCCACACTCAGTACCCATGCGAACCTCGTTCACATCATCCTTAAAGCGACGCAGTGATTCGAGTTCCCCTTCGAATATAACAACGTTATCGCGCAGTACTCGTATTGGCTCTGCCCGTCGGACTACGCCATCGACCACCATGCAACCTGCCACCTGATCAAACTTCGGCGACCGGAATACATCTTGAACCTGTGCCAGGCCGATAATCTTCTCCTGAATTTCAGGCGGTAGCATAAGACCAGCAGCCGCTTTCACGCGATCAAGCACTTCGTAGATCACACTATCGTAGTGAAGCTCGATATCCTGCTCCATGATCACTTTTCTTGCAGCATTATCTGCCCGCACGTTAAAGCCGATCATCACGGCACTTGATGCAGCAGCAAGCTGTGCGTCTGATTCTGTAATACCACCCACACCGCCACCGATCACTCGAATACTGACTTCATCAGTGGTGAAGTTTTGCAATGCATCGCGCAATGCCTCAAAGCTGCCTTGCACGTCAGTCTTAACAACAAGGTTAAGCGTACTGGCTTCACCTTGTTTAATTTGCGAGAACACATCTTCAAGTTTCTGAGGACGACGCTCTGCGAGTCGCTGATCACGGGATTTGTCGTTACGCAAGTCAGCAAGTTCGCGAGCACCGCGCTCGTCTTTGGTGACCAACATATTTTCACCGGCATCTGGTGTGTTGGACAAACCAAGCACCTGCACTGGGGTTGACGGACCCGCTACTTCTACCTGTTCACCGCTGTCGTTAAACATCGCTCGAACACGTCCGAACTCTTTACCGCAGACCATGATATCGCCACGCTTGAGCTCGCCTGCCTGTACCAGCACGGTCGCCACTGGTCCGCGACCTTTATCAAGCGTTGCTTCAATTACTACACCCTCAGCGTAGCCTTCAGGGCGCGCTTTGAGTTCCATCACTTCAGCCTGTAACAACAGGGCATCAAGCAGGTCATCTACACCCAAACCGGTAAGTGCTGAAACCGGAATGAACATTGTTTCGCCACCCCACTCTTCAGGGATCACATCGTGTTTAGAAAGATCGTTTTTGACCTTGTCCGGATCAACGCCTTCTTTATCCATCTTGTTGACAGCAACAATGATCGGAACACCTGCTGCACGTGAGTGCTGCACCGCTTCCACCGTTTGTGGCATCGCACCATCGTCTGCCGCTACTACCAGTACAACAATATCTGTTGCCTGTGCACCACGGGATCGCATTGAACTAAATGCAGCGTGACCAGGGGTATCAAGGAAGGTCAAAGCGCCTTTGTCATGTTGAACGCTATAAGCGCCAATATGCTGGGTTATTCCACCCGACTCACCGGCAGCCACGCGAGTGGTACGAATGTAGTCAAGAAGTGATGTTTTACCGTGATCAACGTGGCCCATAATGGTGACCACTGGCGGTCTCACGACTTCATCGTCAGATGCACCATCATTACCTGCCGCCGCTGCAACCAACCGTTGCTGCAACTCAAGCTCAAGATCGTCAGCTGAAGTCATGACGGCGTTATGCCCCATCTCTTCAACGACTAGTACCGCGGTATCCTGATCGAGTACCTGGTTGATAGTCGCCATCACCCCCATACCCATCATGGTCTTGATGACCTCACCGGCTTTCACAGCCATGCGGTTGCCAAGCTCGGCTACCGTGATTGTCTCTGGAATATCGACATCATGGATGACCGGTGCAGTAGGTTTTGCAAACCCGTGCTTGGCCTCAATGTTATGCGCCAGCTCACGACGACCGCGCTTCTCACGCTTACCGCCACGACCACCGGATACACGTAATTCTTTACGACCTCCACCGGCTTTACCACCACGGCCTCGACGGCCTGGTCGACCACTGTTCTCTGGCGGTGGCCCGCTGTTGTTATTGCTGACAGCAGCAGGTTCGGGCGCAGCACGTCGAGCACTTCGACGCGTCGCTTCCTGGGTACGCAATAGTTCAGCATCTGCCGCCGCCTGCACTGCTCTTTCACGAGCTTTGCCGGCTTCTTCAACGCTTTGTGTGAGCTCTGCAAGTGCCGCCGCCTGAGCTGCATCACGTGCCGCAGCTTCAGCGTCAATTCGAGCCTTTTCAGCATCTGCGATGGCTTGCTCTTCTGCAATCCGATCAGCTTCCGCGCGCGCCGCCTCATCTCTGATTCGATCCGCTTCAGAGATAACTGCCTCTTCCGCTTCCCGCTTGATGCGATCTTCTTCAGATTCCAGATCGACCACGGGCGCTTCGACCACAGGCGGCACCGGAGCTGGCGCACAGACAGGTCCACTGTCTTCGGCTTTCGGCGCTTCTTCTTTTTCAGCTTGCTTTTGACGCAGTGCTGTCTGGCGAATCATCTCTTCGCGCGCAGCATCGTCTCGCTTGGTAAAGGTTCGCTTGCCGCGGGTTTCCACCGTGACCGACTTTTTACCTGGACCGCCGAGTTTAATCTCACCGCGTTTTTTACGCGTTAAGGTGATCTTGCTTGCACCGGCAGCTTTTTGTTCGCCGCCTTGTGATTGGCGCAAGTACATCAACAGCTGCGACTTTTCACTATCCGCAATCGTGTCTTCCGCTGCGCTTTTCTCTACGCCTGCGTCTTTTAGCTGTTGGAGCAGCTTCTCGACCGGTGTTCCCACCGTATCGGCCAGCTGCTTGACGGTCACTTCTG
>CALGJU010000062.1 GCA_937928685.1 uncultured Granulosicoccaceae bacterium
GTGAGCGGGAAGTCTGTATTGGCTGGCATCGGATCCAGCGGCGAGCTTCCATGTGAGTCAGTGGCTTTAAAAGTACCGCCAGTTTCTATTGTCGGATTGACAATCGTTGCTGGCAATGGAGTGTGGTGGTCAGCATTAAAGCGCGCCAGTCGTCGTGTCTCAGCGACGTTAGCGTTGACCGGAACATCATCGTGGCTTCTGCCACCCGGGTGTGCCGCATAGTAAGTACAGCCGCCTAAGCTCCGCTTGTGAACGGTATCGATAACATCAAACACTAAAGGCACATCGACCGGTAGGTCAGGGTGCAGGCATGACGGTGGTTGCCAGGCTCTGAATCTGACACCGACCACATACTCACCGAGTACACCTGTCGGGGTGAGATCTAACAACCGTTGGTTGCAGGCGATTTGATAGCGATCGTCAACCAGGCCGGTGACCTTTAACTGAAGGCGTTCCATCGATGAATCTACGAAGCGCGACATACCCCCGCCAGATGCCTCTTCTCCAAGCACATGCCAGGGCTCAATGGCCGATCTCAATTCCAGCGTTATGTTGCCGACGGTGCGAGTACCATAGACAGGAAGTCTGAACTCCCAGAACGCATCCAACCAGTGCTGGCCGAATGCTATGTCATGTAAACGCAAATCATCGATCACCGCAGTGATATCTTCGTGAAGATAATGTGGCAGCATGAATCGATCGTGTAACTGGGTGCCCCATCGTCTCAACGGCTCTCTGTAGGGGTAATCCCAAAAGCGGCTGATCAAACTGCGTAGTAATAGCCCCTGCGCAATGCTCATGCGTGGGTGAGGTGGCATCTCGAATGCACGAAACTCTACCAGTCCCTGTCGGCCTGCCGGGCCATCCGGAGAGTAGAGTTTATCAATGCAGATTTCAGCGCGGTGTGTATTGCCGGTGACATCGATGAGCAAGTGGCGCAAGAGTCGATCAACCAGCCACGGCTGCGGTACTTCGCCTGTCGGTATGCGAGATAACGCCATTTCAAGTTCATACAATGTATCAGATCGGGCTTCATCGACACGCGGGGCCTGACTGGTTGGGCCAACAAAGAGCCCTGAAAACAAGTAGGACAAACTCGGGTGGTGCTGCCAGAAGGTGATAATACTGGCGAGTAAGTCTGGTCGACGAAGAAAGGGACTGTCTGCCGGAGTAGGTCCGCCAAAGGTGATGTGATTGCCGCCACCGGTGCCAGTGTGACGACCATCTACCATGAACTTCTCAGCACCCAGTCTGACCGATTTTGCCAGCTGATAAATACTTTCGGTTTGCTCTACCAGTTCATCGAATGATTCGACCGGGTGGACATTAACTTCCACTACCCCGGGATCAGGTGTGATGCGGAACGATTTCAACCGGCTGTCACGCGGTGGCTCATAGCCTTCGATGATTACGGCGACGTCTGCCTTGTTTGCCGCTTTTTCGATGCAGTTGATGAGTTCTATAAAAGCCACAGCGCTTCGTACCGGCGGCAGGAACACATAGATTTCATCATCGCGCCATTCGACGCATAGCGAAGATCGGATCGGGTTAGGCAGTGGCTCGAGCAGCGGTGGTTGGTGATCGATACTTGAGCTTACAGGCAGCAGCTGCTGTTGTTCGAACCCATCTTCAGGGTAGGCCAACAGCGCCTCTTCATCGTCGGCAGTGATGGATTCAAGCGGCAGGCGTAAACCAATAGGTGAGTCCCCCGGCATTAAGAACACATGCTCCCTTCGCAAGGGCCACACGCTGCTGCGCCAGCCGTCTACAGTGCGACGCAGGGGCAACATCCAGCCGACGGGTTCATCAAGTCCTTTGCTCAGCCGATCCATCAGCTTACGTCTTGATCTGCTGTCTTTGAGGTTTAGATCTGCAAGCTGTGTGTCTTCAGGTAGCAGGCTTTCAAGCTGAAGGTGATATAGCGGGTCCTCGAAACAACCATGCAGACACTGTGATTGAATGCCCATGGTGCTGGTCAGAACAGTGGCAAACTGCTTCGTCTGGTCGCGAGTATATTTCTTACCGTTGCCGGGTAGTGTCACCCGACTTTCGTTGTGCCACATGGCAGCACCATCTGTGCGCCAGTAACAGGTTAGTGCCCAGCGGGGGGTTGGTTCACCGGGGTACCATTTTCCCTGTGCGAATAAAGGTAGACCGCCGGGTGCAAAATGTTCACGCATTTTTACCATCAGCTGATTAGATAACTCAAGCTTCTCTTTGCCCAGTGCTTCCACGTTCCACTGCGCCGACTCCATATCATCGACAGATACAAAGGTCGGTTCCCCACCCATGGTAAGTCGTACATCTTGTGCTAAAAGTCTTTCATCAACCCGTGCACCCAGCGCAAGAATGTTGTTCCAGTCAGTCTCGGTGTAGGGCTTTGTAATACGCACTTTCTCATCAATGCGGGTAACGGTATTACTGAACTTAAAGTCAGATGCCTCTTCACTTGCGCCTCCGGAAATTGCCGCTGCACTGACGGGTTGCGGTGTGCAGGCCAATGGAATATGGCCTTCGCCTGCAAACAAACCGGAAGTCGGGTCCATGCCCACCCAGCCCGCGCCGGGCAAATAGACCTCGGCCCAGGCGTGTAAATCTGTGAAGTCATTGTCAGGCCCAGATGGGCCATCAAGTGATTTTTCATCTGCGGTGAGCTGTACCAGATAGCCGGAAACAAACCTGGCTGCGAGGCCGCAGTTGCGAAGTATTTCTACCAGGAGCCAGCCGCTGTCACGACATGACCCACTGCCAAGCTTGAGTGTTTCAACGCTGCTCTGAACACCAGGCTCCATTCGTACGCGGTAGTCAATATCGCGCTCTAGTGCTTGATTAATAGCCACCAGCCAGTCAATGATTGGCAAGTCGTCTGCCGGGCGGTTTTTGCTTAACCATTGCGCAAGCGCCTTGTTGTTTTTTTCGTGTTCCAGATACGGTTGTAATTCCGCCTGGTTGGTTTGGTTGTAGTCAAACGGAAAGGTTTCGGCGTACTCTTCAACAAAAAAATCAAACGGATTTATGACAGTAAGGTCGGCAATCAGCTCAACTTCAATTTTTAATACTTTTGTCGGTTCCGGAAAGACAAGCCGCGCAAGGTAGTTCCCAAACGGATCTTGTTGCCAGTTAATAAAGTGCGTGTCAGGGGTGATCTTAAGCGTGTACGACTCAATAAGAGTTCTACAATGCGCTGCAGGTTTTAGTCGAACAACATGTGCGCCAAGTATGGTTGGCTTATCGTAGTGGTATTCGGTGTTGTGATTCAGTGCGACACGAATGCCCATTATTTTTAGCTGCTTTTAAGGTCGAGGGGAGGAAAATACCGTGATGCTATTTCACCACTGACTTCAATCAACGCAATTTGCAATTGATCTATGAATTCGTGCAACTGTTGTTTGTTTTTTGCAAGCAATGTGATGTCAGCATGCTTTACGGTTTCAATTAAGTTTGTCAGTTGCGGTATAGCGCTCGGGTTGTGAACGTTATTATTATGTTGTTCAATCGATTCAATGCAGCGAGTCAGCTCTGACAGGCAATAATGAAAGGCATGCGGCAATTGACGGTTCTGCAACAGGTAGGATAATGCGTCAGATCCGTTAACCGGTTTTTTTACATGCTTCATGTACATTTGAAACGCGGACAGTGAGCGCAGAACAGATACCCACTGTAAATTTTCAAACGGCACCAAGTCACTTTTTCCATCTGTCGGCAATAAGTTGGCCGAATGCACATCCAGTATTCGTGTGGTCATGTCCGCGCGCTCAAGCAACCCACCTGCACGTAAAAAAAGATAACCGGTATCGCGGCTGATTGTGCTCGACATCGCACCTGTAATGGCCAGTGACTGCAATTCAAAATACTTTAGAAGGTCCTGCCGGCTATTGGTGCTGAGGTTTTTGACGGCACGCGTTCTGCCTTGATTGCACAGGTTTTTTATTGCTTCAAATAAATCTGTAGACATGCAATCTCGAGATGATCGCAAGTTGGCGTTGATAACATTCAGGTTGTTTGCCAGTGAGCCGGGATTTTCAAGGTCACTGATCAAAAAGTTGCAGACACTGATTTCATCGCTTGCACTGCCGAGTTCGGAAAACTCTTTGTCGCCCCCGGTGATTGACACCAGTGGTAGCCAGGATACTGCCGGATCGGCACTTGGCAGGTCCATGAGTAAATTCGCATGTATACGAATTAATCGGGACGTGTTTTCGACTCGTTGCAGATATCGATTCAACCAAAACAAATTACTGGCAACTCTGGCTAGCATCTAGTTTTGCGCTCCGCCAGTATTTACAGACTGCGTTTGGGTACCTTTATTTGATTGCTGTTGACCCGTGCTTTTGCGAGAGTCATTTTCAGGCGGCTTCAATTGGAGGGTGTCTGTCTGCACTACCCACGTGTCTTTGCTGCCGCCACCCTGTGAGGAATTAACTACCAGCGATCCTTCAACTAACGCAACACGTGTGAGCCCGCCGGTGGTCACGTGCGTCACATCAGACTGCAGGATAAACGGCCTTAGATCAACGTGTCTTGGTACCAGTGTTTCATCGACCAGTGTCGGTGATGTGGAAATGGCAAGCGTTGGCTGCGCTACGTAATTACGTGGATCAGCCAATATATTTTTACGGGTTTCGGCACGCTCTTCCTCTGTGCTGTGCGGGCCAATCAGCAATCCATAACCACCGGATTCATTGGCGGGTTTCACTACCAGTTTTTCAATGTTGTCCAATACATATTCGCGATGCTCTTTATCTTCACAGCGATAAGTAGGCACGTTACCAATAAGCGGCTCTTCGTTGAGGTAGTAGCGAATAATATCCGGCACGTAGGAATAAATAACTTTATCGTCCGCCACGCCCGCGCCCGGGGCATTGGCGATAGCCACATTGCCGGCACGCCAGGCGCGCATCAAGCCACGAACCCCCAGTGTTGATTCCGGGTTGAAGCACTCGGGGTCGAGAAATTCATCGTCGATGCGGCGATAAATAACATCTACCCGCTTTAGACCATCGACATTGCGAAAATAGACGCACTCGTCGGTATCAACCAGTAAGTCCCGGCCTTCAACTAATTCAGCGCCTAGTTCACGTGCAAGAAAACTATGTTCAAAATAGGCCGAATTGTAGACGCCGGGGGTGAGTACACATAAAACGGGTTCTGCTTCGTCACTGAGGGAGCGAAGCATTTGCCCCAGGTTGGCGACATAATCATCTACCGGCAGAATCTGGCAGCTGCTAAAAACCTCGGGCAGGGTGCGTTTCATGACCTCACGATTTTCGATCATGTAGGACACCCCGGAGGGCACCCTTAAGTTATCCTCGAGTACATACATAACATCATCATGGTCACGCACCAGATCACTACCACATATATGTGCCCACACGCCGTAGCGCGGCTTATGCCCGCGACATTGTTCGCGGAAGTTGCTGGAGGTGTCCAGAAGAGAGGCTGGTACTATGCCGTCGGCAATAATTTTCTGTTCGTTGTATAAGTCGTTGATAAATAGATTCAATGCTTCCAGGCGCTGAATCAATCCGCTTTTTATGTTGCTCCACTCGTTCGCATCAATAACGCGAGGAATGATATCAAACGGCCAATCCCGATCGATATTGCCATCGTCGGAGTAGACAGTGAAGGTGATTCCCATTTGTTTGATCGAAAGCTCTGCCGCTCGCTTTCGTTCCGCCAGTTCGCTACCGCTGAGTTGACTAAGGTGGTCGATCAGTGCTTTTGCAGCGGGTCTGGGCGATCCATCACTGGCAAAAACTTCGTCTGATGTGGGGCTGCTGTAGTTAACGAGTAACAGGTGTCATGTAACCACCGCCATTGGCTGAAGATGTTTCATACTGACACATCAACGCCTCTACAGGCAACTGGTCAGGGCGAGTTGCAAAGACACAGTGCTGTCAATAGGATAAGCTCAACCGGTTCTGTCGCAATCAGATAAACCACTCTTGTTGCGCGTTGCGTCGAGCTATGACGTTATTCTTGTTTATGCAGGACTGGCATCGACGGCGCTGAGTCCTTTCTCAATCCGATCAACATCAACAGCCACCTCTAACAGTGTTTTGCCTCCCCCGAACACAACTCCGCGAAGCGGTGCGACATCAGCGTAATCTCTGCCCCACGCGGTGGTGACGTATTGCGCATCAGGTCGTTTATTGTTTGTCGGGTCGAAATCAAACCAGCCTTCGTTGGGTGCGTATACCGAAAACCATGCATGTGACGCATCTGATCCCTGAAGTTTTTTCTTTCCGGGTGGGGGTAGTGTTTCAAGATAACCACTGACATAACGAGCAGGCACGCCAGCGTGTCGAAGCACAGCGATGGCCAGGTGCGCGAAATCCTGACAGACGCCTTTTCGTGCCGTAAGAACATCGGTGATGGGGGTGACTAATGTAGAGAAGCTTGGGTCGTATTTGAAATGGGTAAATATCCAATTCATCAGTGCTTCAGAAAATTCGAGCACCGGGGTGTCTGTTGCGGGCAAACTCGACAGTACAGTTTTTACTTCTGGTAATTGCGGCACATAGGCCGACGGTAAAAGGCAGTCGTGCGCCATTAAATCAGTTTTAGTGAGTTTATCTGCCAGCAGCGTTTTTACATTGGCGGCAGAGGTCGAGTCCGGTAGCGGCGGCACGTTGTCATTAGTGTCTACTATTGAGGTAACGGTAATGGCGCAATCACGGTGTGGCTGATCAAGGTTGAATCTCGATACAGAATTGCCGTAAAAATCCAGCGTCGACTTTACGGTTTCAGGGTCCGGGTCAATCTCCATTGAAGACGACAAGCATGTTTGGTTGTCTGTTGAGCGAGGGGTCAGGCATAGCTGGTTTACAGCCTGTGAGACCGGGGCGCTGTAGTGATAATCCGTTCGATGTTTTACCCTTAATCTCACAGCTCCTCACCCCAATTACTATCAGTTTTAGCATCCGAACCATTGGGTGGGTCACTGACATCCGGTGTGTCGGTTTCAGGTTGCAGTAGTGATGTACGCACTAAGCTGCGTTGGATCTCTGTGTGGGTAAAATAGGTGGCGGTGAGTGCTGTCGTGATATCGGTGGGTATTCGCTCCAGTACTTCGAGAAATACTGGCATCGTCTGGCGTTCGCTGCCAGGGGCTAATAGCATTTCGATATCGGCGAGTCGTACACGACTTAACCCGATAGTCGCGAGCCTCAGCAGTGGGTCCTGGTAGTCGCTGTTGTGCTTACCAGGCAAATGACGTATGTCGCTATCGATACGACGGAACTGGTACGCAACAGACTTAGGGTTTTTTTCATCCAGCAATAATAAATGCATAGCCAGCAAGTTGTTTAACCTGCTTCGATAGCGTGTGCGATACGTCATCATGCTGTCAAACAATTTTAATAAAACTTCCAGCAAGCGGGTGTTTTCACAGTCGTGCTGCATGAACACACGAATAATGCCTGCACTCTGGCGCGCGCGCTCTGTACGTTTGCCAAGCATCAAAAAGCGCCAGTTGTCACCATGCGTCAGGTTCTCCTGTACTAAGCCTGTGAAAGCGGCCAGCGTGATCAGCATCGCTTCGAAACGTTCAGTGATGGTTGCCAATAATTCGGTGTCAGTGGACAGCAACTTGTGATCTACACCGGACACCAGTGCATGTATTTGTTTTTGATTGTCATCTAAATCATTGAGGACACGCATTAGCTCCGGAGACAATCGGTCGCGCAATTGATTTGATACGCTTCGGACATTGCCAACAGTATTGGCCAATGATCCATAGCGTTTATCGTCAGCAAGCATATGGTGTAGATGTCGCCAGGGTCTTGAGAGTCTTCGTTCGTCTGTTTTTCCGGAAAAGCCCGGGGTAGACCCGGTAACTTCGGTCAGCGTCTTAAGCAAGACACGGATCGTCAGTGGGGTTTCATCGCTTGTTGCTGAACGTGCAGCCACAGCGCGATTGTTATCTCCAAGGTATTCAATTAATGTTGTATGCAGTACCCGGATAGTATTCTCTGCTTTCTCCGCATACCGGCCCAGCCAAAATAAATTATCAGCCACTCTACTGGGAAGCTCACCTTCCAGGAGTGATATCTGTAGTGCCTTACTCGGTGTTGGCAGCAAGGTATCGTCGGATACACTGCCAGTAGATAAGACCCAGACATCTTTACTGCCTTCCAGCAGATCGCGTGGCGGTCGACCACCGTTTGCTGTGCTATCAAGCACGCATAAACCACCGTCCATCACTTTGTAGTCACCGTCGTCGTCGATCAGATAGCTACGCATGGTCAATTGTCTTTGTGAGCGCTCTTCTCCGAGTAAGCAGGGGGCATGTGATCGGTCTACTCTTTCTTGCGCCACGAAACGATCAGGCAGGGCATCGATTTTACTAAACAAAGTCGCGCGCTTTTCATTGCTCATGGCGGCCGGATCAATCAGTGAGCCGACTGTGTTTATATCGCGGTATAACAGCTGCTCTCGCCGTGTATAGATGCTGCTGCGCTGAGCGTGATCGCCAAGCCAGTAGGTAGGAGTGCTGAGCAGCTTTGCGTCTTCATCCAAATAGAATTTAGTCAGCGCCTGCAAATAAGCATTAAGGGCCGGGTTCTCCAACACCCCGACACCGAGCGGGTTAAATATTTTCACATTGCCAGAGTGCACAGCATGCAACAGGCCCGGTATGCCGATTGACTGATTATTGCTCACGGCGAGCGGGTCAGAGTCTTTGTCGCGTATAAAGCGCAGGATGACATCGACTCGCTGAAGGCCTGCCACTGTTTTCAGGAACACGCGTTCATCTCTGACGGTAAGGTCACTTATTTCAACAAGCGTGTAACCCAGATACTTTGCCAGATAGGCGTATTCGAAGTAATACGGATGTGTACTACCATAAGCCAGAATAACGCAACGCTCTTCACCTGTGGTGGACTGAGCTAAATGGTTTTGCAGTGATCTAAAATACCCTGCCAGTCTTTTTACCGGGCTGTCCCGAATTACCAGGGGTATTGCACGAGATAATACCAATCGGTTTTCCAGTGCGTATCCAATTCCGTCGGGAACCTGACAGATATCATCTACTACGTGCCATTTCCCGGATGGGCTGCGAGATACATCAACACTGCACATGGGCAATTCATCTACCCCCGGCAGGTGCTTCGCTACCCGTAAAAAGCCTTCGTGGGCAAATACCACTCCAGGCGGAATCACACCTTCGCGCAGAACAGTCTGTTCGCCGTACAAATCTTTAAGCAGGAGTTTTTTTACTTGTGCACGTTGGATCAATCCGTCGTTGAGGGTCGACCAATCATCCGGTTCAATCACCAGCGGGATCAAATCAAGCTGCCACGGTCGATCCTCCACGTGCTTCTGTGAGACCGTGTTGTACGCAATCCCGTTGGTTCGCAGTTGTCGGCCCATTTCGTTTTGACGACGTATGATCTGCGCAGTATTGAGTTTAGTCAGTTTCTCAAGCACCGGCTGCCATCCGGCTTTGACGTTGCCAGCTCGGTCCAGCGTTTCGTCAAAACTGACGCTGCGGGTGTCGAGGTCTGCGTTATCAAGAGGGGTCTGGGTCATTAGTTTGGAGTAGTGGCTGTGGTAAAGAGGAACGTAATTGACGTAAATTTGATGCAGAAATCTTATTTAAAAGCGAGCAACAACGCTCGCTTGCACCATGAAGAATACGGCAATATCGACAGTGAATGTTGGCTTTGAATAAGTCAGCGAAGCATCCAATCGATGTGTGCACCAACTAATTGAAACTAGGCAGGTTTTCGTGGTGACCGAATGGATAAGTTACTGCTCCGCTTCGCCTGCAACCGCCAGGCGCTGAGCAAGAATATATAGGCACATGCCGCAATGTACAGTCAGGACGCAAATAACCTCCGAAAAACCAACTGGCAAATCGCCGTGACATGCCACTCGCTCACGCGTCGGGTTTCCTACGGGATGTTTGTTCGTAGTTTCCGGTCAACAAACCCGCTTGCGTTGCTACCAAGACTACAATAGTAGTCAAAAATATGAATTCAGATCATTTCGAACTGAATAGTTGCAAAATTAAGATAATCTTTTGTACATCGTTGTGCGTTGGTCAATCAACGTAACGTATAATGTGCGTTGGTGTAAGAATAATGTGTTTGTACATCAGCTAAGCAGATGAATCCAAATTGAGGCAATGCACTACATGTACTGGCTGTTGATACTATTTTTTATACTTTCGATATTTTTCTCCTTTCTCTGTTCCATCTGGGAAGCGGTGCTGTTGAGTATCACGCCTGCTCACACTCAACAGCTGGTAAAGCAGGGTGGGGAGCCCGGTGAATCTTTGCAGTCCTTTAAAGAAAATATTGACCGACCGCTTGCTGCAATTCTGACCCTCAATACCATAGCGCACACCGTCGGTGCTATTGGTGTAGGGGCACAAGCGAGCCTCATCTGGGGCGCGTCATTGATGGCAACGGTCGTCGTTCCTGTGCTGATGACGCTCGCAATCCTGCTGCTGTCGGAGATCGTGCCTAAAACTATCGGTGCGAACTACTGGAAAGAACTGACACCTTTTACAGTGCGCAGTATCAATGTGATTATAAAAGCCCTCGCACCGCTGGTGGCGTTGAGTCAGGTAATTACCAAAACCCTGAAGAAAGACAAGTCTGCCAGTGTGCTAAGTCGTGCAGATTTTACTGCGATGGCAGATCTGGGTAGCGCACAGGGGGTTCTCGATGAGAGCGAATCTCATCTACTGCACAGCTTGCTTCAGTTTAACAAAGTCACAGCACAAGATGTAATGACTCCCAGGACTGTGATGATAACCAGCGAGGCGTCCACCACGCTTGCGGGCTTTCATCAGGCGCATAGTGATCTCAGGTTTTCGCGAATACCGATCTACGACGGCAAACCAGATAACGTAACAGGTTATTTTTTGAAAGATGAAATGCTCGCGGCTTTGTTAAAGGACCCCAAAACCACTGACACAGTAGCCAGTTTGCGTCGCGATATTATTGTTGTGAGTGAGAATTCTGCGATTCTAAGTCTTTTTACCCGCCTGATAGAAACCCGTGAACACATCGCTCTGGTGACAGATAAATTTGGAGGCACCGCTGGAATTGTGAGCATGGAGGATGTCATAGAAACATTGCTCGGTATTGAGATAGTCGACGAACTTGACCACACCGTAGACATGCAGGCTTTGGCACGCTCACGGTGGAAGCAGCGCGCGAATCAGCTAGGGCTTTTACAAGAGGGCGAAGACGTTCCCGGACAGTAGTGATGAATGTGCAGTGACAAATATGTTTAGTGCGTTAGAGATTTTTATGGTGTATCTCCACCGAAAGTTATTTGGTTAATAACTCTGAGCTAATCGTGCTTGCGCGGCTTCTTGTGTTTAGCTGCGGCGGCCTGTTGTTTGCGACTAGATGCAGCACTGATTTTCTTCTTGCCTCTGGCGGTGTTTTTGCCGCGCACGGTTTTCTTCTTTGATACCTTCTTTTTACTACTAAGACCGGTGCTTGTGCGTCCGCGACCACTACTTTGTGCGCTGCCCTGGCGGGTGTTTTTTTGTTTTCCTTTCACCTTGGGTTTTTTAGGTTTTTTGATTTTCCTGATCATGTTGGATTGTGGCAAATTATGATTAGGCTCGAAGCCGTCGACAAACTTGCGCTTGAGTTCGCGACCGGTTAAATGTTCGATATCCGAAAGTAGTTTGAACTCATCTGCACAAACCAGTGAAATTGCAATGCCACTAGTTCCGGCGCGACCTGTGCGGCCAATGCGATGTATATAGTCGGCCGCTACAATAGGTAAGTCAAAGTTGATAACCTGTGGTAGCTGGTCGATATCCAGACCGCGTGAAGCGACATCGGTGGCCACCAATACCCTGACTTTGCCTGCTTTAAAATCTGCCAGTGCACGGGTGCGGGCGCTTTGGGGTTTGTCACCATGAATTGCCGACGCTTTAACGCCGTATTCTTTTAGAAAACGAACCAGGCGATCAGTACCGTTTTTGGTAAGACAAAAAACCAGCACCTGATCCCAGTCTTGTTCATCAAGCAAGTGCAGGAACAGGTCGGGTTTTTCTTTTTTATCGACCGGGCAAATCCATTGTTCGACTGTCGTTGCGGCTTCGTTGTGTCCATCGACAGAAATCTCGTGGGGCTTTCTTAGCAAGTTAGCACCAAGGTGCCGTATGCTTGGCGAGAAGGTTGCCGAGAACATCAGCGTTTGTCTTCGTTTCGGCAGCAGTTCCATAATACTGCTGATGTCGTGAATAAAGCCCATGTCGAGCATGCGATCTGCCTCGTCCAGAACCAGAATTTCAAGCTCCTTAAAGCTGATCGCATTACTGTTGACAAGATCTAACAGTCGGCCCGGTGTCGCCACCAGTATGTCGGTGCCGGATAGCAAGCGTTGCATCTGTGGGTTTATTTTTACACCGCCGTACACCACTGTGGTGCGCAGCTTTGTGTGTTGCCCATAGGCTTTGATGCTTTCACCCACCTGTACGGCCAGTTCGCGGGTCGGGGTTAGAATCAGTGATCTAGCCTGGTTTGAGCCCGCTTTTTTGCCGGCTGACAGGCGTTGCAGTAACGGCAAAGCAAAGCCAGCTGTTTTTCCGGTGCCGGTCTGAGCGGCTGCCATGACATCCTGTCCTTTTAAAATGACCGGAATGGCTTTGGCCTGAATAGGGGACGGGGTGTTGTATCCTTGCCTGGATACGGCAGTGACCAGTTCGGGTATTAGCCCAAGGGAGGCAAAACTCATGGATTTCTCTGGCGGGGTGGCGGGTTATTTTGCTGCGGTCGCAAGCTTAGCGCAATCGCATCAATCAAGACACCTATTGTGACTTCGTGAAAAAAATTACCGTTATTCCCGCCCGCTAGGAGAATCCGCGGACCAGGGTCGTGGCGAGGTTGTGAGATTTTGAGTCAGATATTTTGATCGTTAGAGGCGAATAGCCATTCTTCTTTAACGGCATGGCTAATTTAACGGTATAGCTAAGTCTAAAAGGTTGTGTCTGCCAATGCATACATCTTCCACTCCCCGTCAATCTTAGTGAATGCATAGAAGCCATGTACATGTTCAATGACAGAACCATCAGCTCGACAGCGTGTGGCGGAGGCTACCGCATGAGCTGTCGATTCATTGATGGCAGGAATATCAAATTTCCAGTCTATCGAATGATCCCAGCCGGTTTCTTGCTTTAATTGCCTGGGGTCAACCGGGTAACTATCACGCATCTCAACGTTACCCATTTTGATATAGGCTATCGGATAGCGAACAATTTTATCGATTATTGAAACATCGTTTTTTTTGAATCCTTCTACGTAGAAATCCATGTAGATGGATCGTAGCTCGTCCTTTAATTGTTCATTATTCATCGCTCAATAATCTCGGCTGTAAAACAGAGAACTACTATATCTTATAGTGTGCATCAATGCCTTCCAGGAAAACCCGGTAGCAACAATCGCTTTAAGAAAAGGAAGCAGGGTTCGATCCTTGGAACAATTCTATCCGAAAAATAGGAAGGCGAGTATTGGTTGTCTGGTTAGGAACTAGTGTACTGGAACAAATAGAGTGTGCATATGTGCAATCTATTTGTTCCAGTACACTAGATGAAGTGCGTAAGAATGAAAGGGGGTTGTGGCGAACGTTGTTAAACTGCTATCTGGTACTATAACGGTGTGTGCGGTCACATACCCCGGCACGCTAAAATATATAGACAGTTTGCAGCAGAACGCGAAAGATTACAGCAGCAACGCATTGCCGCCTACAGGGAATACATTAGTGACGTTTAATCGGCAAGTTATCCAACAGAGCACCATGATGTTGAGATTCAGGCGGCAGTATTTGATTGGTTTATTAAGCGCATTGAGAGTCAGTCCGTTTAGCAAGACGCTTACTCAAACAGCCCGCTAGTCAGTCTTTAAGGCTGCAGCCAACGGACAGCTCTGCTGCCTTTCAGTCCCGTTGCGATAATCATTCAATAGCTGCTTAGACCGCTTGGCCAATTGTTTTCGAACTTCGCGGCGCTGACCTTTGACGCGTGGGATATGCATGTCGTCATACGCCGTAGTCTGATGCCGCATCCATGCAATGGTGGCCGCTTCTGCGCGTTGCTCGATCGAAATTCGCTTTGTGCGAGCAACTGTGCCACTGCCAACCGGGGTGGCATGATCAGCAATTTGTTTGGCCATATCCGTTGCGAGTGCTGCGTAGGCGGGTGCGAAGGATAGATAATCACGCACAGAGCTTTCAAAATCAGCTGCATAGGCAACTTGCTCTTTTTCGCGCCGGCGTCGACCTGCGTCGAGCTTCTTTTGGTAAGACGGATCGAGGCGTTCTTGCACAAGCTCAGCGCGAAGTGCTGCGATTCTATCAGCAGGGGCCCAAATACCTTTCGAAAAAAGCCGCCGGCCTTTTTTCTCTTTCATGGTCCAGCTTGGCCCATCTTTCTTAATCCGTCGGCTCAGCGCTGCATCACCGGGTTCAAGTAGTGCCCAGGAATCGGGGATTTTTATTGTTTCGCCTTTGGCATTAACAACGTGGCCTTCTTTAGAAGAAGGGCTAACATCTAACGTCTGAATACTCATCGATCCCATCATTATTTT
>CALGJU010000063.1 GCA_937928685.1 uncultured Granulosicoccaceae bacterium
CGATGGCAATCCGTTCACTTCAACCGACAAGAAAAATAATCAACCTCAAAACTCAATAGACACCCAAGTCCCCTCACCCAACACACTATCCATCTCAATCAACCAGCCATAGTTTCTGCAGCTTTGCTTAACAATAGCCAAGCCTAATCCCTGGTGTTGATGTGAACCACTATCTGTACTCGCACGAAAGAACGGCTCAAAGGCTTTATCAAGTGATTCTTTAGACATACCAACACCTGTGTCTTCAATCAGAACCCGGTTATATTCAACCGTCACGACAATGCGACCGTTGCGGGTATAACTATAGGCATTGCCCAATATATTCCCTAGTACAATAGACAACACTGACTCAGGAGCTTTTACCGATAGCTGCTCTCGATGTTCGATCTCGACCGTATTAGCCTTGTCTACATACAGCGTGCTAAGCGGGGCTGCCAGTGTGTCGATCAGATCATTCACATTCACCGCGCTACAATTTTCAGTATCCGCTTCACCCTCTTCGCGAGCAAGCAACAACAGTGCGTTTAGCAGATCACCCATTTGTTTTGAGGTTCGTTTAATACGCTGCACCGCTCGCGCCGGTGCCCCTTCGAGATCTAACAATTCCAGCGACGAGGCAGACCCTTGTATCACTGCAAGCGGCGTGCGAAGCTCATGTGATGCAAAGCGTGTGAAGTTTCGTTCACGATCAATTGAGGCCTGCGATCTTTCTACAAAGTGATCAAGCGCCTCAACCAATATGCCAGTCTCTGAGTTGGTGGATCGCTCCAGATTGGCAAGATTCAATTCCGTGGCATCACGTTTATTAAAATCAAACGTTTCGATGACACTGGCCAGACGCGTGATGGGAGACACCGCTTGCTTTGACAGCAGGTAGGTAAGGAATGCAAAGCTATACATTGTCAGCAGCACCAGTATCAGTGGCAGCACGCCGAAGTAGAACGCCAGATTGCTGACCGTCCCACCGGCAAACAAGAGGTACAATCGCTCACCATTGCGCTCACTAACGTGCACTACTTGACGTTGACCTTCGTTGTCTACTCTATGCTGGCCAAGCCCGAGCTGACGATAGGGTGCCGGCACAGGTCTGTTCTGATCTGAGGATAAGAACGCCATCAGATTCAGTGTTTCCGGCAGTTGAAACTCTGGTGACTCGGCGCGCCGATCCCAAAAGAATTCCGCCTCACCGCGAAGCGCCTTGTTTACCAGCAGGCGCTCGACGATCAGGCTTGCAGTGAGCACCCCTATTACGGTGACAATACTAATGAGTACCAGCTGAAGTACAAAAACCCTCAGCAGCCTGGATTGGACACGATTATTGTTTGAGCCGAGCATGTGCAGGCAACTGATACCAAAGAATGCCTAGTCTAGCAAAACCCCTTGTGCAGAGAATGTGAATAGGGCTAAGTGTGGCAGTCATGTGTGGCAGCCATGCCCGACCACCACACTGACACAAGACACTTACCTTCTGCGTAGAAACAAGCCCGTAAAGAGCCCGCCGATAATCAACCAATACAGCTCAATCGCGCCACCACCGGAACTTCCACCACCAGAACCCGGGATCACTATGGTGGGCTGCGTGGCATTTTTATGAAGCTGAATACGACCCGACACCGGTTGCGCACGGGCGGCACCTGTTATGAGGGTATTTTGCGCTGCGGCAACAAAGCCATCAGTGGCGTAGCTTAAATGCCTTACCGCATTGTTGCTATCATAGGCACCATCAGGATAGACGTCTTCAATACTGCCACTGACAGAGAGATTGTCTCCCACAAATACCAGATTGATAGAAGCGGGATTACCTATCGCAACACGGTCGATCATTACTTCAGCAGTGGACCCGCTGTCTGCCCGCTGTACATCACCGCGGTATAACCAGTTCCAGCTAGTACCGTCACCCGCATACTGATACAAGCTCGTCCCCTGTTGCAGGTAATCCGTGCCGATATCCATGCCGTTACGATATCCCGTACCCGCATTTGCATCGGTATCAAGATAGATATTAAACGCCCAACTATCAATACCTGATACAGCAAGTTGATCGTTTTGATAACTTACAAAGAGAGAGGTATCACTATGTGCCATGGCAGCACCAAGGTAGTCGACTGGATTAATTGCTCCTGTGACATCATCCGGATCATCGCTGAAACCCGTCAGAGCTTGCCACTCATCCAGATTACCGTCCAACGTAATGCTGACGACTTGATTCGACGGAACTTGACTGCCGCCAGTTGGCAACACATTAACTGAAACAGTGGCAACACCACTTTGTACCCGTCCATCACTGACACTGAATGTGAATTGATCACTTCCCACATACCCGGCTGATGGTACGTAGGTAAGGTTCGGTGCAGCGCCCTGCAGTGAACCGTTGGCCGGTTGTGTCACTACCGAAAAGCTTAAGGCATCACTGTCAAAATCAGACCCTGCAACCGTTATAGCCAGGCTTTGATCCATTGATGCCTGAACACTCTGACCAATAGCAACCGGTGCCGAATTGCCAGGCGCTGCCACGGTGTAGGTGAAAGAGCGGTTTTCACTCGCGGTGTTGTAAACACCATCAGGATACAGGTCTTCTACATCACCTCCGTAGGGTTCATTCGAACCGACAAAAGCAACTTTAAATGCCTGCGGATTACCCAACGCTGCGCGTGGGAAGCGATACTCAAATACATCAGCCGCTGGGGTACCTTCCATCTCGGCGGTTAATGTCCACTGCCAGACAGTGCCGGCTGCATCTCCTGCATAGCGATATACAACACCGCCCTGAATCACATAGTCCGCACCTATCGATAAACCCGACTGCCAACCCGTGGCACTATTGGAGTCAGTATCAAAGTAGATGGTCTGGCCCCACGATGGCGTTACTGCACCATAGTTCGTGAAAGCGAGATAGAAATTATCACCATCATTAGCAAGCCATGCCTCTTTCCAATCCAGTGGACGGTTGGTACCGGTAATGTCATCAGGGTCTACCCCAAACGACTGAAGGCTTGCCCACTCACTTAGATTACCGTCAAGCGTAATGCCTGCAGCAATATTTGAGATAGCTCCACCCGGATTCACTGGCGGGTTTGGAGGCGTGGTTTCAGAGTAAGTCACAGACCACTTAAGAGAGTTCGCCCATGAGGTAAAGCTGCCGACACTTCGCGTCGCACGAACCTGAGTCCGCATTAAACCTTGAGGGGAAACATACTCACTGCCGCCACTGAGCCGCACAACTTCATCAGTTCCATCACCAACAATACGGGTATCAAGATCTACCCAGGCCCCTGTGGTGAAGTTGTAAAGCGCTGTAGTCTGTGTGACTGCAGGTTGAGAGTAGTGACCAGCAAACACCATTTGAACCGATAACACCTGAGTCGGGTTTTGAACCGATTCAGATGCTGTCCAAATCACAGTGTGGGTCTGACCCGTTGGCGCAGAATCTATATCATACGTGTCAACGTCATCGGCAGTTAAGAACGGCAACGTGCCATAGTTAAGCGCGCCCGTTTGAATATCTACAGCCGTTGGGTTAACCACCACAACAGCACCATTGCCACCCGGGATTGAAACGACCTGAATCGAAATAGTACCTTGAGCCGATCCTCCACGCCCGTCAGAGATAGTGTAGGTGAAAGTTTCAGTGCCGGAAAATCCAGCCGCCGACGTATAGCTCCAACTATTGCCATTGGCAGCGACAAGACTACCGCCCTGTGAGCCGGCATTATCCACCGAGATCAATTGCAGCGAATCGTTATCTGCATCAGTATCATTGCTCAATAGAGATGCTGCTGTAAATTCAAACGACTGACCTGCTGTAGTGCTGAATGAATCCGCAGAGGCCACAGGCACGCGATTGTTAGTATTGACCGGCGGTGTGGTTTCATTACTTGCGTTAAGACAAAGTGAAAACACAGATTCAAGAACGTTCCACGCTTCTGCATCACCTGCACTGGTGGTCGATTGACCGATTAGACCATAGCGCGCATCAGACGGATCACTAATACGATCAGTCATGATCTTTTCGTTAATCACCAGATTGGCAAACTCCTGATCATCAAGCAGAAGCGCCAGACGCGCCATCTGTGCATAAATACGCGCCTCACCGAACAGCAGATTTTCAACGCCGCGTACAAGACAATTTGCTGGAAGACCATTACTACAGTCTGGCGCATCACCTCCTGTCATGGTCATGTATTCGGGAACCCGGCTATTTGTAGCGTAGTAGTTCTTATAGAAATTGAGACTACGCCTGGCAGCGGCTGCCGATGCACTTAACTGAGCATTCGAAAGATAGGTGTTATCAAATTTTGATACACGCGCAAGGTGGATAGCCTGCCAGAGCACCTGAATAGTTTTCAGGTACTCACCTTGTGTCTCTCCCTGGTACTCAAAATCTCCAGTGAATATTTTTTCAACATCGTAGCCGTTGTAGAACAATCCGCTGCTGCCTATCTCGGCATCCAGCAACAGTTGAGTGGCCGATGACAACACACTACCCCAACGATGATCCCGTTGTGCGGCAAGCCCTATGGTGCCAAGTTCCTGGTAGTCGATGGGAATCAGGCCGTAGGTCAGAAAGCCCTGCCCGGTGGCGACTGCTGGTGGCACAAGGGAAGCGTCATCAACCTCTGCCCAATCCCATGCAAAGCCAAGTAGTCCACCGGAGTATTCTTCAAAGAATTGATTGGCGGTTTGGTTATTAGTCGTTACTGTCGTCCAATACAAACCTTCGAGCATACTCTTGGCGAGTGCCTCCGCATCGGTCCGACCCATTTTCTCATAGCCGTCCATTAAGCCTCTGATGATACGCATATCATCAAGCGGCGCGTTGGCATTCAGCCACAGGCCTCTATCATTGTATTCAACAAAAGGTCGCTGCGAAAATTTGTCTATTGACCAGTTGGGCACATGATAAAGAGGTGAATACATCGCATCTTTAACATATTCATACGCTTGATTGTAAGCCGTCTCGTCTTTCATGCAGGCGGCGGTTCGAAGCAATAAACCCATGTGCTCGCCGATCACATGGTGACCATTGGTATAGACTTCGGTTCCGGACGAATTATCCAGAAGATTAGTGTGCACGCCATAGTTATACGGCTGTGGCAGTGAGCTGTTGCGCATTGAATTCAGAATAAACTGCAAGCCGCTCTCGGCAGCTTCCTGCTGTGCCGCATCGGCAAACACCGGGCCGTTATATACCGGCGGTGGTGTTGGAACTATTGCCGTCAAGCCCAGATTCACCAGCGAAAACTGATCAACCGGTACATCAAAACGGTAGATGCCATGGCCTTCGTTGCGTACCGTTAGCGCGCTATCTCCATCTGGAGTCTTTAACGACGCGCTATCCAGTCGATAATCTGCACCTGCATTGTAATGCACCGTTACGGTTTTAGGTGCACTGACTATCGGCTGTTGCAAACCACTGTAGTTAACCAGATACAGGTGTTTTCGAGTATCACTGGTGATTCCATGATCAATGTAGACATTGTCGCCATTCTCTACCGTAAATGACTCATTAGTGTGAATTCTCGTCAGTCGCTCTATCTCTGCCATTGCATAAGCAGCATCGATCACACTGCCCGACATTCCAAATACGTTTTTAGCGACAATGTCCGGTCGGTAAATAGCCAGCCCCTGGCCATACTGATTCACACGGCGGGAGGGAGTTGCACCAAAGCCAAACAAATCTGTTAGCGGGTTGTTCGAATGTTGCCCACCAAAAGCATCCATGACTGCGGGCACTTCTCCTGTGGCAAGCACCACACCACCCGCACTGACATAGTCCTTCAACGCATTGGCGTGGAAGTCAGACATTGCTACCACACTTGGCAACATCACTATATCAAGACCCTCCAACTCGCTTGCTACGCTGCCGGGAACAGTGATCACCTTGTAGGGAATATGTAATCGCGTCATTGCTGCAGACAGTCCGCGATAGCCGCCAAGGTGGGCTTTTTTCGTGAATGAATCGTTCTCGTCAGTCGACCACCAGGCGGGATCATTGTTCGGGTTTACGATATTCGAAAACATACCGTACTCACCACCGATAGGGAAATCGTGGAAGTCACGAGTGGCACTGCTGTACCACACCCCTACATTGGCCTCTCGCGGCGTTGCTAACAACTCATCACTGTTATTTCGAACAAAGCCGAACCACTTTTTGCGATTCGCAGAGTCAACCGTCCTTAACATTTCAGGCGTCTTTGACTCAAACGGCGCTGTGCCTGTTCCAATCACGGAGGCTAGGGTTAAACCCGCATCCAGAATATCGTTTCCATACGAAAAGCTCAGAGAGGCGTTTCCATAGTTAATCGCCTTACCCCACTTTAACATCGTGATTTTACTTTCAAAATCTTCTGTGGTGGCCCATGCCATCGCAGTTTCATTAGAGACGCTGTCTGTCTCTAACACCTGCACCACCTTGTCAGACATTTTCAGTGCGGTGGCGTCAAGGCCAGCCTTGGTGGCATCCATGTAATCCATTGGGAAGTTTTCGATGATAACCGTAAACTCAGGGTCAATTTCATGGGCTGCAACGCGCACATCTTCGATGAAATTTGCCAGGTTAACGTGCCGCCACTTCACCCATGCGCGGAAAGCGGGATCATTAAAATCAACTTCAGTGGGCATGGTGTATCCCGCCGCACCACCAATACCAAGGTCAATTGACCACTGTTTAAAATCTGCAGCAGCATAACTGCCCGCACCTGCCCAGCCCGCTCCTGTTTCCAGATAAATCGGCACGTCGAGCCAGATACCGTCAAGCTCCGTGGCGGCGAGCTTGCGCACACGTTCTAAAAAGTACTCTTTGTACGGGCTGTTCGGTGACATCCATGCACTTTCAGACGTCGGATCAACCCAGACTTCCTGGTTGCCATAGAACACATTGGCATCACCGGTAATGCTTCTTTGAATCCAATCAGGGTGATCCCGATACATCGAGCTTTGAGAATTCACCCCATTGAGTGTGATCACCTCAAGCGTTGGAAAGTAGATCACAGCTTTCATCGCACGATCATGTGCACCTTTGGCAGCCCGGTCTAAAAGATCCACCTCTACATCGAACTGCGCATCAGTCAAATATTCGGATAGCCGACTATCCAGCTCCAGCACTGATACATTTTCTTCAGCGCGCAGATCCAGCAACGCATTGAGCTCCTGCTCATCCATGAATCTGTCAACATAGGTGCCGCCTAATGTGGCATCACGCAACCATTCCGGTGCAGCCATTACATTGGCGCTCAACAGCGCTGACGCCAGAGCAATAGACTTTAATAATTTCTTTTCCATACAACCTTTACTCAAGCATCTAATTATTTAAAGAGATAGCTAATAAATTCCTTCAACAAAGGAGCTCGGCAATTTCTGTGCTACCAAGCCACCCCCGGAAACAGAAATGCACCAAACTGTGATCCGGTTGTATCTCTCTGGCACCTACCAGCGAAATTAAACAACTAATCAACTGGAACTCAGATGAGATGCCTTAACAATCAGGTAAACTCGTCAACATCACAGCGCTATAGCATTCACATGTACACGCATTGACCAATAAACCGGGTGACTGATGAAAATAGAAATTGAGTATCTAGGCGGGCCAGAGGTAAAGGCACTTGAATTGACGGATAGCGAAATTATCTCAGCGGTAGAAACCGGCCTGCACGCTGCCGGTTCAGGCCAGACCTGCGATCATTTCAAAAGCCACAATCAAATTTAACTTTTCAACAATTGCGAGCAATGCTTTTGCGGAGACGGCAGCGTTGGTAATACAATCTTCGACATTATCAGCCTGACTGGGCGGATAGACTATCGGGGGTGTTGCCAATTGAGCTATCTCTGCAAATAACGCTTCAGTGACCTTAGTTACCGCACCAAGACCTACAGAGCCGATAGCACTTGCATTCAAACCAATAGGTAACTCGGTAAATCGATTACTCATCATACGAGCACTTCGCGAAACTGATTGCGCAGCCATCTGCACAAGTGAATGATTCACAGCGACCAACAGGGTGGCAAGGTGTGGGTTTAAATACCCGCCCCCGGATAAAATCTCTCCCCTGTCAGGCAATACAATCGGGTTATCACTGGCACCATTGATTTCTTGCTCAATAGTTTCCGCCAGCAGTTCAAGCGTTGCAAAGACAGACCCATGCACCTGAACTATATTACGAATACTTAGCGGGTCTTGCAGACGACGCGCATTCGTTAAGTCATTTAACGCCGACCCGTCTAGCAACGCCTTAATATCATCCGCTGATGCTAACTGGCCCGGCTG
>CALGJU010000064.1 GCA_937928685.1 uncultured Granulosicoccaceae bacterium
CATTTACCTGGCTTTCACCATATTCATAAGGCCGGTTGATATATGCGGTTTTAAAACCTAGTGCGCGCGCGGCTTGCAGATCATCGTTATGGGCTGCGACCATCATGCACTGTGCAGGCTCTAAACCAAGCATCTGTGCACTATGAAGATAGACTTTATCCTGAGGCTTATAACCCTGTGCTGTCTCGGAACCCAGAATCATGTCCCACGGAATCGCGCTGTGTCTGGCCATGTTCACCATCAATGCGACGTTGCCATTCGACACACTGGCGAGTACATAATTCTTTTTTAAGCGATGCATTCCCGGCAGCGTGTCAGCCCAGGGTTGAAGTCGGTGCCACACTCGATTGATATGATCCAGCTGCAGTTCTGTTAAAGCTTCCAGCTCATACTTGTGAAGCAATTGTTGCAGGTTCTCTCGATGCAACTGATCAAGCTTTACATACCCTCTGTCACCGGACCGAATATTTTCCATCGCAGGCTGATACAGCGCACGCCAATCAAGAGCAAACTGCTGCCAATCCTGTTTGATCTTATGCGCATCGCCAAATCGTTGCATTTCTCTGGCAATAGAACCACGCCAATCAACCACAGTGCCGAAGACATCGAACAACAGTGCTTTAATTTCCGAATGTGCCATTTTTTATGTGTACCCATTGGAGGCGATCTATTACGCCAGTAAAATGCTGATAATTTCCACCGCTATTGAACCACAAGAAGTAAGACCGTTTGGATTATTACGAAGGCCTGCCAACCACGAATTTATTTTGTTTCAGATACCAACACACCTTTCCAGTTATGAGCCTTCACTTCTTCGCGCACTATATCGTGCAACGTATCGTAAGTGACCTTAGCAGCATTTGACAGTGGTCGGTTAGACGGTATGGCCAGTGAAATAACCCGCGATAGATCAGGCTGGACAACCTGACGTGCATCGATACATCCCTCCTCCCATAGTGCATGAATCGCGGGCCAGCCAATCACCACAGAGCCCAGCCCTGCTCTGACCAGGCTGAGTATCGTTAGCAGGGATTGTTGTTCATAGCGTACTTTAAGTGTGTATCCGCTTCGGCTTGCCGCCTCTTCCACCAGGCGGCGCAGATGCACCATACGATCAGGCATCACGAGGTCACAAGTGACAACATCTTCGAATGCAATATCACGTGTGTCGCTTTTTACACCCACGCGCTTTGATGCAAGAAACAAACTTTCCTCAAGAACCGGCTGCACTTTGGCACCGCTGAGCGACTCGGCATGCGCAACAAGTCCAAAGCTCACTTGTCCGCTTTCAATCACATCACCCGCCTGATAGCCAAGCCCATCGACTATGGATACGACGATGTCCGGATACAACTTACCCATACGTTGCACCAGCTTGGGACCAATAAGCGCCGCTGACCCCACACTGATGGCCACACGAACTTCACCACTCTGACTATCAGCGCCATGACGCGCTTCATCCATAGCGTTATCAAGCTGATCAAGAATAGACCGCACCTGCACATAGAAGCGCTTTCCAGATGCTGTTGGTGTCGCACCTCTGCGATCTCGCCGCAGCAATTTGTTATCAAGTTCACTTTCCAACAAACTCATTTGCCGGCTCAACGCGGGCTGAGCAACATCCAGTTCACGAGCGGCAGCAACAAAACTACCGGCTTCAACAATAGCCACGAAGTAGCGAATTTGAACAAGTTTCATAACACGCCTTCCACGTCACACCCATAACAAGAGGATCAGACCACCTTCTTAATATATCAAACGGTTATATCTGGTATCGACTTTTCTGTCTCGTACCCACCAATCCTTCGTGCTACCGTCGAAAGCTATTATCACCGTGGCGAGCGGGCCCGCAGATACAACGTAAGTGGCACTATCGGACCCGACTAATGTCTTTCACCGAGCACCCCGAACACTATGTCGAGCAACAAGATCCGAGGTGGTGCGCTGTTAGCGCGCGCACTTAAAGAAAAAGGCGTAGAGCACGTCTTCACACTCGCCGGTGGTTTTTGCAACCCTGCCCTCGAAGGCTTCATGGAAACCCAAACGCCTGTTATCAATTGTCCGCACGAGCAAATAGCCGGACACCTTGCCGATGGCCACAGTCGTATCACACGTAAGCCAACCGTATGTCTGGTGGGTCCGGAAGGATTTGCCAATGCGGTCCCGGCCATGCTGGAAGCCGGAGGCGAGCGCTCACCGGTGATCTTCATTACCGGCTCTTCCACATTAAAACGACAAGGCGCAGGTGGCTTTAAAGAAATTGATGATGTGGCCATTGCAGCCCCACTGGTCAAATACTCAGAGCAAATTACCGACGGCGAACGCATCAGTGAATTCGTTGATCGCGCATGGATTGCAGCAACATCCGGATACCCGGGCCCGGTGCATATCAGCCTGCCGGTCGACATCATGTTTTCATCGTTCGATGAAGATGCAGGACGCACCGAGCGACCCTACAAGCGCGATCATCAACCGCCACCTCGTGCGTGGCCGGAACCTGCTGCGCTCACGAGAATACTCGGTCTTATTGAAAAGGCTGAGCGCCCGGTCATGATCGGTGGGCACGGCGTCTGGTGGTCTGGTGCTGAACAAAAGCTGGCTGCCGTGTGCGCGCAGTTACGAATTCCGGTTTACAACATTCCCTACCATCAAAAGCTATTGGGACAACATAGCGAGGCCTATATGGGTCTTGCGGATTTTCATCAATACCACCCGTCCAAACCTGCGATACAGGAAGCAGATGTCGTCATCATGGTCGGCGGACGATTAGATAATCAAATGAACTTTGGTAATCCACCTTTTTTTCCCGCAAGCCAGACACTCATCTGTATCAATGGCAGCCATGAAGAAGTTGAATTCAATCGCGCTGCCGATTCGCTTTTATTGTCTGACCCCGGAGCGTTCTTTGATGCACTTGGAGCATTGAATAATAATTGGGCATCTTGGTTTGATCTGCAACTACAGCGTCGCACAACATGGATAGATGAATGGGTCGATCATCTTGCCAAAGAAGATGCCAGCGGTGGAAAAATGCACCCGCTGCAGCTGTCTGTTGATGTGCAAAACGGAATGAACAAAGACGACTGGCTGGTCTTTGATGGAGGCAATACCCATTTCTGGTCGGAGATAGGCGTTAGCATCGCAGCCTCTCAGGGGGCGCAGTTTGCCGGAATTTCACACCCCGGTAGCTACAGCCTGCTTGGGGTCGGCGTATCACTGGCCATATCCGCCAAAGCTATTCATCGTGATAAAACAGTAGTGCTCATTTCCGGTGATGGTGCTTTTTTATCAGGAGGCCTGTCGATTGAAGCTGCATTTCAGGAGAAATTACCGATCGTGGTTGTCATTGATAACAACGGCGGGCTCGACTGCATTTCTCAACAACAGGAAAGACTGTTCGAAAGTGGCAAACACTTCGCCACCGATTTTCGTGACATCCCTTTTCATACCATG
>CALGJU010000065.1 GCA_937928685.1 uncultured Granulosicoccaceae bacterium
GAACGTCCGGGTCGTAACCCCAAAACCGGCGAAGAAATCCCCATCTCGGCGAGGCGTGTGGTTACGTTTCGACCGGGGCAAAAATTAAAAGCTCGAGTCGAAGCCTATGCTGGAAACCAGCAACAATAACGAATTACCTGCAATACCAAACAAGCGTTACTTCACCATTGGTGAGGTCAGCGATTTGTGCGATGTTAAACCCCATGTACTTCGGTATTGGGAGCAGGAATTCCCGGATCTAAAGCCGGTAAAGCGCCGCGGTAACCGACGTTATTACCAGCGTCATGATGTGATGCTCATTCGCACCATCAGAGATCTGCTGTACCAGCAAGGCTACACCATTGGTGGCGCTCGTCTGCAATTGTCAGGTGAAGTGGCCAAAGAGGACAACGGCCAGGCTCAGCAGGTAGTTCGTCAACTCTGTGATGAGTTAGAAGACGTGCTAAAGATCCTCAAGGCGTGATACCCTAGCGCTCGCTGAGCAGGTTGTTGTACTGTTCTAGCACTTTTTGATCTGTCGGGGCGTGGCGCAGTCTGGTAGCGCACTACACTGGGGGTGTAGGGGTCACAGGTTCGAATCCTGTCGTCCCGACCAAGATCAATCCAATACATCGTCTGATGCTCTATTTGTAGTTTTAAGCAAAAATGCGAGCGACGCTCGGCGGAGCACCGCAAGGTACCCTATAATTCTGCTATCAATCTTTGACGTGCAGATAATCCTTTGGACCTGATTCAGCTATATAGCGCCACTCAGCGAGTGGTTAAGTCCCTTCAAACCAGCGGCATGATGCCAGCGCTCAAAACCTATCGCGCGTCGCTACGTGGTAAAGGCAATGTGGATGTTGCAGAAGCGCAGCTAATGCAGGCCTCGAATGCGTACATTGAGAAAACAGCAATGTTCGGCAAAGATGAGGCATCCGTGGTGAATTTGCTTCACCTGGGCCAGATTGGCACCTCCTCTTTCTGGATTGACCTGACTTCCAATGTGCGCTCGGTAGAAGTGCGCCAGGCGCAGTCGGTGTCGGCGTATAGCAAGATGATGTTTGCTACCAGTCATTTGCCAAGTTTGTTGGCGCTTGTGCGTGAGACCAGTGCGGTGGAAGGTTTGCGAACTGAGGATCCTGACGCCGGAAGGCTGATTCTTCGACTGTACGACTCAATCGAATCAGCGGCAAGTCCTGATCGAATGTCGCGACTCATCGATGCGGTGGATATGCTTTACGCAGCGGGCGCGGCGATTGCAGCTGTCCCATCAGAAACTTTGCAGTTGATGTCAGTCACGGGTGTTGCTGTACGGTCGGTGATTTTTCACGGTGATGCACAGGCGATCAATGCAACGCAAAGAATTATTCATCACTTGAATCAGGTGGCGGCAGAGTCACATCAAGATCAGAATTACTCGGTCGAATCCATTGCTGATGAACTCCCGTTTCTAAAAGCCATACATGACTTGCACCGCATTGATGCGATCGATAGGGACACTGCCAGATCTGCGCAGCGCAATGCCAAAGAAGGTGCCATCATGTTGCTGGAGTCTGGCGCTCAGTTGGTTGAGTTTGACAGCAACCAGGATGCAGGTGCGCTTCCGCCGTCAGTGATTGCCAGGTTGGATGCCGATGCAAGATCTTTCGATGCAATAGATGCCCGAATAGGCGGCTCAATTGATCAGCGTTATGAACAAGTCTACGATGACGCTCGCCAGAAGCTCGTTAATGAGTCACAGCGCGTAGGTGAGTCCGCGCAAGTGGACGGTGAAGTTGCGATAAGCGCCAGAGGCGAGCGAATAGCCAGCAAGCCGTCATCCAATGCCAAGCCTGTCAGTGGTCCTGAAGACAGTATTGATGATTTGATCATCGATCTGAATCGTCTCTATAGTGAGCAGCGCAAAGCGACATGACAACAGGTCTTGAATCACTGGTAGCACAGTTTGATCTTCGTAATAAACCGCCTGTTGAGCAGTGGAAGCCGGAAAAGATTGGATCGATTGATATAAAAATCAACCGTGAGGGAGAGTGGTTTCATAATGGCTCTAAGATTCAACGCAACCGTATGGTGGCATTGTTCTCTACTATCTTGTGGCGAGAGGATGATAGTTACTATTTAATTACCCCTGCTGAGAAGTTAAAGATTGAAGTAGAAGAAGTGCCTTTCATAGCAGTGCTAATGGAAGTTTCAGGTGCCGGTGAAACGCAGTTACTTAACTTTACTGACAACACGGGAAATCGATTCAATGCCGGTGCTGAGCATCACTTATGGTTGTCTCACTCTGATGATGAACAACCCGCCCCGTATGTGATGGTGCGTAGAAACCTGCCTGCCAAGTTATCCCGCGCTGTGTATTATCAGCTTGCTGATTTACTTATCGAAAAGGATTCTATTCCAGGTGTCTGGAGTAACGGGGTCTTTTTTGAGTTTAGTGGTTAATCTTACAGGCCCCATGTCTCACAACTAAACGTCAGGAAACCCGACGCGTACACGAGGGATCAAGTCCAGCACGTCAAAACTCCACGCCGCTCAAGGCGCTTATTGTGGTTCCCAGGCAGTGATATCCGGATACCGGAATCTCCATTACTCATCCTCACGCCGGAACATCCTCAACGATGCCAGCCATCGGATGGCTGTCATAGGCGTGATCTGAGTGCGCATCCGTTCCATGCCTGTCGGCGCGTACCACTGCAGAGTCACTGTGACACTGTGACAATCTCAGCGCCGAGTGCTGTGATGACGAATTGAACGCCATCAGCGACTATGTGACGAGCAGGTTTACTCCCAAGCCGGTTATTGAGCGGTCATAGTCGTCAACGCTCATCCACGGGGAGGGTGCCTGATCTTTTGCTTGTCATGTGACGCCTATCGTCAAGTGAGTCAGTAAAACGCCGCTAGTGTTTCATAGCTGACGAGGTTTGCACGCTCCTTGCTGATATGGAAGCCGGGGTGTGTATGAGAGATAGAAATTGATTGAAAGTGAAACTAGCCGGGATTGTGAAGAACTGAACGTTCTTGCGTCGCGCTGTGAGATGACTGAGTACGACTTGTTCGGTCTCGCATTTTATGACGCGCACGGGTATCAGGCAGATGATGTGTTGTTGCAGGATATGTTTATGGACTTCCTGCATTGTGGGACGGCACCTTCCTGGTTGAGAAGCTACGTACGCAATAGATTTCAGAGTCCGGCCCAAACAATTGAGCACATCAAGCAATCGGCAATGATCAGTACCGGTGCACGCAATGCCATTGTGAAGTGGCGTCCAACGGTAGATATTTTTACTTTCACTCTGGTAGGCCACCTTAGCGGTCCTGAGTACATGTCTCCAGAGAGCCCGGAGTAGTAATCTGACTTGGTCTATGCCACTTAGCTCTCGGGTTCGACTAGGAACGCAAGGTCAGGCACGACTTCAACGCCAGGTATATTGAGAAGTCCTGCAGGTGGCATAAGTAATTTAGAGTTTCTGTTGCCACCACCAAGAATGATTTTTTCGCAATCCATCACACGGCTGTCAATCCATAGTGGCAATGTCTCCGGTAAGCCGAACGGCGTCACTCCGCCAAGCTCCATATTGGTCAGTTCTTTGGTTTTTTCAGGTGTGGCAAAAGATAGTCTTCTGACGCCAAGTTTTTTACGAACGACGTTATTCACGTCAAGACGGCAGTTTGCCAGCACCACACAGCAGGCAAATTTCGGCTCGCCTTTGTTGGAGCCCAGAAGCAGCGTGTTGGCGGATTGTTCAGGAAGAAAACCGTAGGCTTTGCAGAACTCCCTGGTATCTGCCAGTGATGGATCGCAGTCTAACGCGTCATATGAGATAGACAAGGAGTGCAGAACCTCCCGAACGTTAGAATGTATTGAGGCAGTAGTCATGGCCAGTCGTGGTTGCTGTGTTGCTAAACATTACCTGTTGTACGCAACAGTGTGGGCCAAGGGTATCATGCCGATATCTGGTAGACCGATGGGTATTTTTACAGAGAACACACAATGAATATAAAAACGCTTTCACTTTTGGTACTTTTGCCGGCCTCGTTGAGCCTTGGGGGCTGTACGGCAGTCGCGTTGGTTGATGCAGCGGCAAGTACGGCAATTGGTGCAGGTAAGCTTGCGGTGAAGGGAACCACGGCGGCAGTCGGGGCGGTTATCCCCGATGGCGAAGACGATAAGAAAAAGAAAAAATAACCAGCAGGCTTTTACAAAGTGCATTGGCTTTGCAACAATTGGCGTAATCGAATTTTCGTAACCCAAAGCAGAGTGCAATAGTGCCCAAAGCAAGCGAACTAAAAAAAGGCCAGGTTGTTGAGTTGGCTGATGAACCCTGGATCGTCAAGCAGGTGGACTGCAAGAGCCCGTCTTCCAGAGGCGCTTCTACTCTGTACAAAATTCGATTTGCGCATGCTAAAACGAAGCAAAAGCGAGATGAGTCATTCAAGGGGGAAGACTTCCTGCGTGATGCAGATTGCCAGCGCGTACAGGTGCAGTATTCATATAACGATGGCGAAGCCTTGTGTTTTATGAATATGGATGATTTCAATCAGTACTTTCTTCCCGTCAGTGAACTGGAAGACGAAAGCAAGTTGCTGGTAGAGGGGCTTGACGGTATTTATGCGTTGTTAATCGATGGTGAGATAGCAGGTGTAGAGCTGCCTCAGTTTGTAGAGCTTGAGATTATAGAAACCGACCCTGCAATCAAGGGGGCAAGTGCTACCAGTCGAACTAAGCCTGCGACACTAAGCACTGGATTTATCATTCAAGTGCCTGAATATCTAGACGCTGGTGAAACGATAAAAATCACCTCTGCGACGGGTAAATTCGCTTCACGCGTGTAAGTGATTCAGTAGCCTTTGCGGAAAGCTCGAAGTCTGAGTACGGATTTATGCACAGCTATCCGTCGACTGTCTGTTTATTGATTTTTATTAATTGGCTTCGTGCTTTGGCGCTCCAGCTGGCACACCAACAACATCGGGCGCTGTAAGCGCGGGCCATGGGGTTGTGAGGACTATAGCCGGTGCAGCCACTGTGCGATTGTTGAACTCACGTCAGAACGCTTGTTGTTTAACTCTCGTATGTCGTTGAGTAAATCATCGATTTCATTGTCAATGTGTGATTTATCTTTGTCAGAATCTACTCTCAGTCGGCGATATCGTGCGTTGCTTAAGTCATCGCGCGCGTCATCGTATTTGCGTTCCAGCTCATCCAGAGCCAGTTCAAGGCCATGCACATATCCACGCAGGAAGCCTTGCTCTGATTCAGTCGGGCAGATGCCATTGTAG
>CALGJU010000066.1 GCA_937928685.1 uncultured Granulosicoccaceae bacterium
CGATCGGGGAAAGCCACCAGCCAGGGCTGTTGGTGAAGTTGTTCAAATTCAGATAATGACAGGCAAGCGCCGATACCACCCGGGCCATACCATTTTAAGTTAGGGTGAAAGTAATCAGCCATGCCCATACTGGCCAGTGCGGTTTGATCAAAGCCGTTTAACGCGCCGTACAACAGTGTGTTACCCAGCTTCAGCGTGCGTGCTGATTCATCAATGCTTTGAGGTTCAGTTAGTAATCCGTCGAATCCGGTGGGTGCAGGAAAAACGTGTTCAGCGCCGCGAGATTCTGGCAGTACGGGAAGATCTATTTGATCAAACCAATCAACGAAATCGATGATCATTTGCGATTCCACCATCACATCATCTTTAAAGCGTATGAACTCACTCCATCGAATACGTAGCGGATGATCAGTGGCAGGTATACCTAAAAAACTCTGCACAGCAGTGCCGGTAAAATAACCGGTACCGGCAACCCAATAGGCATCTTTGGCATCGTCACCGACATGATCAGATGACTGCCCCCCCATGAACAGATGCGTCAACCTTTTTAGATCAGGGATAGCAGACTTCAATGGTGCCAGTGCAAGTTCTGCCAACGCAACAGGACCGGTAACTTGCCCCAATGGCGATGGCCCATTCCAACAGAACTGCTCTGGCAGGTGGGCACTCGCCGTGGCGGCCATGGTGTCAGGGCTGGCTGCATCTATTGCCGCCCAATACGCCAGCACCCGCTGTTTGTTGGATTGATTGGTGGTCACTACAGACTAGCCTTTGGTTGCTGTGTATGGCGCCGCTTCCCCGTACGGAATGTTGGTGCCGCCATAGCGCCTTACGCGCACATTCGCCTGCTCTGCATGACCGACAAAACCTTCCAGCATACAAAGTCGCGAACAGTAAGCACCAATTTCAGCCGCCGCTGCGTCTGTGGTCACGCGCTGGTAGCTGTGCGTTTTTAGGAACTTGCCCACCCACAGACCCCCGGTATAGCGACCGGCTTTGTTAGTCGGTAGGGTATGATTGGTGCCAATCACTTTGTCACCATTGGCGACATTGGTGCGTGCACCTAAAAACAAAGCGCCGTAACAAGTCATGTGTTCGAGAAACCAATCATCACGATCAGTCATTACCTGCACGTGCTCACTGGCAATTTCATCTGCCATTTGCAGCATTTCATCATAGGTGTCGCATAAGATCACTTCACCATAATCGCGCCAGCTGACACCGGCGGTTTCTGCTGTGGGCAAGATCTTTAACAAGTTATCAATTTCTGTCAGTGTACTTTCTGCCAACACCCGCGAGTTGGTTAACAACACAGCTGGTGAGTTATAGCCGTGTTCAGCCTGCCCTAGTAAATCCGTTGCGCAAAGCTCTGCGTCAACGGTGTCATCTGCGATTACCAGAGTTTCTGTAGGGCCTGCAAACAGATCAATGCCAACGCGACCAAACAACTGGCGTTTGGCTTCAGCGACAAAGGCGTTACCCGGGCCGATCAGCATATGTACCGGTTTAATGGTTTCGGTACCCAGTGCCAGCGCGCCCACACCTTGAATACCGCCAAGCACATAGATTTCGTGCGCACCGGCCATATGCATGGCGGCGATCACCGCCGGATTAGGCTGACCTTGAAATGGTGCGGTGGTGGCAGCTATACGTGGCACGCCGGCAACCGATGCGGTAAGCACCGACATATGCGCGGATGCCACCATCGGAAATTTACCAGCAGGCACATAACAACCGACCGACTGTACGGGTATGTTTTTATGGCCGAGTATTACGCCAGGTAAAGTTTCGACTTCGATATCGGTCATCGAGGCTCTTTGCGCCTCCGCAAAACCTCTTACTTGCGCCTGCGCAAACTTGATATCTTCGATATCGTTCGGCGCTACCTGTGCGATCAGTGCCTGTATCTCATCGTCAGTTAAGCGATAACTATCGCGGGAATCTTTGTCAAATTTTTCAGCCAACTCACGTACCGCGGCATCACCACGCGCTTCAATATCGGCAAGGTTGGTCTCAACCACTTGCTTAACGATAGCGTCATCGTCTGCGCGTTCGCCTACGGATTTGCCTCGTTTTAAATACTCAATAGTCATACTGTTTTCTCAAAACTTTTTTAGTGTAGGCCGACTCAGAACTAACTCGCAGTGCGTCCCACCAATGTCATTCGCTCTCTGTCTTCACCATCAAATACGTCTTTGCTCTGTTGTGGCACTATCTGCTGTGCCACAGCTAGGCGCGGCAATAATCCCTACCCCTTGACGGCCCCAGCGGTTAAGCCGGAGACTATCTGACGCTGAAAAAACAACACCATGACAAACAACGGTGCAGTAACCGATACCACCGAAGCCACTGCAAACATGACGTTGCCTTTGGTTTGTGTGGTACCCAGAAAGCTGGAAATCTTCGGCACCATGGTTTGGTTCTCTTTAGATAGAATCATTGCAGTCACAGCGAAGTCGTTATATGCCAGTAAAAACGAAAATAGTCCTGTGGTAATCACACCTGGCCACATCACTGGCACGATCACATGTCTAAAAGCCTGAAAGCGATTGCAGCCATCAACCATGGCACTCTCATCTAAATCTTTGGGGATGTTCTTAAAAAATGAGTGCAGCATCCACAGTGTGAACGGTTGATTGATCGCAACTAACACCACAATGGCTGTCGGTAGATGCCCCCATAAGTTCCAGGTGAAAAACACGGGCAGATACCCGGACACCAGGGTGATCGGTGGCATAGCGCGAAAAATTAGCGCGATAATCAAAAACCAGAAGGCGTATCGATAAGTGGAACGTGATAACGCATAACCACCTAAAGTGCCAAACGTGAGAGAGATAGTCACCACAAACACACACACGATCACGGTGTTTATCGCCGCCAGTCCAAAAGCTTCCTTGATCCATGCACCATGGTAGCCGGCGCCGGTGAACGAACCCCCAGCCTCTTTCAGAGTCAGTGGACCAGTTAACGCGTTCATCCAGTCTGCTTTGGAGAAAAAGTCACCTTCTACCTTGAATGAGCCCCATAAGGTCCAAAGGAACGGGAACGCCGCCAGTATCATCCAGATCACCAGCACAGCGATTAACAACAAATTTAATGCATGGGATCTTCTTTGCGTTTTTGCAGTCATTAGATCCGCCTACTTGTGGTTAAAATCACGCCAAGTGCGTACCAGCACCGGCAGTAATAAAATACAGATACCGAGAATGGTCAACACAGATGTGGCTGCTGCAGAACTCAGTTGCCGGGTTTCGCCACCTAAATCGTTATAGATGGCCCATGACAGTGATGTGGCGTGCGCTTCGGCTGAAAAGCTGACAATCGGCTCAAAGACGCGGAAGTTATCCATTAACTGCATCAGTGCTATGAAGGTGGTCAGTGGCAGTAGGTGTGGAATGATCACATAGCGAATCTGTTCCCAACGACTCGCACCATCGATCATGGCTGACTCCAAGGTGTCTTTATTAACCGATTGAAGGCCTGCGTAGTAGACAATAAAGGCAAAAGGTGCCGAGTGCCACACTCCGTACACCATTAACATGACCCATGTCAGCGGTGTTGACGCCTTGACTGACAGATTTGGATCGCCGGCCACATATTGAAGCGCTGCGCCAATCACACCACGTGCATCTACCATCCAGAATATTATTAATGACCCTACCAGGGGCGTAACCAGCATTGGTAGCAGTGAGAAAAAAATCAGCGGGCCACGAACCCATTTGGCGGCGCCATTGACCGCCACCGCAATGATAAAACCAAATATAATGACCAATGGTGTGACGATAAACGTGTAAGCCAGTGTAAAGCTCATGGCTTTATAAAAAGGCAGGTTAAGCAACTGACTAAAAAAATCACCTGCGCCGCTAGCATTGCCCCATGCGGCGCGGACTTCGTCTAGCGCCAGATGTCTGCGATCAAAGTAGGTACTGAGGCCTGCAAAGCGACCTAACGGGTTGTCCCGCTTTAGCGCCTGAGTGGCTTCCTGATCTACGGCCGTGATAGTTTCACAGCCAAACGGACCGCAGTTTTTAACTTCTTTTATAACTTGTTCGGTATCAACATGTACTGACTGGATCAGTACCGACACGATTGGGAAAAATATAAACAGCAGCATCGCCAGAGACGATGGAAGCACAAACCATAAAAAAGTCTTGTGTTTCATGTGTTGGTATCAGCTGATTTATCGAAGGAGATGAGTTAATTAGTGATGGGGCGGTCTTACACCGCCCCATTCATACTTCATGCAATGGCTTAGTTTAAAAAGCCTTTTTCTTTGGCTGCTGTGGAGTAGGCAGCTTCTGTGTCTGCCAATGCCTGCTCAGCGCTTTCCTTGCCCTGTAAAAAGTCTGCCAAGTTGTCACCTAAGGCCGTGTGCAATAGACCATGATACGGCAACATTGGATAAGGTTTAGCACCGGCTTTGATAGTCGCAAATACACCCGCGTTAACCGGTGCAGGCTTGTAACCTTCGATCATCCAAACCGCTTCACCCATGGTGTCATCGTTAAGAATGCCGGGGCTTGTGCCATTTTTCATCGCCATAAAGGTAGCCTTGGCGTTGTCGTCAGAGGTGTTTTTAGCGACTGTCCAGCCGTCCCACCATAAGGTTGTTGCAGGTGTGGTGCCGCCACCGACCGTCATCGGACCACCGACGGCGATGTTGCTATAGACCACTTCTTCTGCACCTTCGTCATCCATTAGAACACCAATGCGAGAGCCCCACATGTTCATTAGTGCTGTATTACCTGCCTCGAATTCGGCATTGGTAGCGTTGGAGTCATGAGTCAGGAAGTCAGGGTTCATGTACCCGGTCAGGGCCTTCATCATCTCTAATGTGGCAACACCTTGAGCATTGTTGATCGCCACTTCTGCGGTACCGGGTTTGTAGAACTCACCACCGTGACCGATGTACATGTTGACGAATTCCTGCGCCAGATTCCAACCGGATTTGTAAGCGCCGCCCACTGGATTTTCCATGATGCCTTTTTCACGGATCATCTCTGCTGCCGCAAGCAACTCTTCATATGTTGTGGGTGGTTCCACACCGATTTCTGCCAGTACGTCTTTGCGATACGCTAAGTGCTGAGCATTGGCCATGAAAGCAACAGCCATTACTTTTCCATCAATAGTGATTAGATTGCTTTTAGGAATATCTGCACCATGTGCTGCGATGAGGTCATCCAGCGGACGAATAACGTCATCGTTCATCAATGCAATAATTGAAGAGTTGGCGATGATTGCCGTGGTGTATTCAGCCGGGTCGCCCTGCAGGCCAGCCAGGTTTATCTTCTGATGATCGGCAGTGAGGTTTGATGTAACTGTGACCGCATCACCGGCACAATCTGCAGCACCTTTGGCGACTGTCTGGATCGCGGGAAATTCGTTACCGACAATACTGACCTTACCAGTAATGTCTCCACAACTGGCAAACGCTACATTTGCAGATAACGCCATTGTTACAGCGAGTGTTATTTTTCTTAAAAGCATGGTCTATCTCCCATCATTAAGTTGAGTGGTGCGGCGATATGACCGCACCATGTGAAATTAAGGTACTACTCGATACACTATAAACGCGCACCTGTTTCAGCATTAAACAAATGACAAAAACGGGGTTCTATGTTGATCGAAACCGGATCACCGATATTCGCTCTGAAATTTTTATCTGCCTTGACTGACACCAGCACTCCGTCGATTCGTACAGAGATCATTGTGGCATCGCCTAATAGCTCCAGCGTATACACCGGTGCGTTGATCTGCCCTGATTGATCGCTGGCCAGAGTGGCGTCTTCTGCGCGAAAGCCAAGGGTGACAGGGCCGTTAGCGGCGCTGATGCCGGGCATTGCGGTATGGGCGGCTTTGAACACGCCGTTATCGACCTGACCATTGACCAGGTTCATTGCAGGTGACCCAATAAAGCTTGCGACGAACGCATTGCCCGGGTTGTCGTAAATTTCTGTTGGCGTACCAACCTGCTGCACAACGCCCTCTTTCATCACTACGACCCGGTCAGCAAGCGTCATTGCTTCTATTTGATCGTGTGTGACATAGATCGTTGTGACCGCTAACTCGTGACACAGGTTTTTTATTTGTGCTCTGGTGGAAACGCGTAATTTTGCATCAAGGTTTGATAAAGGTTCGTCCATTAAAAAAGCATTGGGCTCACGCACTACTGCCCGTGCCAGTGCCACGCGTTGCCGCTGGCCACCGGAGAGTTCAGCTGGTTTGCGGTGCAGAAAGTCATCGAGTTCAACCATGCCCGAGGCACGCATCACTTTTTCATCGTGAGTGGCCGGATCAATCTTGCGCACCTTCAACGGGAAGCGAATGTTGTCATACACATTCATGTTGGGGTACAAAGCGTAGGACTGAAACACCATGGCGACATCGCGGTCTTTGGGTTCCAGATCATTTATCAGCTTTCCGTCAACGAGTATTTCACCGGAGCTGACATCCTCCAGCCCTGCAATCATTCGCATAGTGGTTGTCTTACCACAGCCGGATGGCCCCAACAGGACCAAAAACTCACGATCGGCAATCGTCAGGTTGACGTTATCGACACCGACAAAATCACCCCATCGCTTGCACAGATTGCGTAGTTCGATTTCAGCCATTGTTAGTCCGCATTCCGTTCACTAAATCTGATTTTTGCATTCGCATTCAAAATAGTACGCTGGTATTACATAGAAAATCAATCAATATTTTGCCTATTTTGCATGCCCATGCAAAAATTAGATGGCGCAAATACTTAT
>CALGJU010000067.1 GCA_937928685.1 uncultured Granulosicoccaceae bacterium
TACTGCCGGTTTTGCACGCCAATCGGTTAAATTTTCCAGTCGCGAGCCTCTTCCACCGGCCAAAACGAGCGCCATGGTGTCACGTGTCAAACGACTGACAAAGCGGCCCGCTGTTGTAGAATTTTGGCTATATACGTTTATTGTCATTAAAAATTCGCATAGGGGCGGAGAATGTAAGCATTCTAGTAAGCTAAGAACAGAAGTTGCAGTAGCATGTCGATAGTCGCAATCTGCTATTGTCGCAATAAAAGTTCCAAATCAATGAATACTCACTCAATCAGAGTTGAAAACCAGAAATCCCTTATGCAACACTCTGCCGTAAACCTCTAAATATGCCCAATTCTCCCGACACATCCGGTTCAGGAAAACTAACCGCTGAGCTACACAACATATTGAGTGCCTGCCACCACGACCCCTTTTCAGTGCTTGGCAAGCACGGTAATTGTGTGCGCGTATTTTTACCACACGCTGAATCAGTTGAACTCAATTCAGAAGATAAATCAAGTTCGTTTCAACGCATCGAGGGAACAGATTTATTTATACTGAATGCCAAAACAATAAAAGAAGACTACCAATTAAAAATTACGACCAAAAATGGCAGTCAACACGTCATAGACGATCCCTATCGATTTGCGCCTCAATTAGGAGAGCTAGACTTACACCTCTTTAACGAAGGAAAACATCAAAAGCTCCACCAGATGTTAGGAGCACATCAAACCCGGGTCGACAATGTGCAGGGCACACGTTTTGCCGTATGGGCACCGAGCGCAAAAAGAGTCAGCGTGGTGGGCGACTTCAATCAATGGGATGGCAGAGTCCACCCAATGCGCAGCCGCGGTAGCAGTGGTGTTTGGGAACTGTTTTTGCCGCAGGCATCAGTTGGCGCACACTATAAGTTCGAAGTGTTGACTGCCGATGGTGACACACTGCTTAAGCAGGATCCTTTCGCCAATGAGTTTGAGCTTCGCCCTTCAACCGCCGCGAGGATTACGCAAAGTAATTTTCAGTGGACTGATGATCCATGGATTACCAGTCGAAATAAAAATACCTGGCAAAGTACACCCAGCTCTGTCTATGAAGTTCACCTTGGCTCCTGGCAGAGAAGCGATGACAATGAATTTCTAAACTATAAAATACTTGCTCATAAGCTAGTTGAGTATGTGCTGTACATGGGTTTTACACACATCGAATTGCTACCCATTACCGAACACCCGTTAGACGACTCATGGGGTTATCAGGTAACAGGCTATTTCGCGCCAACCAGTCGATTCGGATCTCCGGATGAACTGCGATACTTTATCAACCTGTGCCACAACGCAGGCATCGGTGTTCTACTCGATTGGGTGCCAGCACATTTCCCCCGCGACGCACACAGCCTTGCGCGCTTTGATGGCACCTGTCTTTATGAACACGAAGACCCGAGACGCGGCGAACACCGTGATTGGGGCACCCTGATTTTTAACTATGGACGCAATGAAGTTAAGAATTTTCTGATCGCATCAGCGCTTTACTGGCTGGAAGAATTTCATCTTGACGGCTTACGAGTGGATGCTGTTGCATCTATGTTGTATCTCGACTATTCAAGAGAGGCACACGATTGGCTACCAAATCAACAGGGTGGCCGGGAGAATCTCGAGGCAATAGACTTTTTACGTGAGCTCAACACGATCACACAAACCCAATTCCCCGGGGCCATTATCGTCGCTGAAGAGAGCACTTCATGGCCACAAGTCTCCAGGCCAACTGACAATGGCGGGTTAGGCTTTAGCATGAAGTGGAATATGGGCTGGATGCACGACGCGCTTAACTACATGCAGTACGACCCAATCCATCGCAAACATCATCACAACGATTTAACCTTCGGTCTTTTGTATGCGTTTGATGAGAACTTTGTTCTGCCCTTCAGTCATGATGAAGTCGTCCACGGTAAAGGGTCAATGTTGTCCAGAATGCCGGGCGATGATTGGCAACAATTCGCCAATCTCAGGCTACTTTACAGTTTTCAATTTACTTATCCCGGTAAGAAGTTACTTTTTCAAGGTCTCGAATTTGCACAACGCAGGGAGTGGGATTTTAAAAACCCACTGGACTGGCACCTTGCTGATGCGCCAGCGCACCGTGGCGTAATGACTTTAGTCTCTGATCTGAATCATCTATACAAGCAACATCCAGCGCTTTTTGAATATGATTTTGAACCGTCAGGATTTGAGTGGATTAATGCCAACGACGGCGACAACTCGATACTCAGCTACCAAAGGCACTCTGCTTCACGCAATGAATCACTCCTGGTGCTACTGAACTTTACGCCGGTTCCACGAGACCACTACTGCATTGGCACCGACCAACCAGGCAGCTACATTGAAGTGTTTAATTCTGACAGCGAACGCTACGGCGGCAGCAACTATGGAAACTACGATGCCTTGCTTAGTTACCCCGATCCCTACATGGGTCGCAACAACACTCTGACGGTAAAGCTACCTCCGCTGGGCGCGGTGGTTCTTAAGTATGTTTCAAGTGATGATTCAGAGCACGGTTAGCAGTAACAACGAACAATGACCCGGCTCCGTCTAAAGTCACCATCAATCAACAATAGAATTCAGGACCGTAGTGAACGATAACTCCTTAAAAGTGCTATTTGCATGCAGTGAACTCACCCCGTGGGTCAAAACCGGTGGCCTTGCAGATGTATGTGGTAGCTTGCCACAAGCGTTAGCTGACGTAGGTGAAGACGTACGCATTGTACTACCCGGCTACCAGAGCCTGCTGCAACATATACCAGCCCCCACATTCATTTGCATTGTGGCGCTTCCTCTCGGCAATATTACCCTGTGCAGGGGAAATCTAAACGGTATCCAGGTATTGCTGGTAATGCATGAGTCATTTACCAATCGACCGGGCAATCCTTATATGTCTGATTCCGACCGACCGTGGGCTGATAATGCATTTAGATTCGCATTGTTTTCACAAGCAGTTGGTGAGATCGCTCAAAACCGTACCAATCAGGACTGGCAACCAGATATTGTTCATTGCCATGACTGGCAAACAGGTTTAGTCCCTGCACTGCTATCACAATCTGACAGCACTCCAAATACTTCGAGACCCGCCACTGTATTCACCATTCACAACCTTGCCTATCAAGGCAACATTATGATTGATGCCTACAACAAACTTGGCTTGCCTTCCGAACTTCTTGTACAAGACGGGCTGGAATTCTGGAATCAGGCTAGCTTCATAAAAGGCGGTATCGCCTTCGCAGATAAAATCACCACTGTCAGCCCAACCTATGCTGACGAAATAACAAGCAAAGAATTCGGCTGCGGCATGGAAGGTTTACTGCAGCACCGTCGCGATAGACTCAGCGGCATCTTAAACGGCATTGATACGAATATCTGGGATCCGGAAACCGATCCTCACATCAATACAAACTATACGTTCGAATCAATAGACAATAAAATTAACAACAAAAAAGACCTTCAGACACAACTTAAGCTACGGGAAGACCCGGACGCCTTAGTGCTTGGGGTAATCAGCAGGCTGGCTGTCCAAAAAGGTATCGATGTAATAATTGATGCAATGAAACAACTGAAAAAGGAGAACATCCAATTCGCGATGCTTGCTGCAGGTGACTCAGAGCTCCAACAACAATTACAGACACTCGCAAAGGCCAACCCTGAAAACGTATCGGTAGCAATTGGCTATGACGAATCGCTGGCCCACAGAATAGAGGCGGGAGCTGACGTTTTTCTCATGCCGTCGCGCTATGAACCGTGCGGATTAAACCAGATGTATAGCCATCGCTACGGAACGCTCCCGCTGGTCACAAGCGTCGGTGGATTGGCAGACACCGTCATCGATATTGGTGACGATCCAGCCAAAGCCAATGGGTTTGTTATACCGTCTGCCAACTCGACTCTTTTACATGATGAAATCATGAAAGTAATTGAGCTTTTCAAAGACAAAACAACCTGGCGCCGCCTGCAGCACAACGCCATGCAAATCGACTACAGCTGGACTGCAAGTGCCGACCAGTACAAAAAACTATACAGACAAACGGTGCAAGGACTACCGAAGCAGAAAATTCAACTTCAAAAGAATTTACAGTGAATTAAACGCCTTGGTAAAACCACTGAGTGAAATATTAATGTCGATAGGACCGGCACCTTCTGCCGCCACGGTAACCACTGCAACATTACCTTTTTTCAAAGAGGCAATTACGTCCAGGCTCAGCGGCTCACGGACCAGGCAACCGTGCTTCTGACAAATTCTAAACGGTGCACCTCGCTCCTCTCCGGCATCGATTTTAAGCCGCAGTCCGAATTCAAGCAGAACGCCCAGCGGAGTAATGATGTCAGCCACCGCTGCGATCTTCACACCATCTATTTCAGCATCCTCTTCGCCTACTTTTCTCACTACAAACTCAATCGCCGGTGAACCCTGTGAATCTTTGCCAAGCTGCGTCATCGCGCAGGCCGTTCCACCCTCCCCGTCACACACCACACTCCAGTCACCGATTCGTGTTACCTCAGGCGCTACTATGGTGTCCGCCTCAGCACTGACTTCTTCGCCAAGATCACTGATCTTCTGTGCATGCGCTGAAAATGCCGATAAGGTAAGTAACAACACTGCACCGCGCAGAATATTACTGATATATATGTTCACTTAAACTCCAATAGGAAATGCAGACCGTATTGTCCGCTCAATTAAATGCCGGGTGTGAAACTCTGCTACTTTGTAAGACCTGGAAATTTTCGCGCTCAGCAGCCTCATTGTTTTAGCTAGTTCGCAACAGACCGCAGCAATTGCACCGAACTCAAGTTCGGCGATTTCGAGACTTCCCACGTTTGGGCATAGCCTGATTAAAAAGCTCAACCAACTGGGTAGTCATGACACTCGCTAACTCGCTGACATTGGCAATGGTCGCAGCACGCTTGTAGTACTGGCTCACGTCATGCCCAATCCCGATCGCAGTTAGCTCAACTTCCGGGTCAGCTTCCACCTGCTTAATGACTTCCTGCAGGTGACGCTCAAGAAATTTACCTGGATTAGCAGACAACGTTGAATCATCGATAGGTGCACCATCTGATATGACCATCAGAATTTTCCTTCGTTCAGGCCGGGACATTAATCGTTGGTAGGCCCAGGTGAGTGACTCGCCATCAATATTTTCCTTGAGTAACCCTTTGCGTAACATTAAGCCAAGATGGTTTCTGCCCCGCCGCCATGGAGTATCTGCACTTTTATAAACAATATGACGCAGATCGTTCAACCGCCCGGGATTTGGCGTTTGCCCTGCTATAACCCATTTATTTCTCGACTGCCCCCCCTTCCACGCGCGGGTTGTGAAACCAAGTATTTCTACACTGACGCCGCATCGCTCAAGCGTGTTGGCCAATACATCTGCACAACTCGCAGCAACGACAATAGATCGGCCATGCATGGACCCTGAGTTGTCAATCAGCAGCGTGACGACGGTGTCGCGGAATTTAGAGTCTTTCTCCTGCTTAAAAGACAAGGCTTGCATCGGGTCAGTGACTACGCGCGTCAGTCTTGCGGTATCCAATACCCCCTCTTCCTGATCAAAATCCCATGAACGATTCTGATTCGCTAACAAGTGTCTTTGCAAACGGTTGGCAAAGCGACCGATCGATGACTGCAAATCACCAACATGTTCATCGAGCCTTTCACGCAGCCTGCTCAGTTCAGTGACACTACACATATCAAGTGGCGCGACGACTTCATCGAACTCTGTGGTGTAGACATGGTACTTTTTGGTTAAATCACCACTCGACTCCTGAATAGAGGCGCCTGGCGTTTCAGACGTGTCTGCCCCTTGCGTTTCGGATTCATCTTCCGGATCGTCAACCGCTTCACCTTCTTCGCCTTCACTATCCGGCAAGTCTTCGCTTGAGTCAGATTCTCCGCTGGGCAAATCGGACTCGCTGTCATCGTCGGCAAGATCATCGTTGTCTACTTCATCATTGGCATCGGCTGAGTAATCACCCGCTTCGGCACTGTCGATAAAATCCATCTCGACCAACAATTCATTCACACGCGATGCAAAAGCTTGTTGATCATGGCGATCTTCGTAAAGTTTATCTAACCAGTCAGGAGATACTTTCTGCAACGTGTCACTGCAGTGCGAAAGCACCTCACGCCCACGCTCCGGCACCGGCCGAGTGGTGAGCTTTTGTCGCAACAACAGCGCCAGACCTTCAGCCAGGATGTCAGCGTGATCAGTATCGTTGTTGAGCTGTGACAATCTTGCTGTAAGGTTCACTTCAAGATTACTGGCAACCCCGTCAAGGTATCTTGTACCCACAGCCTCAACACGCGTCTGCTCGACGGCATCGAACATCTTTCGTGCAACCGGATCAGATGGAGCTCGTCGCTGATGAATTGCTTCATCATGATGTGCATGCCAAAGCGCCACCGCATCCGCCTGACCACGAGTGGCGGCGAGCGCTTCACTGTCAAGACCCGGCGCTGGCTCTGCGAGCTTGGTACCACCAATATTCGTCATGCCCTGGCCACGTTCAAACGTCACGGCCAATGATTCATCATGTGACACTGCGCGCGCGCAAGCAGTCAATGACCTTTTCAGATCATCCATTTCTGCAGCAAGTGCACTTTGTGATTTCTCAGCCAATAGCGACTACCTTTCCAGCCACAGACTGATACGGGAAATTAAGCAAGACACTAGATCACGACGCTTTTTTCGACATACCCTGCATTGCACCAATAACAGATGCATCCGCAGACAAGTCTCGATCAAACACCCGTTGATATAGCTCTTCCAGTAAATCACGCTCCACCGGGTCGCACTTGTTTAAGAAGGTCAGTTCAAACGCCAATGCCTGATTATTAAAAAAGGTAGTGTTTTGCGCCCAGGTGATCACTGTACGTGGGCTCATTACGGTAGATAGATCACCATTACTAAAAGCAGATCGAGTTAAATCAGCCAGCGCTACCATGTGCGCTACAGTCTCGCGGCCCGCTTCGGTATCAAACTCAGGATTTTTTGCCAGCACAATGGCTGCTTCCTTATCTTGATCAAGGTAATTTAATACCGTCGTAATAGACCATCGATCCATCTGCGCCTGATTGATTTGTTGGGTACCGTGATAAAGCCCGGTGGTATCGCCAAGCCCTACCGTGTTTGCTGTTGCAAACAAGCGAAAGCTCGGGTGCGGGGTAATCACACGACTTTGATCAAGCAGGGTCAATCGACCAGAAGACTCCAATACCCGTTGAATCACAAACATCACATCGGGTCGGCCTGCATCGTATTCGTCGAACACTAAGGCAACATTTCGTTGATACGCCCAAGGCAGAATACCGTCTTGAAACTCTGTCACCTGCTTACCGTCTTCAAGCACAATGGCATCTTTACCAATCAGATCAATTCGACTGACATGGCTATCAAGGTTGATTCGCAAGCAAGGCCAGTTAAGCCTTGAGGCCACCTGCTCAATGTGAGTGGATTTTCCAGTGCCGTGAAAACCGCTGACCAGCACTCTGCGATCGGTGCAAAATCCAGCCAGAATTGCGAGCGTAGTGGCTGGATCAAACAGGTAATCGTCGTCACGCTCCGGCACCAGCTCAGTGGCTACACTAAAGGCTGGAACCTGCATGTCGAGATCAATGCCGAACGTGTCCCTGACTGAAACTTCGATGTCAGGCTGTGGCGCAATATCATTCTTTTTTTGTGTTTTCATAGACCGGGATCGTCACATAAAAAAGCCCCGAAGAACCTTCGGGGCATCGTAATACCGTAGTTTAGTACGCAGCGACTAAATTTACATCGCTTTATCTATCACTACGTGCGTCCAGGCGCCTTCCGGTGCTTTGCTAATCACAGGATCGGACCCACCGGACAACAAAGTCTGCACTGTACGCTCATAGTCAGCTGGATCAAGCTTACCATTAGAACCTTCAGTCAACTTGTTGATCTCACCCATCATTCTGCGCTGATGCTCCTCTGTTTGAGCACCCGAGGCATCATTTTCAAGCACAATATCAGCCGCTTCGTCGGGGTTAGCTCGAGCGTACTCCCAGCCTTTCATGGATGCTCTGACAAACCGTGCTGTTTTATCAACAAACGCCTCATCAGCGAGATTTTTCTCCAACACATAAAGACCATCCTCCATGGTTGACACGCCTTGTTCTTCATATTTGAAGACTTGCAGCTCATCGGCCGGAATACCGGCATCAATTATTTGCCAGTACTCGTTGTAGGTCATAGTTGACACACAATCCGCCTGTTTTTGCAGAATTGGATCAACGTTGAAACCCTGCTTCAACACTTTCACCCCACCGTCGCTTCCATCGGTGGGTAAACCAAGCTTGGACATCCAGCTTAAAAACGGATACTCGTTACCGAAATACCACACCCCTAAAGTTTTACCGGCAAAATCTTTCGGGCTTTCTATACCGGTATCTTTGCGACAGGTCAGCATCATGCCGGAGCGCTTAAAAGGTTGCGCAATATTCACCAGCGCCACGCCTTTTTCCCGACTGGCCAATGCCGACGGCATCCAGTCTACCACCACATCCGCGCCTCCACCGGCAATCACCTGCGGTGGTGCGATATCAGGCCCCCCGGGCTTGATGGTGACATTCAAGTCTTCCTCGTCATAGAAACCCTTGTCCTGCGCGACATAGTAGCCGGCAAATTGAGCTTGCGTGACCCACTTGAGCTGTAGTGTTAGATCGTCTTTGGCCTGAGCCAAACCAGACAACATGCCCAGTCCAACAGCGATAGACGTTACCAATGTCTTTTTCATATCAATGTTTCCTTCACTAGTTGCGGTAGGAGGGATGCCAGAAAGTGCACAGTCGCTCCAGTAAAGTAATTAACCCGTAGAACAATGAACCGGCAACGGCTGCAACAAGTATCTCAGCCCACACCATATCGACGTTCATACGCCCTACTTCGGTCGAAATTCGAAACCCCATACCAATAATCGG
>CALGJU010000068.1 GCA_937928685.1 uncultured Granulosicoccaceae bacterium
TTTACAATTCAGATTCTATTCAGACCTCCGCCGTACACTTACCTCCTCAAACATCCACTTGGCGTAATGCGAGGATCACCCATGGATAAGAAAGCCCTGACTTTTATCGGCTCTGCGGTGCTGACAACATTAATATCCGGCGCTAGCTACGCTGGAAAAGGAAGCTATTTTACCGACTATGCTCGCGTGCTTCGTGCCGAACCAATCTATAAATATGTGACGGTTCAAAAACCTGAACGGCGCTGTGAGATTGTTCGCTCAGGCCATGGCAACAACCGCAATAACAATCGGCCACACAATCGCCAACACAATGGTCAACGCCATAGAAGCCACAGAAACAATGGCCATAGAAATAATGGCCACCTAAATACTCAAAGTGCACGCTCTCGCGCTGTTAATCATTCAAATACAAATAGCGCCGTTTTTATCGGTGGTGTCATTGGTGGCGCAATCGGCCATCACGTGACCCGTAATATCAACGGCCGCGGCAATGTAGGCGCCACACTGGCGGGTGCTGCAATAGGGTCAACGCTGGCGCATACTGCGGCTCGAAATCAAATAAGCACGCAACCACACAACCAAAATCGTGGGCATATGGGTCTCAGCCATAATCGTGGCCACAATGGACGTGACAACCGCATACTCCGCAGAAACCATCATCGCCCCGACAACTATGAACGCTGCCGAACCATCAACGTGTCATACGAGGAGCGCCGCCACGACGGCTACAACGTGACCTATCGATACCACGGTCACACTTTTAACACTCGAACCGCTCAGGATCCTGGTGATCGAATTGCGGTAAGAGTGCAAATTAAGCCTCATTAGATTGAAACACTGGCCGTTAACCTGCCGGTCAGCCATACTCGGCTACCTTAGGTGGTATGAGCGTGACACCCGCGCACTGACGCAGTCAGACAACCACAGCTGGCAGGATGAGGCCATTCTTTCGTGAGAATTTCTACCAAAACCATCGCGCTAATTAGCGTACTGTCCGCCAGCGCCATCGGCGGCGTCTGTACTGCAGATGACTGCACTGAAATTGACAGCGAAGGCACAATAGCCGAACTTCTTCTGGAAAATGAGGGCGGCAAAGTCCTGAAAGTTGAAGAAACCATTGATGCTCAAGGCTGTATCGAACTGAAGGTAAGAATTTTAGTCAACGGTACAGTGAAAGCGATCACCATCCCTAACGAAACCGGAGCCTGACCATGCGCGTCCTTATCGTTGAAGACGAAGAAACCCTACGCAACCAGATCTGTGAGCGCTTCAAAGAAGACGGATTTGCCATTGACTCTGCCGGAGACGGTGACGAAGGCTTATATCTGGCGCGTGAGATGCCGATTGATGTGGCCGTGATCGATCTGGGCCTGCCTGGTATCGACGGCATGGAAATTATTCGCACCGTACGCGAGGAAGGCCACCTTTACCCGATTCTCATTCTCACAGCACGCGACCGCTGGCAGGACCGGGTCGAGGGCCTTGAGGCAGGTGCCGACGATTACCTCGGCAAGCCCTTCCACCTGGAAGAGCTACTGGCACGCGTTAGAGCATTGCTAAGACGAGTGGGGGGATGGGCACATCCACTGCTAGAGTTTGAAGGCATGCGGCTCGAAACCCGGGAACAGAAAGTGTCCGTCAGTGGTGAAGCGGTTACGCTCACAGCTTATGAGTATAAGGTATTAGAATACCTCGCAATGCGGGCCGGAGAAGTCATCTCTAAACCCGCATTGCTCGATCATCTGTATGAAGAAAATACCGAAAGAGACACCAACGTACTTGAAGTATTTGTCCGTCGCTTAAGACGTAAACTTGACCCGGAAGCCACGTTAAACCCCATTGAAACACTACGCGGGCGTGGCTACCGCTTTGCGTTGGAGCGCGTTAACGCTACTGACACATGAACTCTATATCTGTCCGCTTGCTACTGGCAGCAGCGCTGCTCATGGCGGTCTTCATTGGTGTCACCACGCTTGCGATCCAGCACACCGTTGATCAGCGTGCCACCCTTGCACAGCAAGAACGAATGCATGGTCAGATATACGCATTGCTCGGTGTAACCGATATCAACGAAAGCGGCAATATAGATATTCATGCATCAGACCTGCCCAATGGTCTGATGCGCCAACCGGCGTCAGGCATCTATGCCGAAGTTCGAGATACTTCAGAACAGCAGGTCTGGCACTCTCCATCGCTCACCTCCCCTATTCCGAGTAGCACCGACGGCGCCATTGGTCAGTGGATGTTTTCAAAAGAGCCCGACGATCATCTGGGCTCACTGTTTATCATGAGATTTGCTGTCGAATGGCTACTCCCAACAGGCACCACAACCGCCTATCAATTTGTTGTGGCAGACGCCAGCGACGACTTTGATCGGCAACGCAATATATTCAACCGCAACCTGTGGATAGCGATGCTGTCGATGGGAGCGCTACTGCTGATATCGATGGCACTGGTACTGGCATGGGGCTTAAGCCCGCTACGTCGAATCTCTCGCCAGTTAAATGAGATTGAATCCGGCACACGCGAATCACTGCCGGTCAATGTTCCGGTTGAATTGCACCCGTTGACCAGTCGTATCAACATGCTGATAGCAAGCGAGCGCGGCCGTCAGAAACGCTACCGCCAAACCCTGGATGATTTAGCGCACAGCTTAAAAACACCGCTCAGTGTACTGAGAAATACCGATACGACCAATCCGGACAATCGCCATCAATCGCCGGAATTTGCCAGACAGGCAGACAGAATGGAACAGATAGTCAGCTACCACATTAAGCGAGCAGACGCGGGCACACAACGATTATTAACCACTCCAGTCTCAGCTATGTTACCGGCGGACAGGATTATCAGGTCGCTCAAAAAGGTTTATCACGAGCGTGAGATCACCTTTATCAATGCGATAGATAAAAACACTCAAATCCGTATAGATGAAGCCGATCTTATGGAAATATTCGGCAACCTGCTTGAAAACGCCTGTAAGTACGGCGCAAAACAAATCAGTTTACGCAGCAGCCGTAAAGACAGTGCCGTCACGATCACCATTGACGATGACGGCCCTGGCTTTCCTGAAGGCATGCACGAGCGACTGCTTAAACGCGGGGTACGCGCAGACACCCAGATTGAAGGACAAGGCATCGGCCTGTCAATAAGCCGGGAGCTGATAGAGAGCTACGGCGGCAGTCTGCAATTATCCGACAATCCGCAAAGTGGCGCCAGAATCATAATCAGCCTGCCAACAGGTAAATAGACCGCATTTTTAGTTGTGCAGTGTTTGTACTAAACTGGACTCCACCAATCTACACCAATATCTGACCTGGCTCTCGAAACTAAACGGATAAATTTATGAATGACGCTGTCATCGTCTCAACCGCCCGCACACCGATTGGTCGTGCATTCAGAGGCTCACTAAACAATATAAAATCACCGACAATGATGGCTCATGCGATCAAGCATTCGGTTGACCGTTCTTCTGTCGCTGCCGATGAAATTGACGACGTGATCATTGGCACCGTACTCACAGCAGGCACTGCCGGAAACAACATCGCCCGCCTTGCTTCTCTTACCGCCGGGCTTCCAGCCACCGTGTCTGCTCAAACAATGGACAGGCAATGCTCCTCAGGCTTAATGGCAATCGCCACCGCTGCCAAGCAAATTATGGTCGATGGCATGCAGGTTTGTGTGGCAGGCGGTCAGGACAACATATCGCAAGTGCAGCAGCACTACTTTGAGTGGATCTCGGCAGAGATCGACCCGAACGTTGTCGCCATGTCTGAACACGCCTATATGCCGATGCTGCAAACCGCTGAAGTAGTCGCTAAAAAATACCACGTCACTCGCGACATGCAAGATGAATACGCACTGTCCTCACAAATGCGTACCGCAGCCGCGCAGGAAGCCGGATTGTTTGACGATGAAATCGTTGCCATTACCGCAACTCAAAAAATCGTAGACAAAGAAACCAAAGAAGAATCATTTAAAGAAGTCACTCTCGCCAAAGACGAAGGCAACCGCCCCGGCACCAAGCTTGAGAACCTGCAAAACCTGAGCGCAGTTATTGACGGTGGAACAGTAACAGCGGGCAATGCCAGTCAGTTGTCAGATGGTGCATCGGCATGTGTTGTCATGGATGCCAAGCTTGCAGAAAAACGCAACCTTGAACCGCTTGGTATTTATCGAGGCATGTCAGTTGCGGGCTGCGAACCGGATGAGATGGGTATCGGTCCGATTTACGCCATACCAAAATTACTTAAGCAGCACGGTTTAAAAGTTGGTGATATCGGCTTATGGGAGCTCAATGAAGCGTTTGCCGTGCAATGCATGTACTGTCGCGATAACCTCGGCATTGATCCCGAACTCTATAACGTCAATGGCGGATCTATTTCCATTGGTCATCCCTATGGCATGACAGGCGCCAGAACCACAGGGCACGCACTTATTGAAGGCAAGCGACGCGGTGCCAAATATGTTGTGGTCAGTATGTGTATCGGTGGCGGCATGGGTGCCGCGGCACTGTTTGAAATAGCCTAGCCAACTACAATAAAGCCTGCCCTACAAGCTTTTATTCACAGGGAGCGTTCAGATCGAACGCTCCGGGCCCCTCAGGAACGCCCGCTATGTTTTTTCAATCACACCGGCTTCATGCAGTAAGCCCGCTATTGCCTCATACGGCTGTGCACCCACAACCCCCTTTTGTGCAACAACATACGTGGGCACACCCGTGACACCGTAACTGCGCGATTTACTCCAGTCGCTATCGACGGCCTCCTTATAGCTACCACTGGCCAATGCATGGAACGCACCGGCAACATCAAGCCCGATAGATTCGCATACCGCCAGCAGTACATCGGTTTCAGCGACGTTCTGACAATCTACAAAATAGGCCTTAAACAGTGCGTTATGGATCATCTCTCCTTCGGGTTGAGTTTCAGCCCACTTTGCGAGCTCCTGCGCCTTGCGGCTGTTGTAGGTATGTGTTCGCTGCCCATACGGCAAACCTTCAGCATCCATCAGGCCTTTCATATGCTTATTTTTTTGTGCTATTTCTTCAGCACCACAATTAAACAGTGCTTCCAACGCCTGGCCTTCAACGGGGGTTTGCGGGTGCAGTGGAAATTGTACAAACTGTACGGTAACGTCAAACCTTGTTTGTATTCGCTCAATACGCACGGTACTGAGATAACACCAGGGTCAAACGTAATCGCTAAAAATCTCTAATACAGGTAGGTCAGGCATGTTTTTTTATCGCTAAGAATGAACTTTCAGCATACATTCAGTTTTAATCGATTAATAGTGTAGCTACCCAAAAAGACGAAAAGCCACGACATACTTTTGTCATAAACTGTCTCAATCCCCATTGAATCAATATAAAAGCAGTAATATGTTCAAGAGACAAACACAGGAAGCTACACAATGGTTGATCAAAAAAAGCGAACCACGCTTAAAATTCTAAGCGGTTCAGCAGCGGTAATGGCAGCATCTTCGTCCCTGGCTGTGGCGGGAAACTGCATCTACGGTGCAGATAAATCGCATACAGCAATGGAAGAAACTGTTGTACCGGTATCCAATGGAACAGAGTTGACCATTTCCCTGTCTGTAGAACCTGAACCGGCCGTTCGAATAACCAACCACAGTAAAAAACTACTTATCGTACGCCACGTGTACCCGGGTATTGTGCATGCCGGTGATCAAACGTTCGATATTAATTCGATTTTTGAAAACAGTGCTTATGCCATTGGCGCAGGCTCCAGCCGAAACGTTCTAATTAAACCCACCGCAAATACTACCGCTGAGACAAGCTACCCCAAGCATCTCTTTCAAAAGCAGCCACAGCGCCAGGTCGCTGTTACTGGCAGAGACAGACAAGGCAAACTTGCCAATTCCACTCGAAGTTTCTTTGCCTAGCTTTCAGGCCTGTTTCAACTGACATCGTGCGTCCCGGATAGACGATACGCACGTTTCTTATTGATTTTTGCCCGGAGCATCCAAAGCGACTGCGTCATGCACAACCATCGCAACATCCAACTCTACCTGTAACCTTTCAAGCACCAGATGCGCATTCCAATGTCGGCGTAAGACAATGCGCTTTGACGTACATTCAATCGATATCGCCTCAGACTGCAAAAGAAACTTCCTTATTTTCTGCTTCAGTAAGGGCAACACAATATCACTCTGCTCAGTTACCACGTGATACCTATTCGCCAACTGCGAATCATCTGGAATGTCTATGTTTCGACCATCTGTTATATAGGTAATGGCTTCCGGCACAATGGTCGGGAGCAGCGTAAATTCAGCTAAGGGATGTGCAGCCTCTATCACCGTAATAGACCAGGCTGTTTGATTACGCTTACGAGCTGCCTTACTTAAGGTGAACTTGCGTCTGTTTGTAGACCACGCCTTGAATTGCCTGATTGTTACACCACTCTCTTCCTTCTGGTACAGGTGCTTAGTGTACATACCCGCAACCAGCGCGGAATCAAAAAGGCTTTCTAATTGCTCCACCCCTTGGTCGCTGAAAGAGTGGTCACGATAGAATCGCCTTACAATACGAGGTGTCCTGATGGCATCAACAATTCCAAAAACTGCCATGGCAAAAACAAACGCGGTAGCAACATACTCAGTGGTTGTCATGATGTGGGGTATTCTTCATTCGATTGTTCGTCACTGTGCTCAGCGCCTGTGCTTTGAAGCCGTTTGATGGTTACGCTACCAACCCTGCGATCTTTAACACTTAAAACGTGCAGCTTGAAGTTATCTTCAACTATTTCATCGCCCACTTCCGGCATGCGTGCGAGTCGCTCCATAAACAGGCCAGATACTGAATTAGCATCAAGCTTTGCTGACACCGCCAACCCCACCACCTTCTGGAGATCACCCAGAGAAACCAAGCCATCGATTTCCCATTCATTTTCACCGGTTTTGACAATGTCAACCAAACTGGCAACGGTATCGGTTTCATCTTCTATTTCACCGACGATCTCCTCAAGCAGATCTTCCATTGTCACCGCTCCAACAAAGGTACCGTATTCGTCCACTATCAAAGCCATGTGCACACTTTTCACCCGCATCAGCTCGAAAAGTGCCGGTACTTTTTGCGATTCAGGCACAACCAGAGCGTCGCGGCAATACTCACTGATGTTCTTCCACGGCTCCGCAACCCCGTTGAGTAGCGCTCTATGGATATCCTTCACCAGCAGGATACCGATAATTTTTTCATTATCGTCACTGTCTACCACCGGGAATCGCGAAAATTCACTGTCCTTGATCGCAGCCAGGTTTCTAGCGTGGTCACCATGCGCCTCAAGGCACGTTAGGGAATTACGCGGAATCATTACACGCCCAACCTGCCTCTGATCGAATTCAAACAGGTTGTGCAGCATAACAGCATGATCTGACTCGAGCTCACCATGATCTCTTGATGTGGCCACAAGGCCCTTAAGCTCAGCGCCAGACAACACATCATCGTGCCCTGCCGGAGCAACACCCAGCCAGGCCAAAATGGTGTTGCTGGCCTTGTTAAGCGCCCAGTTCAGCGGCCACACAGCGATGTAGGCGATGTGCAGCGGGTAGGCAGCCCACATAGACACGGGTTCAGGCTTACGAATCGCGAGTGTCTTAGGCACTTGCTCGCCCACCACAATATGCAAGGATGAAAATATCAGAAAGCCAATTAGGAAGGACGCCGTGTGAACTACCGACTCAGAAGCACCCATTTTGGTGAACATGGGTTCCAGCAAATGTGCTACCGCAGGCTCGCCAACCCAGCCAAGTCCGAGAGACGCCATGGTGATACCTAGCTGACAGGCAGCCAAATACGCCTCAAGATTGCTCATTATACGTAGGGTGAGCCGTGCTGTGGCACTGCCATCGTTAGCTAAGGCCTCAATGCGAAATCCCTTGGCTTTAACCAGCGCAAATTCAGCGGCAACAAAGAAGGCGTTTGCTGCTAGCAGCAAGATTATGACAACAAGACTAGTTGTGGTACTCATAGACGATTAGGAACAACGCTCAACCGGGTGGATATATAATTGGCGAACAGTAGCACCGACTATGGGGCTGCACCACTTTTGTGACGTTATTTTTACACAATGTTCAGGCGGAATAGATCATCGTTTCAAGAAATCAAGCACCTCCAGAGAAGAGAGAAGAGAGAAGAGAGAAGAGAGAAGAGAGAAGAGAGAAGAGATGGGAGATGGGAGATGGGAGATGGGAGATGGGAAGTTCAAACTCACATTTTTGCGATGCTATGGTCAAGACATATATTTTTAATCCCGCTGGAGATCAGCGACTGACGCAGGACCAGATCATTGGTGTATGCAAGAGTACAAAGTTAATCACTAAAAAAGCGGCCATAGATAATTGCTATGGCCGCCAGGGGTAAAACTATTGCCTTAAACTCAGTTGGCAACAACCTGATTAGCAGTGCCCCATGCGCCGAGACCGATTGAAAGGCCCGCAGTGTTACCAGCTCCAACGGCAGCATCAAATCCAAGAATGCTGATACCTAGCACATTTGAGTTACCGGCACTTATAGCGTTACCTGCAGAGAAACCCGCTTGATTTATTGTCACAACAGACAAGCCTGCTGATACAACATCCATTTCAGTTTCAGTCAGTAACAGAGGCTCTGAAGCAAATGCATTTCCTGCAGTAAGAGCCAGACCAGTTGCGATAGTTAAGATATACTTTTTCATGTTTCTTCCTTTTACATGGATTGATTTAAGTTAAGCAAAAGCCGATTCAACTGAAAGCATTGAATCGCTGTTCTTCCGCCGAGTTAAGTATCTGCATTTACGCTACCTGTAACAATACATAATTAGTACGGTTATGTTTACCAATAACACCTACTTTAATACAACCTACCAATGGCCACTATGACAATAGAATTTACTGCTATAAGGTTGCAGCGCGACATTGACTTTGTTGCATGTACTTCATTCAATCAAAAAAAGGATATTTTAATATGTTAAAGCAAGGACTTTTAACAATACCAGTGCTTACCGCCTGCTTACTATCAACCTACGGAAATACCGTGGTCGCAGATGAAGCCCTGCTTCTTAATGACAGTACTCTTGACGTCATAACAGGTGCCGGCCAAAGCGCAACTGTAACTGTAACTGCATCTGGCTCTGGTAATAGCAGTGGTCGAACTCAAGTTCAGGGCGCATCTGGATTTCTGTCAAATCTCCCATTTGGATACGCAATCGCGACGGGAAGCGCTGTCGCAAGCGGTAACACAACAGTCATCACTACTGCAAATGCGAACGCAACAGTTACTAACCCAGGGAGATTTTCATTTCATGCGTCTGTTGATCAGACCGTATCAGGGCAAGGTATCTCAATCTCTTTCGGAACAGGGATTGCGATCAACGCGTTTTAAAACAAGAAAACTATAGAAGTAACAAGTATTCAACCCTTTGCCATTGCTGTTAGTCTCCAGCAATGGCTTTTTTTACAGTAGATTTATTTAATACCAAACACTACCGAGTAACAACTTAAGGCTCTGACACCAGAGCGAATATATCCAACACTGCTTATTAACAGATTATTGTCATCTCTTGAAATTACAATCAAGGCGATCACTCCTATGGCCCACCAATAATTCAACGAACTATCAATTACAGAACGATCAGAACTGACTTCTGCTGCGCGCATACCAGTGAAGTATAATTTCATGGATACGGGCCAGAGTGGTTATAGACGGATTATTACTAATGAACAACCCGTCCACCTCAGCGGTATTACCGGAAACAAGCCAGCTAAATTAACAGCCAGAGCATGCAGTACTACGGCTAAAGGAATTCCCACTACTCAATTGAAAACTTCCTGTCAGCAATGTGATCCCGCCAGTGAATGTCACTGTCTCCGAAAACGTACTTCCATACCCTGTCGAAGAAGAGTTCGCAGTTGCAATAGAAAGCGTTGTCGGTGTTGTAAATGCAGACTCAGACGTCGATGCGGACGTGTCCGGGGTGCGGTTACGGTTTCGACCGCGATTCCGATTCCGATTTCGATTTCGACGGCCCGCATCAACATTATCCAGCTGTGCATCGGTCAATACCAATGGCTCAACAGAATTAGAAGGTTCGGCACTTGCTGCCGAACTTCCAAGCGCTAACATAGATACCAAAACTAGAAGTCTCATT
>CALGJU010000069.1 GCA_937928685.1 uncultured Granulosicoccaceae bacterium
TTCTGCTCAGACAACACCACCGTCAGCTGCTGCTTTTTTATCTGCATAATAGTTTCTGCCATCTGCTCAACAATAACAGGCGCTATGCCCTCAGAAGGCTCATCAAGAAGCAAGCAGGTGGGATTGCCCATCATGGTTCGTGCAATTGTCAGCATTTGCTGCTCTCCACCGGAAAGCGCCTTACCGCGATTATTACGCCGCTCTGACAAGTTCGGGAATAACTCAAACAGCAGGTCAATCGTCCACTCGGGAACCCCTTCACGCGCGGGCTGCCTGCCAACTTCCATATTTTCAAGTATGGTCAAATCGGTAAATATGCGGCGCTCTTCCGGCACATATCCTAAACCCATTTTGGCGACTTTATACGGAGGCAATCCAACCACTTCAGTGCCGTTAAACGTGACCGAGCCAGTGCTTGGTCGAACTAACTGCATAATCGACTTCATCGTCGTGGTCTTGCCGGCACCATTGCGCCCGAGAATAGATACCACCTCACCAGCGCCTATGGAAAAGCTAAGATCACTGAGAATCTGCGCCTTGCCGTAAAAGCTATTGATGCCTTTTACCTCAATCATGACGCGGCCTCGTCACTGTCAAACAAGTTTCCACCACCCAGGTACACCTCTTGTACCATCGGATTATTTCTAATGTCATCCACTGATCCATTGGCTATCAACTCACCTCGATTGAGCACCAGAATCCGATGCGCATGACCAAACACTACATCCATATCATGCTCTGTAAACAAGACGCTGATATTCTTTTCTCTGACAATGTCTGCGGTGAGTTGCATAACACTTTCGCGCTCTGTTGGTGCCATACCGGCAGTGGGCTCATCCATCAATAGCAGCGTGGGGTTATGGCAAAGTGCTATAGCTAGTTCCAAACGCTTTAAGTCACCATAGGCCAGAATGGCACAGTGCCGCTCCGACTGACTGGCAAGGCCGACCATATCCAAAAAAGTTAACGCTTCCTTTTTATACATCTTATGCGCGTAAGGCAGCATAGAATAAACGCGTCGATGAAAAGACATCAATGCCATCTGGACATTTTCGACCACTGTCATCGAAGAATAGGTGGCTGTTATTTGAAAGGTTCTTCCAATCCCTTTGCGCCAGATATCGCGCGGGTATTTGCCCACCAGATTCTCGCCCTGAAAATGAACTTCACCTGTGGTGGGTTTGAGCTGCCCCATCAGCATATTAAAACAGGTACTCTTGCCGGCACCGTTTGGTCCGATCAGGGCAAGCAATTCACCCTCACCCACATCAAAGTTAACTTCATGAACCGCCCGCAAGCCATGGAACGATTTGGATAAATTGCGCACTTCCAGAATATGACTCACGACTCACCCTCACGCTGACGGATAATTCCGAATCGTTCTGCCACTTTGCGCAACGTACCACTGATACCTTCAGGGGCGACAATCACAACAAAGATAATAATTAACCCCAGGGTCAGCCGCCAGTATTCAAAGCGGGTAAGAAAATCTTTTGCATACTCAAGTGATGCCCCACCAACGACCGCTCCGGACAAGGTTTTTACCCCACCGAGAAAGATAACAATCAGTGCATCGAACGAGCGCGCTATCTCTAGCTCGGTAGGAAAAACACTGCCTTTGGAAAATACAAACAAGGCGCCGGATAACCCGGCCAATGATCCCGCGAACGTAAAAGCAGCCCATTGAATACGCTTGGTGTTTATTCCCGTTGCTTCAGCCTGACGGGAAGAATCCCGTGAGGCACGCAAAGCATAACCAAACGGTGAGTGTGCAGCGTGGCGCAGCAGAAGAATGCCACCAATCCCGAAAACTAACGTGAAGTAATAATAAGGGGTTGTTCCATTGAGCCATGTGGAAGGCCAGATATCCACCAGACCGTCATCGCCGCCGGTAAACTCACCCCACTGATACACAAGTGACCAGATCAATTGCGCAAAGGCCAGTGTCAGCATCGCAAAGTACACACCGGTAAGGCGCATACAAAGCCAACCAATAATAAACGCCGCAAACCCCGCACCGATCGGTGCAAGCAGAAACGCAATCTCCATAGGCGCGTCAACATGCGACACAAGCAACGCTGCGACATAAGCACCACCACCGAAAAAAGCCGCATGACCAAACGATACCAGACCACCAAGACCAAGAATAAAGTGCAAACTGGCAGCAAACAGACAAAAAATAATGACATCAGAGGTCAGCACTTGCGAAAAATCAGAACCGAATAACGGCAGCAACGCAAGTAACAAAAGACCCGCAGCCACTAACAACCGCACTTTGACACCCGCAGGTTTTATCGGTCGTTCGGGCTCCCCTACTTGTCCGTGCTCACCCGCTACTTCTTCACGCCCAAACAGTCCATACGGCTTAATCATCAACACAACCGCCATAACAACAAACATCAACACCAGCGTACTTTGAGGCAGAAAGGTAACGCCAAAAACGTTAAGCACAGATATCAGCGCGGCTGCGACATAAGCCCCCGGTAGTGATCCCATCCCGCCAATGACGACCACCACAAAAATGGCCGCAAGGATATTAAAATCCATCAGTAGATCGGCACCCCCTTTAGGAAGCTGTATCGCACCACCCAGCCCGGCAAGTGTTGCGCCGAGAAAGAAAACACCGGTAAACAACCAGGCTTGATTGACCCCCAGTGCACCTACCATTTCACGGTCCTGAGTGGCTGCCCGAACCAGAATACCAATGCGGGTTTTTGAAATTAAATACCAAAGACCAAAGAGAAAAAACGGCGTAATAGCAATAAGCGCCAAATCATACTTCGGTACAGGTTCACCCATTATGCGAACAATACCTTTTAGACCCGGAGCACGAGGACCAAGCACATCGTCAGCCCCCCAGATTAATAGTGCCAAATCCTGAATGACTAAAATCACACCGAATGTAGCCACCAGTTGAAATAACTCCGGCGCTTTGTACACCGGCCTTAGCACCAGTATTTCCACAACAACGCCGATAACTCCAACGACAAGACCCGCGAGCAGCACCGATAGCCAGAAACCGAACATACCGGGCAATACCTGCATCAGGCTGTAACCAATAAACGCCCCCAGCATATAAAAAGAGCCATGTGCAAAATTGACGATACGGGTGACACCAAAGATCAATGACAAACCCGATGCCACTAAAAACAAGGTCGCCGCGTTGGCAAGCCCGGTAAGTAATTGCGCAAAAAACAATTCCACGGCGTTCTATTCTTCTTGTGCTGGAAAGAGATGGCCCGGGTATACCCCGGGCCAGGTTTACGACAGTAGCTACTACTGAGAAGCCGGCCGTAGCTTCATGACTTCTTCATCAGACGGTAAGTAGTCAGCACCGTTTTTATACACCCAGTCGACCATCACACCTTTACCGTCTTTCAGAGCGGTGGTACCTACAAATGCACCCATCGTGGACTGATGATCCTGTTTGCGAAACATGATTTGCCCCACAGGAGTGTCAACCTCAAGCCCCTTAAACGCTGCGACCATTGCATCTGTATCAGTTGACCCTGCTTTGGTTATTCCTGCAGCAATAGATTGCGCGGTCATGTAGCCTACCAGGGATCCGATCTTTGGACCTTCGTCATACTTGGCTTTATAGGCATCAACAAACGCCTTATTCGATTCGTCGCTTAAGTCGTACCAGGGGTAACCGGTCACCACCCAGCCTTCCGGTGCTTCATCTTTTAACGGATCAAGATATTCTGGCTCACCGGTTAGCAATCCATAAACGTGGCGGCCTTCGAACAAACCTCGAGTAGTACCTTCACGAACCAGCTTGGCCAGATCACCACCAAAGGTCACGTTGTAAATTGCATCCGGCTTAGCACGTTCAATCGCCTGCGCTTCTGCACCCGCGTCTATTTTAAACAACGCCGGCCACTGCTCAGTAACAAACTCTACATCGGGCTTAAGTGCTAACAACGCGGTTTTAAATGCAGCTACCGCATCTTTACCATAGGCATAGTTCGGTGCGATGGTCGCATAGGTTTTCGCATCTGTTTTGGCCGCTTCTTCCGCCAGCATTGCCGCTTGCATATAGGTTGAGGCACGCAGTCTGAATGTATAGTCATTGCCTTTGGCCCATACCAAAGAATCGGCCAGTGGCTCTGACGCCAGATACAGGTATTTTTTCTCCGCAGCGTACGATGAAATAGCGAGACCCACGTGCGATAAAATAGTGCCCGTCAACATCACGGTGCTCTCACGCGTCATCAACTCCCCGGCAATCTTAACCGCTTCACCCGGCTTGCCCTGATCATCCCGATAAACAAACTCAAGCGGTTTACCCAGCACCCCACCCGCTGCGTTAATTTGCTCCAGCGCCAGCTCAATACCATTTTTGTAGGGGTTCGCAAAAGCCGCCATACGTTTGTAGTGGTTTATTTCACCGATTTTTATTGTGTCAGCCGCATTGGCGGATATCGACGTCACACCAATTGCTGCCACTGTCAAAGCGGTTGCCATGAGTTTTTGAATTTTCACACATTCCTCCTAATTAAATAAGACCGGGATTGGTCGTCAATCATGATGAACAAACATCGGGTCCACGGGATCACCCAGATCGTGAACTCTTTCTGCTTCTACCAGCTCGCGTATACGCTTGCGATAAACTGTTGGTCCTTTATCAATAGCAATACGTATCGGGCGCCGTCGTTGAGGCCTTTTTTCCTCTAGCTGTATCGCCTCAAGAATCTCTTTGTCTTCGTTAAAGGCCACCTTAAACATGGCATCCATTTTCGCTGATACTTTTTCGTCACCCACCGATGTATTGCGTAAATGCATCCAACGATCAATGGAATAGTCAGGCCCTACAGGCGTAATGAAATGCAGGGCAAATATACGCACCCCCTGATTACGATCATCTTCCGCCAGAGCCAAAGAGGTATTAGCACTTCCAAAATCAATCACCGCCGTGCACGGCATATGCAAGTAGTAGTAATGCCATCGATCTACATTGCCGCTAAAGCCACCGAACTCCTTAAAAAAGCCCACTGGAGGCGCATCTCGAATCCAGCGCCAGGCGACAATAACTTCACCGGTGGTACTTACATCAACAGGAACATTTTCACTGGACGCGTTGCCAAGCGTTGTGGGATGCACAAAACTGACGTGCGCCGGATCAACCAGGTTCTCTGCCACATTGAGATAATGTGCCTCCAGATGCAAGGCTTCACCCTGGTGAGCATGCCAGCCAGGATCGTTAAACTCCGGCATATTAAAGACATCACTGGTATTTGCCCGATCGGGATCTCCCATCCAGATCCAGACAATGTCGTTGATCTCATGCACAACGTAGGCTGTGACACGAGCAGACTTGGGCACATTGGTTTGCCCCGGTATGCGAACGCACTTACCTTCACAGTTGAAGGTCATGCCGTGGTATCCACATTGAATATCATCACCTATAAGTTTGCCTTTCGACAGAGGCAACATGCGATGCGGACAGCGATCTTCCAATCCAACCACCAGCCCTTTGGAGTTGCGAAACATGACAATGTTCTCTTCCAGAAGAGTCACACGCCTGAGCTCGCCATCGAATTCAGATGACCAACCCGCGACGTACCACGCGTTTTTTATATAATCCATCGTCTTCCTCAACGTTACCGGTGTGCTGTGTGCTTCTATCAGCCTGCATTATTCATGAGGATTCGACATCCAGAGTAAAAACGCTAAACAGGTCATTAGATCGTTAAATATCTTAAGTCGCCTCATGAATAATGCAGGCTAGCGCAACCCGTCTTCACCTTTTGCCTCTGCGGATTCTAATCCTCCGACCCTGGGTAGTGGTCGACCTGAGTCTGTAACAACAATCGATACCATGATTTCATTTGCTCGTGGTGCATCGTTGATACGCACCTCCATGCCGTCAAAGTGTGAGCGCACGTAAGCGGCATCCTTATGGCCAAGTGGCACATCAAGCGGCTGCCCCATGGATCCCATTTTTTTAGATGATGGCACCAGTGCCGCACCCTTTTCTACCGCTGCGCGCAGTGGCTTACCGAGTTTCGGATGTAGAATAGCAGCCGCATGTTCAAGCTCTCCGTTTTCACCTACCATGGCAGCCTTGCCGTAGCTCTCTGTGTCTTTTGGTTCAATACCTAAAGCCTCAACACACTTTTCACCAAGTAGAGCGCCGAGCTGCTCACCGATAGTGATCAGGGCATCGAGATCTTCCTGATACTGTCCGGCGAACGGATTTTCAATTACCGCAGTTGACGCTGCACGCCGGGTTGGCGGGTTGATTGCTTTACCCATCTCAAGGTGAGTTTCCTCAACCGTTGTTACTATTTTGCGAATTTTCATCTTAGCCCGTCCTCACCTTTAATGTCTTTTGCGTCTAGCCCGCCAGCCCGATTATGGATCCGCGCACCGGTAGTCATTACCAGAACAACCAGCATTTCATCAGCTTTAGGTGCATCATTCAAACTCACCTCGATCGAATCAAAGTGTGATCGCACATACGATGCGTTGCAATGAGTAACTGGCACATCGATGCGTGTGCCGGGCCCACCGACTTTTTTCGACGAAGGTACAATAGCGTTAGAGTTTGGCAGATTGTCTCGCATCGAGTATCCACCCGGCGCATGCCACAACGCACCGTGTTCCAGCTCACCTGCTTCACCAACTAACGATGCCTTGCCATAACCCTCAACTACACTGGCATCACCACCCAATGCCTGTATAAGACGCTGAGCCATGCTTGTTCCCAACGGCTTTAAGTCTTCACTAAAGGTCGCAATCTCTTCAACGTATCGCCCGGCGTAGGGGTTCCTGATAACAGAGCCGACAATCGCACGACGCAAGGCCTTTGATGCCACCGGACCTCCCTCATGGAATACTTCGTCCACCGTGACAAAACTTTTTCTGACAATAACATCAGGCACAGGCCAACTCCTTCTCTGGTTGATCACCGGGTAGTCTACTGCGACATTGCTCTGCACCAAGCAGGTTAAGAGAAAAGACGTGCGAATTTAAACTGCCATAGACAGCGGTTATCTGCCCCGCATCGATCATAGACCGAGCACGCCTGTGTCCGGCTGCAAGTGCTCGATGCACCTCATCGGAGGTAAGATCCCCCACATCAACCGTCACCATTCGATCACCCAGATCACAGTCAGGCTGAAGCTCGGTTGCAGCCTGGCGCTTTATCATCGGGTGATCAGGTAGATCGATCACATTGGCAATCAATGTGGCTGCCGCATCAGCGACTGCTGCTGTCCGTGCAAGCACAGTGACCGAATCGGCGATACCCAGCGAATGACTGCGCCCGCGCCAACCACTGGTGGCCACACCTCGAATATCAGAACGCTGCTCTATGCTGGCCGTAGAGACCATCGCGCCATCCAATGGATTCGCACAGACCCCCAGCTTAAAGCTCTGTTCGTGGTTTAGGTAAATTGCTATGTCCCCGCCATTATTGACATAAGCTTTTGATAAGCGCCTGCCCGATGTCATACCGTGAAGCACATAATCCGCTACCGCACCAGCTACAGCAATCATGGGGGTCACAAAGTGATCATCTGCAAACACGTCTACCACTGCGGCCATTTCAGCGGCGACGCTGCCCTGAAACTCATAAGCATGAGTGCCGTGTTGTTTTCTTAAGTAGCCAAGCTCAGCCACTAATTCCAACAGCACAGCAGAAAACGTTTTAGTTGCCTGCAGATAGGCGGCGTCTACTTCGCCGGCCGATCCAAAAGCTTCGACAATAAGATCAATAGGTCCGTGGCGTAATTGAAGTCGCCCATCGTTGAGACGAATACTTTGCGGGGAATCAAAAAATGCCATGATCTAGCCTGCATTATTCATAAGGATTCGGCATCCAGAGTCACAACGCTAAACAGGTCACTAGATCGCATGAGAAACGTGGCTCGCCACGTGCCTATAGGGATCTGATGAGATGTGACGCGAAATTGCGCTCCGGAGTCGAATAGACAGAGTGTTTTTTGCTTGTACATAGTTTATTGCCTTTAAAACACTATAAATATAGGTACATGGTTAATTATCCTGGGTCGCCTTATGAATATGCAGGCTAGCGCCCTACCGGCCATGGGTTATCAGCGTGCGGCTTGACACCTAACTGCCCTTTCAACACGTGATCATTCTGCGGTCCCATGACCCCCTTAGCTACATCTTCCATGGATGAAATATGATCCATATGGCCACCAAGCGCCTCGTAGGCTGTCATTGGCAATGTAAACTCAATGGGTGCGACCAGTGCCGGTGTCGGCACATAACCAAACGAATTATCCGGCATACGCGAGACATCAGCCATCACAGTAATTCCACCACCCGGCCAACGATAAGTAGGCGCGCCACCACAGGTAACTCGCGTGATCGCCTGCTGAACAGATCGAGTCAGTTTTACCGGGTTTTCGGTTACCCCGGCACGCAGTGATCCACCGGCCCCGCCCATAAACAACACCGAACACAACGCAGGCTCGCAATTCTCTTCAATTCTTGCGATTGACTGTTGCAAACGCGTCGGTATATCCAACTGTATCGGCAGAAGGTTGTCATCGAGTTCGTAGTAACTAAAATGCTCACCAGTGGTTGATACCATTAACATTGACTGCCCTGGTTTGGCAATTTTTATATCAAACTCACCCAGAATGGTTAGAGGATCCTGCAAGTCTGTTCCACCCCAGCCGGTTCCAGGTTCCGCCACCTGAAAATACCGCCCCGGCGTTGAGCGCCTGCCTTTTACTTTTATTCCGGATTTCTGCCAACCAATGACCTTACCAGCCTGGTGTTCAGACATCACTCCGGTGATGTGGTCATCAACCACCACAACCTCATCAACAAGATCTTTCCACTGTGACGCAAACATGCCTACAGTGGCAGAGCCACAACCTACACGCATTCTGTCTTCTTTGATGCCATTGATCACTGGCGGCTTGTCGGCTTGTACTATCAGCTCTGAACCACCGTCTATAGTCAGCTCAACAGCTTCTCCATTGCACAGTTCCATTAACGACGCACAAGTTACCCTGCCTTCTTTTTTGCTGCCACCGGTCAAATGATGAACACCGCCAAGGGATAACATCTGGGACCCATATTCACCGGTGGTCACATGACCAATGGGCTCGCCACTGGCACGCACCACACTGCACTCCGCACCCAGATGACGATCGGTATCAATTTTAACTTTGGCACCGCAATAGCTGAAAATGCCTTCCGTCACCACTGTGACCATATCAATGCCATCAATAGCGCTTGCGACAATAAAGGGGGCCGGCTTGTAGTCCGGGTAAGTGGTGCCGGCACCTACCGCTGTCACAAATTGTTGTGTTGCAGCCACAGGATTACCAGTCCACTGTTTCTCTTCTCCGAGAAACGCTACTACGCTAACTGGATCGCTACCTGCACCATGTTCAGTTTGACGCTCTAATATGGTCAGCAGATCAAGGCGCACAAGCCGCCCGTCTTCATTGGCGTAGCGGTCGCACGCACCAGATCGGCCCTCTGCGATATAGCACATCACAGGACAGGCATCACACCTGATTTTCTCGGCACCGGTTTTCTGAGAGCTGGATTTACTATCAGTCAATTGCCCGATCCCAAAGTGAGAGCAGCGTTATATCAGGGCAATCATAGAATGCTCTCATGCTTTCCATGATCCGACATTTGCATTGATGATCAGAAATTTTATCACCGCCTTTTCATAACCCCTTATCAAGTGAACCCAGCGGGTGAAGATCAAAATTATTTCGCACCCCTGCTCCTTTCAATTATTAGCATACTAACGTTTATTGGACCCTGTCAATGACATTAGGCTCTAACATTTTCAGCATTAACTACCACGCGCCTTGTCAGCGGATTCAGACACAATACGGTCATTTTATTGTTTGCATACAAACGATAATACTGGCATCCTGAGTAACCCTATCCACCTTCAAACTTACAGTACATTTATCAAATGACCTTAAATGCAAAGGATTCCCCGGATCTAGGTAAATTTAATTGGCAAGATCCGTTCAGGCTGGATGCCCAATTAAATGAGCAGGAACGAATGCTGGCAACCGCAGCACACGATTACGCTCAGACGAATCTACAACCACGTGTTACCGATGCCTATCGTGACGAATCCACAGACCCTTCAATTTTTATCGAAATGGGTGCAATGGGCCTACTTGGCACGACACTACCTGAAAAATATGGTGGCATTGGTGCATCGTACGTCTCGTACGGACTGATCGCCAGAGAGATTGAGCGCGTCGATTCAGGCTATCGTTCCATGATGAGCGTGCAATCCAGCTTGGTGATGTATCCAATCTATGCCTATGGTTCAGAACAACAACGCATGGAATACCTTCCAAAGCTTGCCAGTGGCGAATGGATAGGATGCTTTGGCCTTACCGAGCCTGATGCCGGATCAGATCCCGGCTCCATGAAAACCGTTGCAGTTAAAACAGACAGCGGCTATGTGCTTAACGGTGCTAAAACGTGGATTTCTAATTCACCCATTGCCGATGTATTGGTTATTTGGGCAAAATCTGAACACCACAATGGCAAGATTCGGGGCTTCCTGGTCAAGCGCGCATGTAGCAACGTTAAAACACCCGTTATTAGTGGGAAGCTCTCACTTCGCACATCAATCACAGGTGAAATTATCCTACAGGATGTAGAAGTCGGTGAAGACTCACTACTACCGAATTGTGAGGGATTAACAGGCCCGTTTGGTTGCCTGAACCGCGCCCGATACGGCATCGCATGGGGCGTACTTGGCGCCGCCGAATTCTGCTTACACGCCGCCCGGCAATACGGCATGGATCGCAAGCAATTTAATCGACCGTTGGCGCAGACACAATTATTCCAACTCAAGCTGGCTGACATGGTGACTGACATTTCCTTCGGACTACAAGCTTGTTTACAGGTAGGTCGGCTAATGGATGATGCCAATGCAGCCCCTGAAATGATATCAATGATCAAACGCAACAACTGTGGCAAAGCATTAGGCATTGCCCGCCAAGCCCGTGATATGCATGGCGGAAACGGCATTCAGGAAGATTTTCAAATAATGCGCCATATGAATAATCTTGAAACAGTCAATACCTATGAAGGCACCCACGATGTGCATGCTCTGATACTGGGCAGAGCCATTACCGGCATGCAGGCATTTTGCTAGCTAAACCCTAACGCACAATCAACAGGAACGAGATGAGAAAACAAATTGATCTCGATTTAAATAATCGTCAAACCAAAACAACAGCACTTACCGGTCGCGATATCGTAGATACCGGCAGGTACTTAATAGCCAAAATGCTGCTCGCAGCGAATGCAGCCACTATCGACCCGCTGGGAGAAGACAATCCGCTGATCTTCTCAGCCGGTCCGTTCGCAGGCACTAATTTTTCAAATGCCAATCGACTCAGTGTTGGCTGTAAAAGTCCGCTCACCGGTGGCATCAAGGAAGCGAACAGTGGCGGCACCTTTGCCTATGCGATGGGGCAGCTGGAAATTTCCCGCCTGGTCTTTCATGGCGCATTCGATGAATGGACGATCATTCATATACCCAAAGAAGGCCCGATTACCTACATTGATGCGACCGACTACATGGGACTGGGCAACATTGAATGCGCACGCCTGCTACATGAGCGCTACGGTGAGAAAATCTCACTCGCACTATGCGGACCAGTGGGTGAATACCAGGGTCTGATGGCAGGTATCTCATTTTCAGACACAGACAACCGACCAACACGATTAGCGGCCCGTGGCGGTGTTGGCGCTGTGATGGGCACTAAGAAAATAAAAGCCATTGTGATCGAAAAACACAAAATGCCGCCGTTTAAAGAGCGACGCCAGGTAATGAAGGCCGTCAAATCCTACGGCAAACTGCTTGATGCAGCCCCCGCGGTACAGGCCTTAAAAACAACCGGTACCGCCATGGTCGGAGACCTGACCAATCAGCTTGGTGCGCTGCCAATACGCAATTTTTCACAAGGCCAACTCACCAGTAAAGACAATGGCCCCCTAAAGATGGGTGGCGACTACATTCGCGAACTCAACTCGGCACGCGGTGGTGAAATATCACACGCCTGTATGCCCGGCTGCCTGATCAAATGCAGTAACGTGTATGCAGATAAAGACGGTCGTGAGCTGGTCTCTCCACTGGAATACGAAACCATTGGATTACTAGGCACCAATTGCGGACTCACCGACCCGGATGATGTGGCACTGCTGAATGAAATTGCCAACGACTTAGGCATCGACACCATAGAACTGGGAGCCACCATCGGGGTATTAATGGAAGCGGGTGAGGCAGAGTTCGGTGATCTGAAATTCATGAAAAACTGCCTTGACGATCTGCGCGCCGGAAACGAACGCGGTCGTTTTCTGGCTGCAGGCACCGCCGCAGTAGGCGAAGCGCTCAACGTGAAGCGAATACCCGTCATTAAGCGCCAGGCAATCAGCGCTTACGACCCACGTATCATTGAAGTAACAGCCATCTCAATGATGCTCACTGCACAGGGCGCTGACCACACCGCAGGTAATGCCCCCTCGTTCAAAACATCCGACTTATCAGTGCCAGAGGTAGCCTCTGAAAGCTTCAAAATGCAGGTCAATAGCGCACTCGCCGACTCTCTGGGGCTATGTGTTTTTGGCAGATCTGTCACTGATGAGAATCTCACGCTGATCTCAGACGCTATTAACGACGCACATGATGCAGACATCACTCCAGACGCCTTAATCCAAATTGGCGTTGACACCTTAAAAAGCGAAGCCGAATTCAATCGACTAGCCGGATTCACTGAAAAAGACGACGAACTACCCGAGTTTTTTGCACTGGAACCACTGGAGCCCACCGGAAAAAAGGCACGGCTGTTTTCCACTGAAGTGAATCAAGCTATGCGGCAATTAATTTCCAATGCATAATTGCCGCACACACACTTTATAATCATTATTCCAGTGAATTTAACATGATGAAGTTTGCTCAACCCACAACCACCGAAGAGGCGTTCGCTTGTCTCGCCAACGATACCTGGTCGCTGGTTTCCGGTGGTACTGACTTCTACCCGACCATGGGTGCAAACCCACCCTCCGGCAACGTCCTTGATCTTTCACAATTAAAAACGTTGCGTACTATCTACGACGATGAAACGCACTGGCACATTGGCGCACTGGCAACCTGGACCGACGTGATTCACTCCCCGCTGCCAGCCTCTTTTAATGCATTAAAACTTGCCGCACGTGAAGTTGGATCAATTCAAATACAAAACAGAGCCACCGTTGTTGGAAATATATGCAATGCCTCCCCTGCCGCCGATGGCATGCCAGCGTTACTGTGTGTCGACACCATAGTACGTGTCGCATCCGCCAGCGGCACAAGGGATATACCCTTAAAAGAGTTTGTCACTGGCAATAGACAAACCACCCTCAGCGCCACAGAAATGGTAGTTGATCTACTCATTCCAAAAGCATCAGCGACAGGCAACTCCCACTTCCTTAAACTCGGGGCAAGAAAATATTTGGTCATATCTATTGCAATGGTTGCAGCACGGTTGGCAGTTGACAGCAAACAATGCATCACTGATGCGGCACTGAGCGTCGGGTCATGCTCTGTAGTCGCACAGCGATTGCCGATTCTTGAACTGCAACTTATCGGGAACACGCTTAGCGCCGATTTAGCTGATATTGTAGAGCGCCACCATGTCAGTGGCTTGACCCCTATCGATGATGTACGCGCCACTGCCGACTATCGTCACGAAGCGTCCGCCGAATTACTCAGGCGTTCAATAGCCTCACTGGTGAGCCTGTCATAATGCAGCCTGTCTCAATCACACTAACGATCAACAACACTCCAGTCACTATTGATGTTAACCCTGCTAAACGCCTTTCTGAAGTGCTTCGCTACCAGCTTAATATTACCGGCACCAAAGTCGGATGTGATGCCGGTGACTGCGGCGCTTGCTCAGTACTAATAGACGATCAAATT
>CALGJU010000070.1 GCA_937928685.1 uncultured Granulosicoccaceae bacterium
GGTGGCCTTACAATCTTTTTTACTTCCATCTTTTTCGATTCATCTTTCACCGGCGGCTTGAGCCCGGTAGCCACAACCGTTACCTGCATCTCATAGTTCAGGTTTTCATCGAACACCGTACCGATAACGACCGTCGCATTGTCTGCAGCGATGCTACGAATCACATCACCGACAATTTGAAATTCACCCATTGAAAGATCAGAGCTCGCACTGATGTTAGCGAGTATCCCGCGCGCCTCCTGGAGATCAACATTGTTGAGTAGCGGGCTCTCGATAGCTGATATCGCAGCGTCGTAGGCACGATTTTCACCCATGCCACTACCTGTACTCATAATCGCGTGACCCATCTCGGTCATCACAGATTTCACATCCGCGAAATCGACGTTAATCAAACCGGCGGTGGTAATTAACTCTGCGATGCTCTGCACCGCATTGGTGACGATGTCATTTGCCGCCGCGAAGGCTTTTATCAGGGTAATGTCCGGGCCCAGATACGTGAGCAAGTTTTCGTTGGGCACAACAATCATTGAGTCTGCATTGTCGCAGAGTTCTTCCAGTCCAGCTTCTGCGATACGGGTTCTTTTTATGCCTTCAAAAGCGAACGGTTCAGTCACCACAGCCACCGTTAGAACACCTAGTTCCCGGGCGATTCTGGCTATCACTGAAACGGCGCCCGTTCCGGTACCCCCGCCCATGCCCGCCGTGAGGAATAGCATATCTGCGTTTCCGATCGCCGCGATGATCTCATCTTTACTTTCTTCAGCGGCGGCGCGGCCAACATCCGGATCAGCGCCTGCACCCAGTCCTCTGGTCAGGCTACTACCTAAATGAATAACATTTTCAGGCTCAAATTTGGCAAGCGCCTGCAAATCGGTGTTCACACACTTAAATTGCACGCCGTTTATATTAGCGGCAATCATTTGTGCAAGAGCGTTACAACCTCCCCCACCGACGCCAAACACTTTAATAATGGCGCCATCCGTGGATGGTTCAAGCTCTGGTATTGGCAACTCTTGAGAATTCATAGAAGAACTGATTCCAGCATAATATTCGACAACTCAAATTATCAACAACCCGTGATACACGTCTAACCAGTTGATCTTCAGAAGTTTGCAGTAAACAGGCCAAAGCACAGATTTCTCATGGCTTGGCCGGAGAGACAGCACTCTGCCCGTGGTCACATCAAAGCAAGGCAGGCTCTGCAGATCCAAAGGCATCAAAAAACGTACCTGCTTTGGCCATCGCGCAAATTAGCACACCTCAGATAAAGGTCAGTTATTGATCCGTTCGCATCTATTTCCGTCATCAGATTGTCACCTAGCGGTGGACTGACTCATGCCGCCTGTTTATCCACCGTTTCACCATTATGCGAGTCATCGTTTTCATCCACCGGCACGGTGCGATCTGCCGCCCAACGACGAAGCGCTGCAATTGATTCAGAGCGCACCACAGACAACGGCTGGGTTTGCTGCATCTCGTGAATAATAGAATCTGTGCATAGCGGTGCGTCGATGTACTCCGTGTGGTAAATCGACGCCACCACAGCTTGCTCAATCTCTGCACCCGAAAAACCTTCACACTCATTGGCAATACGAGGCAAATCAAACGAATCCGGGTCAATGCCACGTCTCTGCAGTACCGACAGCATGATGTCTATGCGAATTGAGCGACTCGGGAGATCGACAAAGAAGATCTCATCAATACGGCCCTTGCGAATGAGTTCAGGCGGCAAAGCAGTGATGTCATTGGCGGTGGCCACTACAAAAGTCCCTGAGCGGTTTTCCTGCATCCAGTTGAGTAGATAACTCAGTATTCTGCTCGAGGCACCTGTGTCGTCACTGCCACTGGTGATGCTTTTCTCTAACTCATCAATCCACAACACGCACGGAGACATCACTTCCGCTGAATGGAGCGCGTCGCGTAAGTTCTTCTCGCTCTCACCCACATATTTATTAAACAACGAACCAAAATCCAGTCGAATCAAGGGCACGCCAAGCTGGCCCGAAAGTGCGCGCGCTGCCAGACTTTTTCCACAACCCTGAACCCCGAGCAACAGGATACCTTTGGGTCGATCTCTACTTTTCCCGGCATCCGCAGAGGCAGACAATATGGCTTTCTGTCTTTTTGAGACCCAGGATTTCAGATTGACAAAGCCCCCGATATTCGCAAACGATGAAGTGTCGTACTCATATGTCAATGCGCCGGACTGACTGATGAGGTCATACTTTGCTTTTTTGATTTCCGGAACATCAGAGGCTGTAATGGCATTGTCCACATAGATGGCGTTTCGGATTAACCGCAATGCATCAGACGTATTAACACCCACCAAATTGTTAATTAGCAATGACTTAGCGGTTTGATCAATCGCCAGTGTTTTGTCTTTTCGTTTGATTTTAAACAGCGCCGCCTCTTGATCAACCAGCTTGGCTATCTCACCTATAGATGGCAGAGAAACTTCATAGGTCTGTGTCAGTCGGGCAATTTCATCCGGCACCGTAGTGCTGTGACTCAAAAGGACTATTTTATTATTGGTATCGTCACAAGCAAAAGCCAGCTCTTTAAGCAGACGAAGAACTCGAGGGTTGGTCAAAAACGGATGGAAATCGAGCAGTACAATGATCGTATTCTTTGTATCACGCGTGAGCTTCTCAAGTACCTCTTCGGGGTCGTGAGACTCGCTATCGTCGTTCGATTTATCGTCCGCCTTGATTGCCCAGGTGTAAGGATAGTTCTTAGTCGTGCGATCACCTTCAAGGGTCTGCAATCCACTGGCAATTGACCAGCTCTTCAACGCCCTGTGGGTTCGACGGGAGACGCCGCGCAACTGATCCAACAACCTGGGCTCCTCATCGGTGTCGATCTTTACAATCGGAAACGCCGAGTAAATATGTGCTTCCAGCGAGTCGGTATTCATTGCACGTCCCTTATCCTCTACTTACCTAGCTTCGACACAACGTGCACCATCCTTTGCCGGGTTTGGAAGAACTGTGCGGCAATTCACATCACAGATGTATGATCTCACAAGCAATTGCCCCAAAATATCGTTCCCGCGCTCAACCTAAATGAGCCCTGCTTGATAGCTTTGCACTGGCAGTGCTTATCTCACTGGGATTTCAGCAGGCATTTGACCAAACCGGATCTATCCCTATTGCTTTCGCCATGGGCGTTTTGAGTGGAATTGGCGGTGGTCTGATCCGGGATGCAATAACAAGCCAACCACCACAAGCAGTGTCAGACCCGGTCTACCCGTTCATGATGGCAGCGGGTGCGGCAGGCAGTTTACTTGCAGCACAATTGGAATTATCGCCGTGGACCCTGTCTGTGGCATTGGTCCTCACGGTGGCTGTTATCTCGGTACTCACACGCGAACGCCTGTCTGCAGTGGTGACCGAAGAACCGATCACACCTGCCCCAGCCACACAGCCTGTTAACCGTTCGCTATTATTGTCCGCTGTCTTCTGACAGAGTGTTAAAAACATTTCTTACTCATGCACACATGTGTCTACAGGCAATGAGGCCAAAGCCACAAATATCGCACGCGACAAAACCCGCTTGGTACGTTGTACTTCTCAAATCGCGACTCAACAGAATAGCTGCTTTATAGTTTGCATTTGATTCAGTTGCAGTTTTTCAAAGCACACTATTTGCCCATTTCAGAGACTATACCAATGAACAAACTAATAATTGCCGTCACCTCAATCACAGCGATACTTAGCGCCTGTGGTGGAAACAACGACAGCCCGGTGGCAG
>CALGJU010000071.1 GCA_937928685.1 uncultured Granulosicoccaceae bacterium
ATTGAAGTGCCCAGTTGGCGCTTAACAGAGTTTCCTGCAATGCTGAATAGAAATTTTGCCCTTATTGTGCTGTCTAGTGTATTGGAACAAATAGAGTGTACATATGTGCAATCTATTTGTTCCAGTGCACTAGCATAATTCCGGGTGCGCCAATGCCCATGCTGATATTGCTTGGCGCACTTGCCGGTCAATCATTAGCGACGACATAAGTCCATGAGGTCACTGACTCCTCTAATTCAGGAGCCAGCTTTGAAAAATGCGCGTCCGTGATCATAATTCCGGTTTTAAGCTAATGCCTTTTCTTCTGCTGCCAATAGAGGCAGTGGGGCTGAGAAAACGCAATTCATTGCCTTCGTTGCGTAGTGTATTTTTTACTAATGTTGTTGAGGAGTTGTATGGTCAGGGAAGCCAAATGAGTGACGATGGGAAAGTGTCACTGGCGATAGAGGCGGTGTTAATGCAGCGTTTGGACAGCGCGAGCGTAGACGGACTGCGCATCGGGCAGCTAAATATCCCCGCGTCTGGTACCGCAGAGGGTAGAAAGTATCGTCAGGTACTTAAGCACCTATGTTCTGAAAAGAAAATTATTAATCTTGGCACTCCCAAGCGGCCAATTTACTTGAACCATAAAGACTTTCGTCCTATTGAGCGAGTTTCGAATTCGCTTTTGGCTTTTGCCAGTGCGTCCGGCTGCAAATTATTCACACTGTCTCAATTTAGAAAGGTAGTGAGTCCATCGTTAAGGCAATATTGTGCTGACGCGATCATGGAATTAACCAGACAAGGTAGTTTAATTGAATTTCGTTGGTCGGCACACAAGCTCTATTGTCATAGCGATGTTGTGGCTCAAGAAGATCGTCAAATCCACACTTCTCGTGTACCGCCAGTAGTTAAGCATGCCTATGATGTTGTCGTTCAAGACCGGGGTTATCCAGACGTCTTAATACACGATATCCATAAACAAGTGTGTGAAGTGGATGTAGGTGATTTAGTTGATCATTTGCAGGACGCCTGTGCGCGGGGAGAAGCAATTCCCAGTGAGGGAGATTGGTCATTATCCACGGAAGAAGAGCGAAAGTTCGCACTAACTATAGGTGGTGATCCATATTTAAGAATTCGACTGTTAGAAGCCTGCTGAGTTGATGGAGTTGAAATGAATAGCAGTTCAATTAACCCTTTTGCAACTGATATAGTTAGTGATCCGCGTGCAGAATTGTGTTCGGTCGCTAACCTTAACTCTTCTGTTGTGCAGCAGGTTTCCGGTATCGTACAGCAATTGGCAGAAGGTGACAGGCCTCGCTACGAGGCCCGTAGAAGGAAAGCTCTACTGCTGAGTGCATCAAGGGCTGGAGCAGGAAAGTCTCATTTGATCGGCCAGTTGTTTCAAGAGCTAGCTGGCAAAGTAACATTGGTGTATGTCCGGCCATTTGAAGATCCCGAAACGGTATGGATATCGGTCTTGGAGCGTATGGTTCAAGAGCTGCGATTTGCTGATCGATTCACTGAAAGTGATGCGTTAGAAGTTGATCAATTAAGTTTGTTCGCCCACGGTGTGTTAAGTCAGATCGTAGCGGGTTTTCTAGGGCAAATTGATAGTAAAAATAAAGCGACCATTGATCTATTGCGACGTCCCATGGCTGAGCTGACTGGGTTGAAAAACAGCAGTAAGTGGAATCGGTATTTGCAGAAATTACTGGCAAATGACGATGCATTGAAGAAAATTGAAATACATCATCGGACGAAAGGGTTGGTGATGCATCAGTCTCTGGTGGTATGGATGAAGGTTCTGTACGGTTTTGCCTATTCAACTGACGATGCGATTAGTTCTGCTGCGGTGGATTGGGTTGCCGCGCAATCAATAGAAGATACTGAATTCACAGCATTGAACCTTAGAATGGCCAATGTGCCACAGGCTAATCAAAGCGTCCGTGAAAGAAATCAGGTCGCTAAAAATCGTGTGTTAGACCTGTGCTCGCTGGCTACGTTCTTTCGACCGTTTCTGATTTGCTTTGATCAAACCGAAAACTATGGCAGAAGTCCAGAGCTTGCTCGGTCGTTGGGGTGTCTCATTACGGATCTGGCGGATGAGGCAAAAAATCTGTGTACATTGATGTCAACGAATCAAGATCCATGGGAAAAGCGCCTGAGTGTAAATTGGGAAGAGGCGCACCTGGATCGATTAGAAAAACCGTATTTGGCACTTAGCGGAATAGATCAGTCACAGGCTCGAGACTTGATCACTTTACGAATGGAACAATTCCAAATTGAACCACACGTACAAAAGCGCTTTTTAGCCGATGCTTGGTTGGCAGAATTTTTTCATGAGCAAAAAGAGGCTAATGTACGCCAGCTATTGGCCCGCTGCTCGATGCAATGGAGAGAAGGCAAACAAGCGGTAGCCCAAGATAGCCCCTCCGATTCATTGCCGCAATTGTACGAACATTATCAGGACAATATTAGGGTTCAGCCTAGACGCCTGGTGTATGACAGGGATGCCTTATATTGGTTTGTGTGTGAGCTTCCAAAAGGGCTATCGAATATAGCAATGGGGGAGTACAACAGCCGCCATGCTGGACGGTCACCAAGTTGGGTTCATAAGAAACAAAGGATCCATTTTGGTTTTGAAACAGGTAATCACTGGAAGCGCTGGAGTAGTATTGCCAAAGCTGCGATGGAGCCAGGCGATGTTGTTAGTGTTTTCTTCAGAACCTTGGATCAGCAAAGAATACCAAAGCCAACGTGGAAGGTTGCAGGGCCGCTGTTGCAATCTGCTATGCGAGATCGGTTACATATATGCGAGCTTGATAAGGACCTGTTGATCAGAATGTATGCGGCGCATGATCTTCATGCCGATGCCCAGCAAGGCGATGTGCCGTTTGATTCGGCGCAGGTGATCGAATTTCTGCAGCGGGAAATGCAAGATGTTTGGGATCTTATAATATGTTGGCAAAGCCATAAGGTGATGGCTCAAGATACCATTTCTGAAGATCAGTCAGCTACAGAAGTATCATGGTCTGAGGCACTTCTGAGCATCGTTAGGCGGGCGCGATTTATAAGTCTGGAAGAAGTGGTCGAAAAAATACCAGGGGATGTGCACAAAGAGGCTGTGCTGGACGTTTGTCAAAATGAGTCCTGTATACACATTCACAGTTCGCCCAAAATGGTTGTATTGCAATGGCAGTCGCAGTGAACGTAACTCAGCTTAAATATGCCGTGTTAGACAGGGCTTACCGTCAAGCGCTCATAAATGGTAATAGTCCGGCGACGCCTTTTCACGGAACTCCTTCTGGAGCCGTACCTGTTCAAGGAGTTCGCTTTCATTCGATTGCACGAAAATTCATTGATAGGCTGATTACCAATACTGATGCCAATGCACCAGAAAGTGCTGATGCACTGTGGGAGATGATGCATGACCGGTTCGCCGCTCAAGATCTAGCCGCGTTGGCAAGAAAGAACAAGGCGGCATCTGCGTGCCATTTAGTCGCATGTCTGCGTTCGTTTTGTGAACGTATTGCCAACCTGAAAGTGCAAAGTGCTGCGTCACAATGGTCAGATATCTTTTTAACACAAGAGATGCGTCTACCATCGGTAGACATTGGCCAGTGTGGCGTGTTGGTAAGTGGCCAGGTTGATCTGGTGCGCACCGATCCAAAGCATGGTGTGGTAGTGGTTGATTACAAGCTGTCTCGCGGTGCGGAGGCGCAACATGACTTAGTTCAACTGGCAATCTATGCGCAGATGCTGGCAACGATGAAGCCCGGTCTAAAGTTTACTGGCATGTTGGAATACTACGAGCCGGAGCTCACTGTAACCGAATTGACCCCAATGCAGCTTGATAGCCTATTTAAAGATGTGGTGTCCCCGGTCCTTCATGAGCTATCGATGCCTGCTCCGTCCAGCGGACGTGCTGCTAACTCAAACGTCACTGATACACCAACACCGGCGGTTGTGGTGGCGATGAAGCAGTCCGGTCCGCATGCAGATGAACTTGTTAGCGCATTCGGTGAGTTTAAGTTAGGTATTACTGTGCTAGAAAGAATTGATGCACCGCAATTAAACCGTTATCGCATTAAACCTGATGTCGGAATCAAGGTTGCATCGTTAGCAAGCCGGGCTGCTGATGTTCAGATCAGGCTCGGGTTACCTATACCGCCACTTATAGGTCCAGCCAAGGGTTGTGTAACAGTTGATATATTAAAAGACAATCCAGATACAGTATTTTTGCGTGATCTCATGGCCCAAAGCTCGCAGCGCGAGCGTGCAAGTCCCGTGGAATTTGCCGTGGGGGTTGGTCTAGATGGTCAGCCGTTGTGGTGTGATCTGTCAGACCCCAATACCTGCCACGCACTTATAGCTGGCGTCTCCGGCAGTGGCAAAAGTGAATTCCTGAAAGCCGTAGTAGCATCGTTGGCGTATCAGAATAGAAACGGAGGTGTCAGAATAAGCCTGATTGATCCAAAGGCCGTCACTTTTGTGGAAATGGCAGACAACGGTTTACTAAGTGAACCGATTATCAGTGATATTGAGTCTGCAATTGAATGTCTAAATCAGACCGTTGCTGATATGGAAAATCGCTACGCTCTATTTGCAAAAGCCGGTGTTGGTTCGTTAAAGGAATGGTTGGCTAAAGGTCACGCCGATATGGAATATCGAGTTATCGTGTTCGATGAATTTGCCGACCTGGTATTAAGTGGCGGTGAAGTAAAGAAGGACTTCGAAACACTGGTAGCCCGTTTATGCAGCAAAGGCAGGGCGGCGGGTATTCATCTGCTTTTAGCCACACAGCGGCCGGATCGGAATATTGTAACTGGTGTGATTAAAGCGAATTTGCCATTAAAGGTGTGCTTACGCGTTACTAACAGTATTAATTCCAAGATAGTGCTGGACGAAGTTGGTGCAGAAAGCCTGCTAGGGCGCGGAGATTTACTATGTGACCGTGGCAAGGGGGTTGAGCGGGCACAGTCGTTTTATTTGGAGCCTGGTGAGTTGAGGAAGATTGCGGCTTAACGGTGGTGTTCTATTGCGAATTGGGGCTCGGGGGGGATTACGTCTGCGAAGCTGGCGTCGCATGTTGATCATATTTACCTATTACCTATTACCTATTACCTATTACCTATTAACCATTAGGCCTTGAACTAGGCTTCAGAGATCTCTCAAGGAAATGAAATGGCAGGTCAGTACGAAAAGGCATTAACTGTTCAGGAGTCGGTAGAGATGATAAACCACAATGAGCTCCGTTTGCCAGCCATTCAGCGTAAGTTTGTTTGGTCGAGTGAGCAGATTTGTGTGCTGTTTGATTCCATCATGCGTGACTTTCCAATAAACAGTTTCATGTTTTGGCAGGTTGAAGACTGTACGATTAAACGGGACTACAAGTTTTATCAGTTCCTAAAGGAGTATTGCACACGCTTCAATGAAGAAAATCCGGGGTTGGAAACTAATGCGAGCTCTAGAGACTTTAAGGCGGTGATTGATGGACAGCAACGACTAACATCTCTGTATATTGGTCTTTGTGGTACATATGCTTACAAAAACCCTAGGGTGCATTGGCCTACTTCCCAAGATGAAAAAAAGTTGCCAGCTCGAAAGTTGTATTTAGACTTAATTGCACCTGTAGGTCTTGGAGACGACGAATTGTTGATGAAGTATCGCTTCAAGTTTCTTACAGACAGGCAGTTCGAGGAATCGCAGAAATCGGAAGCAAAGAAGAATCGTTGGTTTTGTCTGCACGAGGTACTGAACTTCCCGGAAGTTAGATCGTCCACTGATAAAAGTAATTTAGACATCTCAATAAGGGAGGTTGTGGTTCCCTATCTACTGCAGAATGACCTGTCTGACAGTGAATTTTCCGTAAGCACATTGGTCCAGCTTTATAAAGTAATTCGAAAAGTTCCAGTAATTCACTACTTTAAAGAAACCAGTCAAGAGATTGATCATGTACTGGATGTTTTTATCCGAACCAACAGCGGCGGTACAAAGCTCGACTTCTCTGATTTGCTCATGTCGATCGCTGTTGCAAACTGGGAAGGTGACTTCAGGAAGGAAGTTGATTCACTGGTGAAAGAAGTGCACGGTAGCAGCGCAATGGGTTTCTATCTCGGGCGTGATTGGGTGTTAAAAACGTGCCTGATGCTTACGGGGGCGGATGTGAGGTTTAAGGTTAAGAACTTTAAAGTGGAACAAGTCAGTAAAATTCAAGAGAATTGGAATAGTATTAAAGATTGTATTCGAGAGTCCTTCAGGCTGGTTCGACGCCTCGGCATCAATCCAGAGTCATTGACTTCCAGGAACGCTGTTATTCCCATATGTTATTATCTCTACAATAAAAGTTATTGCAATAAACCGCTATATCGCTCGATTAATAATCTAGCCAAAGTAACCGAGGAGCGCGAGATTATAGGTAAGTGGCTTTATATGGCATTGCTAAAACGTGTCTTCGGTGGCCAGGCTGACGCGATTCTCTCCAGTATGCGTAGCGTTATAAGAGAGAATATTAAATCTACTGCCTATTTTCCGTTAGAACAAGTGATTGAAAAATTTCAAGGCTCAAACAAAGATTTACGTTTTGATGATGAGTTCCTACATAATTTGTTGGATACCCAGTATGGCGAGGGGCGTTGTCGGGTGTTGTTGCATTTGTTGTTCCCAGAGATGAGCTCAACAGAGACATTTCATATAGATCATCTGCATGCTAAGTCGGAATTTGATAGGAGTTCTCTCAAGGTACATGAGTTTCTAACTGAAAATAGAGAGTTGATGGAATTTTATGCCAACCCTGTTCATTGGAATGGCATGGCCAATCTGCACTTACTGAATGATTCGCAGAACCTTTCGAAAAAGGCAAGGCGACTGTCTGAGTGGGTTGGTAGTAGCGGTATTACAGTCACAAAGCAGAGCCTTCTATTAGGCGAGGACAATGTAAGCTTAGAATTTAATGAATTCCGGGAATTCTACATACAGCGTCGATTGGCTTTAAAAGAACGGTTGGTAAGCAGGGTGTATATGAAAAACGTTATGGCGAACTCTGAAGTGGATGAGGAAGTGGTTGATGAGGAAAATCTAATATTTGAATCTATAAATGCTGAGAAGAAGGCTGCATAGACGTTCCTTGGGTTGCCAGATTGAGAGACTCCGCCATGAAGGTAGCTAATAAGTATTTCATGATAGTTTTAGAGTGAGTGGCATGAACTACAGCGGGACTAGCAAGCCCAAAGAACGGGGGCAGGCATCATGTGGAGTTGAGCGAGATTTTCGTTGACGTTAGCAATCGATAAGCTAGGATTCCGATCATGGTTGGCGGGGGCGAGACTGGACCTGAAGTAGCGAGCGTTAGTGGCGATTGCGGAGAATCTTGCGGCCACGTATTGATTTTTTGCCGTTGATTGGCCGTTTTTTTGGAGGGCAGTCTTTGTAAGTTGCTCCACCAAACTACTAAAAATTGCTAACATAAGTGAATGTGAGTTGGCCGCTGCTATCAATTTGCGCCTCTAAATATCCTAAGAAATCAGGCCAATTTTCTAGGGTTAGTGGATTAGCTAAAACTCTACTGGCAAGCACTGCTAATACTGTGTCGTGAGTTACCCAAACAACAAGACCAGAGTTGGCCGACAATAGCACATTCCGAATATTGTCCAGCATGGCCGCTATAGCTTCATCGAACGCTCGGAATCCGGGCCAAGTCTCCGTCCCGGTTAACAGATGCAAGTTTACCTTCTTGCTTCCTTTCGATAACCAGCTCTGCCAAGCCAATTCGCCATCCTGGATAAAGAAACCAGGATCTCCCAAACTTCGATTGGGAATTATGTCGTCGTGTGAATAGTCATGTATGTCTGCGATTAACTGTGCTGTCTGAATGCAGCGGAAGATTGGGCTGCTATGGATCATTAGAACATTTTGATCTAAAGCGCGAGCGAAACCTTGTGTTCTTAGTATTCCTGCAGCGGTCAGAGTTACGTCGTTACCAATGTCACCCTCCGCAATTGGTGGTCTCTCGGCATGTCGCACAATGAGTAATCGCCCAGACATTAACGATTAAAGCAAGCTGATCGTAGCTCACGAATTATGGTTCCAGTCTCATCAATTATGATTAGGCTGTTATCAAAGTTTTCTACTCTTGCGCAACCATTGTAAAAAGGCTCAATTTGAGCATACCGTTGCGAGTAGAGTGCTTTTCCTGATCGGTCTACATGGTGCCAGCCCCGGTCATCTCTAGCCCTTGCAAATCCCTTGTGGTACACATCAAGATCGACGAACCATTTGTTGTGATCATGTTCACCAGAAATATTAATGTGTGAGCACAGGCCATTGTCAGTCTGAACTACGGCGCTGCCTTCTCTGTAGTCACCACAATAACGCCAACGCCGCGTGTAGAGTGGGAGGCCCAGCAGATCAATATGAAAGTATTGCTCACTGTTGTCGCAAACAACACTTACTTTGTTCTGAAAGTTACCTGCAAAGCTAAACCGTTGGCGATAGAAAGCCTGGCCATCGGCTGTGATATGGAACCAGTTTCCTGCCTGATTAACCGCTGCGACGCCAAAATAAAAACCGAACGTTCGATCAAAGCGTTCCGGGTAGGCATCTTCGCCATTGGGGTGAATGTGCCATGCTCTTCCTTTGTTACTAACCGGGGCTAAACCGGGTGGGTGAAAGGGTAGTACTTGTTCAAAGCGGCGGGCGTAGCCAGGCCTCCCGCGTGGTTCAAGGTGATGAGTTCCGCAGGGGCTAACGATCAAGTCGGTTTTATCGGTCAAGCTTTGGAGGCCTTCTCATGTTGCAGGATTTACATAGTGCTTTTGTTTGGTAGTTCTCAACAAGGTTAGCGTACTCTGCACCATCTATTATCTCAGCAAGGCTTTGCGTTTTAAGGTTTCCGAAGTCCCCCAGGCTTTTACGTTGCTGGTCTGGCGCGCAGCACACGTTAAAACGTCCTGTCGGATCTATCCACATTTCTCTATTTAGAAACGGGCACTCACCGCCGGGTGCGATATCGTCTAGATGGTCTAAATCAAGTTCAAAGAAATTATCGAGTTGGAGGGTTTTTCCACTCTGAAGCTTGAATTTTTCCGCAATGTCTTTGCACTCGTGCACGATACGATTCCACTCTTCGGCAGATGCTGTATCATTTCGAAGGCTTTGTGGTTCTAGTTCTTTGAAATGTGTCCATAGCTGGTGCCCCTTTACTCGATCAAAGCCTAGCTCAATGGCTAGCTTAACCATTGCAGGTAACTCGCTTAAGTTACTGCGCATAAATGTTGTCTGTAAGGTAGTTGAGCAGTAGTTTTTTTGTGCAAGTTCGTTACGCACTGCAATAAAACGTTTGGCATGATCAATATGCTTGTCCAGGCTGGCACCAAGCATGATTTGCTGATGCACTTCCTCGCTAGCCCCGTTCCACGAAATCTTAACGTCGCTTGCTAACGGTACGATACGCCTGGCCCAGTACTCCACATTTTGTTTGGTGTCCGGGTGGGGAAATGTACCGTTAGTTGTAAGGTTCAAAGAAAGCCCGAGTTCCTTACAAAGGTCCAGGAACCTCTCGAAGTAAGGGTAAAGCAGTGGCTCCCCCATGGTCGACGGAATTATCTCGCGAACCCCTAAGGCAGCCGCTTCGCGAACCACACTCTCCAACAGCCGTTGATCCATTATAGGTCTCAAGCGACCCTGAAGTTTGCGAGTAGAGCGATCATCGCCGTAGGGAGAGTGGTCTTCACACATGATGCAATTGAGGTTACAAAAATCTGGATTCGTATCCAGTGTGATACGCCAAAATTCTCGTTTTAACATTTGGGTAGAATTCGCTGGTATAGCGCCTCTAAATGTACAATGTGTTGGTCAATTGAGGGAGCATTTCCGTCGTGACTATATAAGTAACCTCTCTCACCTAAATTCTCAGCGAACCTGGGATTGTCTACAAGCCGTTGCATCTGGGATGCTAGTGCAGCTGTATCCCTATGAGGATATAGCAAGCCATTTACTTCATGTTGTACGTACTCACTCATTCCTCCTGCGTCAGCAGTAATGACGGGCACTCGTGATTGTTGCGCTTCGTGGATGACTAGCGGGGAGTTCTCTACCCATATAGAAGGCGTCACAATAGCATCTGTCTTGTTGAAAACATCCTCGACAATCTGCTGGTTGCGGTACTCGGGCATCCAGTGTACGGCAGCCTGTTTATCTAAAGGCAGGGTAGAGACCATAGCAGTTAATGCTCGAGTATCCTGGCCATTGTCACGGCCCCATATACGAAGTTGGCACAAGCTGGAAACTTGCCCGAACGCTTGAATTAATTGGTGAATCCCCTTCGCTGGAATATGAGTCCCAATATAGCCAAAGGTGAAAATCTCATCATTAGTACGTTGCCTGCCGATCATTCGGTTAAGATCGAAGCCGTAGTCAAGATACACACTCTTGGCACTTGGCAAGCAGAAATCCTGCTCGTAACGACTTTTTAGGTACTGAGATGGTGAGATGAATAGATCAACGTGTTCAATTATTTGCTTTACATGGTCCATTCGTCGTTTGACCCATCCTTCCCAGTACTCAATGTCTAGATTACGCTCTTCTTTGGCACCTGAAAAATTTCGAGCATAGCACTGTGTGGCGCATTTTCTGTTTTCTTGACCATCGCAACTTGCCCATAAATTATGATCTTCTGAGTGCATTTGCATAAATTGCCCACGCGGACACATCAGCCAATAGTCATGCAGCGTAAATATAATAGGTGCGCCATAACGCTTTGCTTCTGAAACCAAGGATGTTGACAGGTGATTTAAATGACCGATGTGCACAATGTCAGGCTTAAACTGCTCCAACAGTTCAAGGCATCGTTGATCGATAATTTCCACTCGATACCGATCTCGGTTTCGTGGGTTATTCACATAATTTATTTTAACTCGAGGCTCATCGGGATCATCTACGATGCGGACAGCACCATCTGGCGTAAATGAATCTTCTTCACGTGTAAATACCTGGACATCATGGCCACGCTGAGCCAAGCCATGGCAGATAGTCTGGGAATACACTTCAGAGCCAGCGTTGTACGTCATGGGGTAGCCATGAATTACTTTAAGAATTTTCATCGAAGAAGCGGTGTCTACATCTTGTATAAGAAAACTTCACAGACTCAGAGTATTCCAGCTTCAATTATCTTTCCCTTTAATTTTGTTAATGTGTAAAAACCTTCGGATAAAGGTGTGGATGGGAGATCAGGTTGAGCAACTTTGATTTCTACAGGTTGTCTTGGTAAATCTATCAAGCATCAGGGCTTTTTTTGTGTGGGAGAGATCGGACAATTATGTGAGGCCGATGAGCATCGGCGCGCATTCTAGCGTATGCAACCTACGCACGAGATGAAATACGAGTGTCTTTGGTGCGCCAACACGCCAACAATCAATGCTCGAATAAAGCCGCAAGAAGGCGTGCATTGGCACAACCATCGAAAGCCGACTTATTGTTCGTGACGATTTATAAATAGAGAGAGTTTTTCACCTGCAACTAGTTACCATGATCGTATTCGTGGCACCTCGAATACTTGCAAATCTGCGTTGTTAATTCCGCTTTACGGATTCCCCCTGGCTCATCTGTCGGGAGGAGAGTCTGGATAGTTTTTGGTGTAAGGTTCACTCTTAGCCCGGATTATTCATGATGTGGCGAGCTATCGCGTAGAGATTTTATTTCACAGTGGATTTTCTTCTTGCGTCGAATACTTATTGATATTTGCAAAAAGAAAAAATTCGCTGTGGAAACAAAGATCAAGTGAGATGCCGTCATCATCATGAATAATCCGGGTTAGGCCTCGCTTGACAACATGTCGAAAATAACGCGCTGAAACTTTGCAGCTATTTCCGCGTTGTTAAGATACTGAGCCATCTGATTCTGATGTACTTCGCCACTTTCCATCACAGCATCATCTAGCGCGTCGGAAAAATCGCCGAGTATTGCCTGTTCAGGTGAATTGCTTTCGATTTGATCCATCACCTTCCTGTTTTCACGAACCTTATCTCGAATGGCATACGCGTAATTGATTAAATCCTGATCTGTTAGTCCATCGGTCACAAATAGTTCGTTTAGGCGTGAAATGATCTGTGACAACCATTCTTCTTTTTTGTCTTTTGCTTTGCCCTTGCCGACGTCTGAGCTTGCGTACAAGCCTTCTGCACCTTCTTTAACCAGTAGTAGATCTTGCTGTTTGATTTTAGATAGGCGGTAATGGCTTAGTGCCACGTTCGAAAGATCAACTGGATCATCTGTTGGTGCTTCCTCTCTTAGCAACGGTACAAGGTGTCGCGCGTACAGGCTTAGGCGTTCAAGGTCTGTGCTGTCGTAATCGCAAATTTGCGACATGAATTCGTATTGCCGAGTCAGGGAGACGAGGTCGGCTTTGAATATGCCAAGTGTATCTAGATCTTTCTTGGCGGCTTTCATGTCAGTTTCAGCGTTGGCAATGAAAGTCGGGTCGTTTACTGATTTGGCGTGATCGTATAGTTTTTTGTGTTTTTCATAATCTTGCTTTGCCTGTTGGAAGCGTGTTTTCCATCGATCTACCGCAGGCTTGCATACATTGGTGATGGCCGCGTTGCTTTTGCTTTTTACGTAGTAGACTTCGCTGAACTGCACCACTTCTGTCCACAGAAAAATACCGGATGCGCGCAGCTTGTCGTAGATGTCCCAGATAAGATTGGGGTCTGATACATCCAGTAGTTTTGCGGTTTCGTAGTATTCTTGAAAAGCTTCCAGAACATCGGCCGGCTCGTTGAAGAAGTCTAGTATGTAGGTTTCTTCTTTGCCTTTGTGCATGCGGTTTAGGCGTGACAGTGTTTGCACGCATTCAAGGCCACCGATTTTTTTATCTACGTACATGGCGCATAGTTTTGGTTGATCGAAGCCAGTTTGGAATTTTTGCGCGACAATCATTACATGGAATTCGTCTGTATCGAATGCCTTGCGCATGTCACGGCCCTTAAGGTTCGGGTTCATGCCGTGCTCGGTGAACTTTTCTCCTAGTAGGCCTTCGCTATTTGGATCATCTTCTTTGAATTCAACTTCTCCTGAAAACGCGACCATCGCGGCTAGTGGGGTGTAGCCTTTCTTTGCTATGTACTTGTCAAACTCTAGTTTGTAGCGTACGGCTTCTTTGCGTGATCCGGTGACTACCATGGCTTTCGCTGTGCCGCCTAACAGGCCCATCACGGTACTGCGGTAGTGCTCAATGATTACTTTTACTTTTTGGGCGATGTTGTATTCGTGCAGGCGTACCCATTGCCCCAATTTCACTTTGGCTTTTTTTGAATCAACTTCGCTATCTGTTGCGGCGATTTTTTGCGCTAAGTTATACGCGACTTTGTAGCTGGTGTAGTTTTGCAGCACATCAAGAATGTAGCCTTCTTCAATGGCTTGTCGCATGCTGTAAACATGAAACGCTTTTGGTTTGTTGTCGCGCTTATTTGCGGGCTGATCTGGTTTGGGTACGCGACCAAACAGTTCCAGTGTTTTACTTTTCGGGGTGGCGGTGAAAGCGTAGTAGCTTAGGTTGGTTGTACCTTTGCGTGCTTCAACACTTGCGGCCAGTGCATCTTCTGCGGTGATTTCTGTGTCATCTTCTCTGGCTTCGCTTGATAGCACTTCTTTAAGCTTGCCTGCAGTACTTCCTGATTGAGAGCTGTGCGCCTCATCGGCAATAATCGCGTACCTTCGTTCTTTAAGGCTCACGCTGTTTTCAATCGCTTTTAACACAAAGGGGAAGGTCTGGATCGTTACAATCACTATGGGCTGGCTGCCTTCAAGGGCTGCAGCGAGCTTTTCAGATTTTGATCCCTGGCCTTCCTCTCTATTGATTCGTCCCACCACACCGTCAGCGTGTTCGAACTGGTAGATGGTGTCTTGTAGTTGATCATCAAGTACTGTGCGGTCAGTCACCACAATTACGCTGTGAAAGACTTTGTCGCCATCTTCTGTGTGAAGGGCTGAAAGCTGGTGTGCTGTCCAGGCTATGCTGTTTGATTTGCCGGAACCTGCGCTGTGCTGTGCAAGGTACTTTTGCCCCGGGCCTTCATCACGGCTGGCTTGTATGAGTTTACGAACTAAATCCCATTGGTGGTAGCGCGGGAATATCAGGGTTTCTTTCTTTGTCTTGCGCCCGTCCCAGTCTTCTTCGGTTTTTATTTCAAGGTGTATGAAGCGACCAATAATTTGTAGCAGGTTTGCAGGTGCTAACACTTCGTTCCACAAATAGTCTGTGGCGTAGTGGTCAATGTTCTCTGGTGTATCGTTACCAGAGCCACCTTCTTTGGTGCCTTTGTTGAACGGTAGAAACCTTGTGTTGTCGCCTTCCAAGCGCGTGGTCATGTGAGCTTCGAGTTGGCTTACTGCAAAGTGAACCAGTGCGCCGCGTTTGAAGGTTAGTAGTGGTTCGGGTTGGTTGGTTTCAGGGTCTTTGGGTAGGCGAGTCTTTTTATACTGAATGATCGCGCGGTCTACCTGTTGCTTGAATTCGCTTTTAAGCTCCATGGTCACTACAGGTATACCGTTAAGGAACAACACCAAATCAATGCGGTACTTCTTTGCCTGCAAACCGGTTTCTTCCAGATGAGCGGCTGTAGCATAAGGGCTGTAAACCAGTTCCGGCACAACTCGCAGGATGTTGCCTTCGTACATGGCGAGTGTATCGGGGTTTAAACCGTGTTCCGGTTTGAACTGACACATTTTGAATGACGCTGATTTGTCGCGAAGTTCGTGTCGCAACACGCCGAGTGTGCCGAAGGTGCGAAGTGATTTATCACTGGCCTGCGGGTCGGCTTTGGAAAGTTGCGATGCAAGTTTTTCTATAAAGGCTTGCTCGGTATTGGTGGGGTAGAGCTGTCGGTACTTTTCCCACGCTTTGGGTTGGGTGGTTTTAACAAACGTAAGGCAGTCTTCGGTGTAGAGCGCTAGTTTGCGATCGTAGTTTGCGGGGTTGCCTAGCTGCCAACCGCCAGCAACCATTTGGTCGATCATGTCTTGTTGGAAGGCTGCTTCTTTGGAGTCTGCGTTCATGCGACTTCCTTTTCTGTTTTTGATTTAGAACTGGATG
>CALGJU010000072.1 GCA_937928685.1 uncultured Granulosicoccaceae bacterium
ATGACTAAGAAATTAATGCTCAAATTAGCTCCTAGTGTACTGGAACAAATAGAGTGTGCATTTGAGAGTTTGTCATTTGGTTTGCAACAAGGCGAAGCTCGCAGGCAATAGTTATTCTCTTTTCAAGAGCTTCAACGCAGTGGCAAGCCTAATGCCGAGCTCCCGCAGGGGCGATTAATCAAAGTGCACACCACATTCGTTGTAGGCTCCATGACTTACTGTTGTCCCGATTTGTCTATTAAAATTAGACACTTTGATTGATTGACTCATATGGGCAATCTATTTGTTCCAGTACACTAGATACAAGTCATCGTTGCAGGCAGCACATCACCATTTGAACGATGCTTATCAAGCATTTAGCCAATCAGTCGCCAAAAGAATAAACCGTTCTCCAATTTACACTTTGTGCATTCCGCTTTGTGATGTCAGAGACGCAACCCCTTACATGTATCGGTGACTTCCGATACTGGTCCGTTATGAACCAATCAGACCTACAAGCTGAATTGCAGAGTCTTCGTCATCGTGTAGAGATGGCGGAGCGTTCCGCTGTGCGGCTGACAGATGAGAACGATAAGATAAAACATGAGTTGGCCGAATCAAACCGAAAAGCGGAAGTTGCCGATTATCTGAAAAGCCGGTTCCTTGCAAATGTAAGTCACGAATTGCGCACACCAATGAACGGCATTCTAGGTATGGCCGAACTGCTGCTTGGTACAGAGCTGGACGAAACCCAAAAGAACTTTACTCAGGCGATCACTCGTTCTACGGAATCATTGCTTTACACCGTTAACGGTATCCTTGATTTCTCCAGTCTTAAGCAAAGCAAAGTTGAATTGGACGAAAACATCTTTTTCTTCGGTAAAATGATTCAGGACATATGCAAGCAATTTGAGCATAAAGCCAACGCAAAAAACCTGAAACTTACCTGTAACACGCTCAGCTCGCTACAGGTTCCTGTCATTGGCGATGAATTCCGCATCCGACAAATCATCTGTCACCTCATAGACAATGCAATAAAATTCACAGAAAGCGGTGAAGTCATCGTCACTCAACAAGTTGGCCAGCACGAGGGAATTCACAGAATCACTGTTGAAGACACCGGCGCTGGCATCCCTCTGGAAGTACAGTCAGACATATTCAAATCTTTTTCCCAGGGTGACAATTCAAGCACCAGACGTTTCGGCGGAACCGGTCTGGGCTTGTCAATAGCTCACAAATTGGCCGAGCTGATGAGCGGTGAGATCACCATTCAAAGCAAACCGGGTGAAGGATCCCGCTTTACTTTTAATTGTGAATTACAAGCAGGCGACCGTGATTCAATTAATGAAGTAGGTAAAAGTACTTTACATGGCGTTAAGGCACTTATCGTCGATGACACAGAAACCAATCGCGAAATTCTTGAACTCCAGCTTCAGCAGTGGGATTTAGATGTACACAGTGCCGATTCCGGAAAAGCCGCGTTAAAACTACTTAACCAGGCAGCCGCTGAGGACGATCCATTTAAACTTGCGATACTCGATCTGAACATGCCAAACATGGACGGTCTGGAGCTTGCCCAACATATTCAGAATGCAGAATTCTCACACGATCTTCGGATCATGATGCTCACTTCATCAGTGATAGACCTGAGTCCGAAAGCACTTGAAGAACGTGGAATACTGAAATCCATGATGAAGCCGGCACGTCAGGCATTACTGTACGACGCAATATTGAAGTTACTGTCCACACCATCAAGCCAAAATGCACCTTTTCTACCGTCAGGTCGCGCTACCCGCATCCTTCTAACAGAGGACGACCCGATCAATCAGGAGGTCGCCACCGTCATGCTCGAAACAATGGGTTATGAAGTGGTGGTTGCAGACAACGGTGCCATGGCTGTTGACACACTGGTACAAGACAACAATTTCGATCTGGTTCTAATGGATTGCCAAATGCCAGTAATGGATGGTTTCAACGCCACCAAAGCAATCAGGGATAAAAACTTTGACATCCCGATCATCGCATTGACTGCCAACGCAATGCAAGGAGACAGGGAACTCTGTCTTGACGCTGGCATGAATGACTATCTAAGCAAACCAATTTATCGAACAGACCTCTCAAGGGTTGTTCATCAATGGGCATCAACATCATCCAAAAAAGTCAATATAAATAAAGAGTCGGTCGAACATGGTTCTGGAAACCGAGTACATATTAGTGAGAAGAACATGAACATAGAAATTGATCAAACAGCGCTCGATGCGATTAGATCTCTGCAACGCCCCGGTAAGCCAGACATCCTCGCGCGCATCGTTAACATGTATATGGAAAAGTCACCTGAGCTCATTGCTGCTATTAAGGAAGGCGTTGCAGCAAACGACAGTGACAAAGTGAAAATGGCTGCGCACACACTTAAGTCAAGCAGTGCCTATGTTGGGGCACCAGCGCTGGCGGAAGTTTGCAATCGTGTTGAATCCAGCGCCACAAACGCCGATTTTTCAAACACCGCTGAAGACGTTGAAATGATCAGCAGTGGCTTCGAATCAGTGGTAAATCAAATAAAGCAATACGGCTAATCGCGTCATTATCTCGATAAAAGCCAGTAACGTCACGCACATTGGAAGGCAGTTGTAAGCAATGACCAAAGCAGACAATCAAAAAGACGACAGACCTAAAGTGCTGGTTGTCGACGACGACATGGCAGGATTGCTAATGGCGTCAGAGGCACTAGAGTCAGCAGGGTTTGACGTCATTGAAGCCGAAGACGGACTTGAGGCAGTTGATCAGTTTGACAAACACAACCCGGACCTTGTAGTCATGGATGTGGTAATGCCGCGCATGAACGGATTCGATAGTTGCGCACTGATACGAAAAAGCGAAGGTGGCGAGCACGTACCCATCTTAATGATAACCGGTCTTGACGATGTAGATTCAATTCAAAAAGCGTTCGAAGCTGGCGCCACAGACTTTGTCACCAAACCGATCAATTTCTTTTTACTGCCCTATCGTGTCCGATACATGATGCGATCAGCCAAAAACGCTGATGATCTGAGAGCCAGCCAGATTCGACTTGGTAAAGCACAAAGAATAGCCAAACTAGGACACTGGGAATGGATGCTCGATTCAGACGTATTCCTATGGTCAGGGGAATGCGAAAATATTCTAAAATCAAATACTCTGGGTGAGAAACTAGAGAACTTCCTCGAGACAATACAAGAAGACGATAGAGGCCTTGTTGCCAATGCACTGGAGCGGGCACGCACAGATGGCACTCGATTTAATTTCGAATTCCGCACGTCCTCTAATAATGAATCCGATGACACCCGAATTATACATGTGGAGGCAGAGCCGGAATCTGATACACATATGGTCGGTACCATTCAAGATATTACCGAAAGAACCAACGCAGAAGAACAGATTCACAACCTGGCTTACTATGACCTGGTGACCGGACTACCGAATCGAGCTCACCTGTATGACATGATCTCGCTTGCCCTGAATAGAGGAAATCAACATTCAAACAAGTTCGCGCTCCTGTTCCTTGATCTTGATCACTTTAAACAGGTAAACGACACCTTAGGCCATAACGCCGGTGATCTTCTACTACGACAAGTCTCTTCACGTTTAAAAGATGCAGTAAGAAAAACAGATTCAGTTGCACGCCCGGAAGACAGTGAAGTTAAACCATTAACAGAAACCATCGCAAGATTAGGTGGAGATGAGTTCGTTGTACTTCTCGACCAGATCGACCGCCCTGAAGACGCCGCCTATGTCGCCCGTCGTGTCTGCAAAGAATTGGCAAGGATCTTCATCCTGGATGGCAATGAAGTAAGAATCACCACCACCATTGGCATTAGTATCTTTCCCGCTGACGGTAACACGGCAGAAGAATTGCTAAAACACGCTGACGTGGCCATGTACCACGCCAAAGAACAGGGTCGAAACGGTTACCAGTTTTACTCACAAAGTATTCATCAACTGGCACTTGAACGCTTTGCTCTGGAACGTGATCTTAGAAAAACGCTTGAGGCCGATGGTTTCCACCTTGAATATCAGCCAAAGGTAGCGCTTAAAAACGGTGAAGTAACGGGTCTGGAAGCACTCGTCCGATGGAAGCACCCGGAACGCGGATTGGTAAGCCCTGCAGACTTTATCCCACTCGCTGAAGAGACAGGAATTATTGTACCGCTGGGAGAATGGGTACTGCAAACCGCTTGTGAACAGATGGTGAGTTGGCTGGAAGCCGGAATTCCACCGTTTATCATGGCAGTAAACTGCTCTTCCATTCAACTGGTTCGTACCGATATGGCCAAGGTCATAAAAACGGCACTAGACAGCACCGGCCTCAACCCCGCTTACCTTGAAATAGAACTTACAGAAAGTTTGCTGTTACAAGATGTTGAAGAAGGCATCGCAATTTTACAGGCGTTAAAAGACCTCGGATTGCACGTATCGATTGATGATTTCGGAACGGGCTTTTCGTCTCTCAGTTACCTGAAGAGACTGCCTGTTGATAAGCTCAAAATAGATCAATCCTTTATCAAAGATCTCACCACTGACCCGGGTGACGCTGCCATTGTCACGTCCATGATAACCCTCGCACACAACCTTGATCTAACCGTCATTGCTGAAGGTGTAGAGAATGCCGAACAACTCGGTTTTCTACGAGCTGAAAAGTGCGATGAGATCCAGGGATACTTAATCAGCAGACCGCTACCTGCAGAAGTTTTTGCCGAGTGGATGATTGATCGCTTAGAGGGCGAGAAAAAAGCCGCTTAAGAAATGCGCTGACCAAAAAGTCATTTATAAGCCGCAATCTCCAATCTCCTACAGATAAGGTCCGTTTACGTGGACGCGCCAGGGGCGTATTTTGTAAAAAATACGCGATCCTATTGGGTTTCGATGATTTCATCTACCACACTTAAGTCTGTATATGCTTATATATTGTTTGGGTGACACTCTGAGTTGAAGCACGTCCTGCAAATGACGCTATTTGATCGTCGAATGACTCATTGGCTAGCATAGAGAACACTGTAACCGCCCTCACTGAAGCATGTGCTCCGCCGGGTTGCTTCCCTCCTATTCTCCCTAAATTGTCGATTATAGACGGCACATGTCCTATAATTTACCATTGAGACAACGAAAACTAATTGCTTGCTCATGTTTTGGTCGAGCACTTATCACAGACAAACAATCATGATCTTTAAACGCCCGGTTAGACTAATTATAAAACGAGTTTTCACGTGGGCAATACTAATCTGCTGGTCTATTTCAGCGCAAGCATTCGCACAAGACACATCTGCGACTTCAGCGAGAGAAACGCTATGGGAAGCTGCCAAAGCAATCGAAGAGGGTCAACTCGATAAAGCCCGCACACAGCTTGATCGTGTTTTAAAAATCGATACCCCCCCAAAGGATCTCGTCGTGTTGATCAACAATTTACAACAAGCGATCAAAGAAAAAGAAGGCTCAGCCACAGCACAAAATAGACTTGCAACCGTACTGGAACAAGCTGCAAAAAATCAGGCTACAGGGTTGAATACACTACAACTAAAGTCCTACCTGGACAACTTATCTCATGCTATTGAACTGCTTGTTACTCCAGTAAAATAGCCCGTAAAAATGCACTTCCGAACCTGTGTGTCATTACCCCTCTTTTTTATCTCGACAACTGTTGCTGTAATTGAATTAGTTCACTATCAGAAGGTTGCACTAACAACGCCAGCTCAACCATCACAGCCGCCAAAGAGTATTCTCCCGCCTGCACTTGCGTCACAATCGCTTTCTTAAAGTTCTGAATCAACGCCATATATTTCGGGTTCGACAACAGTATATTTTTGTCTTGCACAGAAAGCTCAGCGATTCCAAACAGTAGGTCACCCCGTTCATCAACACTTAACGAAGAGCTGTCAAATAGCGTCAGCAATTTATCTAATGACCTGTTTGAGTTGCCCGCGACGAGTTTGGCAATAAGTGCCTGATTACTTGCATTTACCCCAACACTTCTCACCATGCTCTCAGCTACCGCATTGCTCAATTGCTTGTTATTTCTAACTGCCGAAGACTTCGCCAGCAGTTCATAGCGAGCCACCACCGAAGAAACACCAGACAGAGCCTCGGGTGAATTTCCGTCTATCTCCCTCGCCTTAGAGTAGAGTTCCCACTGGCGATCCAACAACAATATTTCATTATGCAATCGATCAACAGGCGCAACAACATCAATTGCCATTTCAGGTCGCGGTAGCGTTTCGATACTTATACCAGCAATCTCACCTTCAATCTCCGAGGTGATATCCATTGGTGCCGTTCTTTTTTGTACCCAAAGATATCCGCCAGCAGCTACAACAACCGCCAGCCCCGCCACCGCTGCCAGATAAATTGATTTTGGTAAGCTTCTATTACGATGAAGCATCGACGGCGGCACTACCCTCGACTCTGTGGCACGTGTCTCTTCAGGTGCAGACCTCTCAGGTGCCTGCATCCATGGCTCATCAGATTTTTGTATACGGGTCTTGGCCTGAGTATTTGCATACACCGGCGGCTTATGACGCCCTATCAATACTGTTTTATCGCTCTGATGCTGAAACATCCCCTGCCATTGCGAGAGCGACTGAGGCCTCTCACGTGGATCAAGTTCTAACGCACGATCAATTGCACCGACAAACTCACGACTAAAAGGAGAACCGCCAGCAATTTCTGAAAATGAGACCAGCGGGTCTGGCTCTCCCGTCTGTATACTTGCATTACGATGCATAGAATCTGCAACAACCCTTCCGCTGAGCGAGTAGTAAACCGAAGCTGCAAGGGCATAGATGTCGGTCCAGGGTCCTTGGTCACCGAAGCCCTTATTGTATTGTTCCAACGGCGTGTAACCCTGACTAACCAATACTGTGGCATCACTGGTGTTTAATAATTCGGTTTGCCTTGATGAGCCAAAATCGATAAGTACAGGACTCTCATCCATTCGTAGGTAGATATTTGAAGGTTTGATATCACGGTGTAAAAAACCCCCATCATGAACGTTTTGTAAACCATCTATTATAGGAAATAGTAATTTCTCTAGCCTGGTCTGAGTTGCATCAAAACGCGATGCTTTCAATAAGTTTGACAGACTCTCACCCTGCTCGTATTCCATCACCATGTACGCGGTACCATGGTGCTCAAATACGGTCTGAACCTGAACGATGTTGGGGTGCTTGAACTTCGCCAAAGTTCGTGCTTCCAGCATAAAGCTTGACAGGCCCTTTTTATAAGAATCATGATGCTCAGAGGCAAAAGGTCTAACCGTAAAGTCTGATTGGCGACTCGCCCACATCCGAGGCATAAATTCTTTTAGCGCTACGTCTCTTCCAAGATTGTTGTCGTGTGCCAGATAAGTGATGCCAAAACCACCATGACCGAGCACGCTTTGAATTTCGTACCAAAGCAATTCGTGACCAACAGGCAGACCAACATTATTAGCGACTGCGTCATTCATTAGAGGTACAGACCGTGTGTTTGATTTAAGAAACCAGCGCCTTGATAGCTACCACAACACCATATTACAGAGCACACTACAAACATCCACCAACCGCCCACTCCTTCAAGGCCTGCTTGAAAAAACCACCATAAGGATGCTTTGTACGGGAAGACACATCCTCTTCATCATGATTCGCAAAGAATATCCCCTGTGTACACAAGTTGTCTTTTTTCCACTGATGGCAATGACTACAGCTTTGTTCTTTCCAATATTCCGGCGCTAAACCGTCCACAGGTGGATACAGTGGGGTTCCCTTGGCTAGCTGCTGCAAAGATTTGGGCTGCTCTGATATTAAATCACTAGCTATCGGCTGATCAAAACCAACTATTGTAGTGAAGGTGTTTTTTGCTGGCTCAACACTCTCACTTACAGCAGATTCAAGCGTCGTATTCTCGGGTACCGTCAGCGCAGTCTCGGCAGATTCATTAGCCAGCATTTCAATAAATTGGTGAGCATCCTCTGAAAAGATACTATTCGGGTATAAATCAATGAAGCGACGCACCTCACCGGGGTCACCTGTGCTCAGCGCAAATTCCCACATCGCCAACTCTACTGCAGAAGGCTGCGGCATAGCGTTCTCATTGGCTGCAAATGTCGAGCCTGTAAAGCACAAAAAAAACAATGAAGCAGCGAGGCATCTTTCCATTTCCACATCCCTGGAGTTTGTATTTCCTTAGTATAACAAAACAAAACCGACGGATCTCGAAACGGTGCGAAATTCGCTAGTGTACTGGAACAAATAGAGTGTGCATTTGAGAGTTCGTCATTTGGTTTGCAACAAGGCGAAGCTCGCAGGCAATAGTTATTCTCTTTTCAAGAGCTTCAACGCTGTGGCAAGCCTAATGCCGAGCTCCCGCGGTGGCGATTAATCAAAGTGCACCCCACATTCGTTGCAGGCTCTATGACTTACTGTTGTCTCGTTTTATCTATTAAAATTGGACACTTTGATTGACTCATATGGGCAATCTATTTGTTCCAGTACACTTGCAACTCCCTACCGTACACACTGGAAAATCAGACTTCATATCCAATCAAGGCGACATCAAACACCAAGGACTCTAAAGGGCTTACTTACGAGGGCTTACTTACGCATCGCTCAGAACATTGTGGGAATGCAGACGAAATCGACCAGAGCCTGCAAGCAGCAAGCGAGCGTTGGAGCAAACTACGCCACCCTAATAACCTTTGTATTGTTCGATAGCTCTTTCACATACAAAATAGCACATTG
>CALGJU010000073.1 GCA_937928685.1 uncultured Granulosicoccaceae bacterium
CATTTGAGAGCTTGTCATTTGGTTTGCAACAAGGCGAAGCTCGCAGGCAATAGTTATTCTCTTTTCAAGAGCTTCAACGCAGTGGCAAGCCAAATGCCGAGCTCCCGCAGGGGCGATTAATCAAAGTGCACACCACATTCGTTGCAGACTCTATGACTTACTGTTGTCACGATTTATCTATTAAAATTAGACACTTTGATTGACTCATATGGGCAATCTATTTGTTCCAGTACACTAGCGTAACCTTACCCTACCGCTTCTAACTAAATCGCTCTTCCCAATAGAGTTTTACGCTATGGCAACCAGTAGTTTCCACGGCGAAAAGAGCCACTTTTTTTAATTTCCCTCAGCGCGTTCAAAGCCCGACAAACATCCATGTGCAGATGCCGGACACATGAGATACTCTGGCCATTGCTTCACACGAGCCGCTCATGGATACCAGCCCATCCGCTGCCGATCTGATATTCGACAGAATTGATGAATTGGCACAACTCTCAGAAAACCCGAACCACCTTACCCGACGGTCGCTCACCACCGAACACAAGAGCGCCAATGCACTGGTGGGACAGTGGATGCAGAATATCGGTATGCAGGTTCGAACCGATGCGATTGGCAACATTATTGGACGACTGGAGGGATCCGATAACGATCCGAACCAGGCGGCTATGTTGATCGGCTCACACCTGGACACTGTCCGCAATGCCGGCCGCTACGACGGGATGCTTGGTGTCGTGCTGCCAATAATGTGCCTTGAGCACCTTCAAAGCCACGGTGAGACGCTGCCTTACCCGGTTGAAATAGTCGGTTTTTGCGACGAGGAAGGGGTCCGGTTCCCATCCACCTTGCTTGGCTCACACGCGATCGCAGGCACCCTGAAAGAAAGTGTTTTACAAGAGCTCGATGCCGACCACATCAGCATGCAAAAGGCCTTGACTGCGTTCGGTGTGACTGCCCCGATCGACTCTGCTGCGCGCCAGCCGAGTGACTTTTTAGGGTTTGTCGAGTGTCATATTGAGCAGGGACCGGTACTCGAGCGCGAAGATCTGCCAGTCGGGTTGGTGACCGCTATTTCCGGAGCCTCCAGATTCCGCATCAAAGTCATCGGCAAAGCGGGTCACGCTGGAACTGTGCCCATGGGCTTACGCAAAGATGCGCTGGCGGGCGCCTGTGAATGTATCGTAGAAATTGAAAGACTTTGCACCAGCCTGCATGATCTGGTCGGCACAGTCGGGCAAATCAATGCCAGGCCCGGTGCAGAAAATGTTATCCCTGGAGAGGTGGATTTTTCACTGGATCTGCGCTCGAGCGACGACGATCATCGTGCCGATGCAACCACCCAAATAGAAGAAGCATTGCAAAAAATAGCCAAACGACGACAGTTGCACATTACGTTGCAAAACACCTATCGTGCAAAAGGTGTGATGTGTGACAACTGGCTCAGCGGCCAACTTGGCCAGGCAGTTAAAAGCGCCGGATACCGACTTCACTCCCTGCCGAGTGGTGCCGGGCACGATGCCATGGCGCTTGCTTCAATTACTCGTGTGGCGATGTTATTCGTTCGCTGTAAAGACGGGCTCAGCCATCACCCGGAAGAGAGCATCACCAAAGAAGACGCACTCGCGGCACTCAACGTAATGATCACTTTCCTGCGTCAATTTGAATTAGACACCCAACTGCAAACTTAAGCGCGGTTCAACAACAACGAAACCCGAAACTCTGATGAATACCGGCGACGAAAAAAAAGAACGCGTGTTAATTGCCATTGGCGGCAATGCCACCCACCCCACTCGCCGTCCAGGCACTGTCGAGCAGCAAATTGAATTTGCTGTAAAAACAGGCAAAGCCTTGCTGCCGATCCTTGAAATGGACAACCATCTCATCATCACCCACGGTAACGGCCCGGTAGTGGGTAAAATTCTGATGCGCCAGGTGCTCGCCAGTGACGTCGTACCACCAATGACAATGGATGTCTGTGTGGCACATAGTCAGGGCGGGATTGCCTATCTCCTCATGCAGAACCTTGAGAATGCACTTCGAGCGGTGGACAACAGCCGACATGTCGTGTGCCTGCTCACTCAAGTAGAGATAGATCCAAACGATCCGGCGTTCACCAAGCCCACCAAACCGGTAGGCTTCTTTTACAGTGAAGAAGAAGCACAAGACGTACATAAAAAACTCGGCTGGCACATGGCAGAGGACAGTGGAAGGGGCTGGCGTTATGTGGTGCCATCGCCAAAGCCTAAGCACATTGTTGATATCTCTTTAGTGGAAACCATTGCTAACAGCGGCGCTGTTGTGATTGCCGGCGGCGGCGGTGGCATTCCCGTTATTCGCAATAGCGATGGAACACGTAAAGGCGTGGAAGCAGTGATCGATAAAGACCTCACTTCTGCACTCATGGCCAACGTCATGAAAATCGACACCATGCTTATATTGACGGCTATTGATGCGGTTCGAATTCACTACGGTACAGAGCAGGAACAAAAGCTGGATAAAATCAGCTGCGCGGAACTGATAAAACTGCACGCTGCGGGAGAATTTTCAGACGGCAGCATGGGGCCAAAAGTGGAAGCGGCAATCAACTTTATACAAGGTGGCGGCAAACGCGCTGTGATTGCACATCTTGAGGACGCCGCATCTGCCCTGCGGGGTGATTGTGGTACACAGGTGGTTCGATAACGCCTGCATATCTCGTCGCCATTGACTCACAGCGCCAGCCTGAGAGCTTCGCGGCGTCACAGCCAGGGGCGACGACTTCATCACATGACCGGCAGATTTCTTAGCAAGGCGCCGGCGAGCGACGCCGTAGATCCAACAGACAAACCGCTCAATAGAGACCTGGTTCATGCTCTGGTGGACCGGCTCTAAGTACAACACAAGATCCAACCTTAGCTGTGATCACATTCAACGTGTCCGGCGCTGCTCAGGTGTATAATTGCGGTGATATATACGCGCCAGGTAGTACTGAAAGTATTATTGTGAGCACCCGCACATCCAGGTAGACCCCCGGCGAAATACCAGTGACAAGTCTTTCAATAATAATACCGGTTAAAAACGAGGCTCAGAACTTAGAAGCTTGCCTGCGCTCTATTCGTGACGCGCGCTCTATCGACCTGAGTTATGAAATTCTGGTGATCGATAATGGCTCAGAAGACAATACGGTGGCTATAGCGAATAAATACCAAGCCACTGTATACATCGTACCAGACGTCACCGTTGCTGCTTTGCGCAACTATGGTGCTGCGCACGCTCAAGGCGAGATACTGGCATTTCTGGATGCCGATTGCACAATACTGCCAAACTGGTTTGACTCTTTGCTGCCATACGTTGGGCACCCGTCAATTACCTGCTTTGGCAGCCCACCGGGCATACCGAAGCAATCCACATGGGTGCAGCAATGTTGGTATCAGATCAGAAAAAAAGGCACTCCTGCAGATCCACCACGACCAGTAGAATGGCTGGAGTCTATGAACCTATTTGTTCAGCGCGATGTTTTTAATTCGGTCAACGGGTTTGATACCAGTCTGGTTACCTGCGAAGACTACGATCTTGGAATCCGGCTAAAACAACATGGCGAAATCTGGTGCGACCCTGGCATTCAGGCAATTCACCATGGCGAAGCACACAACGTTAAGCGTTTTTACGAGAAAGAGCGCTGGCGTGGGGTAAGCAACATTGAAGGCCTAAGAAAGCATGGGTTTTCTTTTTCCGAGCTGCCAAGCTTGCTCTTTCCCTTAGTGCAAATAGTGGCTATTGCGACAATACTACTGGCACTGCTACTGGCTATTGCAGGAATGGTGTCTCCCTGGTGGACACTGCTGGGCATTTTACTCTGGCAAATTCCACTTGGTTTGATGAGCTACAAGAAAAGCGCTGGCAACAATAGACTGCAACAAGCGAGTGGCATCTGGGCATTACTCAACGTTTATTTCACAGCTCGTGGTCAATCACTTTTTATGGGTGCTGCGTGGCAGTGACCGTAGTTAATATCCTATTGGCTCTGTTGTTTGCAATCATAACGTAGGGTGCTACAAAGGCTCGGTTCGAGGCCACAGATACACTGGCGGTAGAGGGCTCACACAGGCGCATCGTTTCCCGTACCGCCTGTGTTACGCTGCTGTAAAACCTGCCGCGGCAATAGCGGTCATAACACCAGTGACTTTCGGAGACGAACAATGCGTGTTCTCTTTTGCCTCACCCTACTCTTTTCAAGCGTATGCCACGCCAGCAACACAGCGGATTTCGCAGCCCTTTACGAAAAGCATTCCACCGCCGTTGTCACGGTGTTTACCGCCACCGTGCCCTCCGGGCAGGACGCAGCAAATGCATCTCTCGGTATCGGGTCTGGTGTGTTGATAGAAAAAGATCAAATTCTCACAGCAGCGCATGTGGTCGATGGAGCACAGGCGATCGAGGTGCTCTTCACTGATGGCAAGAGAATCAAAGCCGATGTTATTTCCTCGCTCAAGGCAAGTGATGTCGCGCTGATTAAATTGCGCCAAAGTCATCCAAACCCGCAGGTGGCGGTGCTGGCAGATTCAAACGACACGCCAATCGGCAGTGAGGTGTTTATCATCGGCGCTCCGTTCGGCATTTCTCAAACCCTGAGTGTGGGTCATTTGTCTGGCCGGATTAACAAGGGGCTTATGGTCGGTGGTATACCGATTGAATTTCTTCAAACTGATACGGCCATTAATACCGGCAACTCTGGCGGACCAATGTTTAACACCCGCGGAGAAGTTATTGGAATCGTTAGTTTCATCCTGACAAAAAGTGGTGGTTTTGACGGTATCGGCTTCGCCACTTCCAGCAACACTGCACGGCGTGCGCTGCTTAACAGCTCAGGCGTACTGGCCGGATTTGAAGGCATCATGCTTGACGATAACGTCGCCAGGGCACTCAATTATCCGCACGCCGGACTGCTGGTACAAAGAGTCAACGCAGACTCAATGGTTGCAAAAGCCGGATTAAACGCCGGCACTGTACCCGCCGAGATTGCAGGCCAAAGCCTGCTGCTCGGTGGTGACCTGATTCTTGAAATCAACGGCCTCGTGTGTAAAACACCGCATGATTTCTCACTTATCAGAGCCTCAACATTGGAACTGCAGGATGACCAGCCCTATTCAATTACCGTTTTCAGACAGGGAGAAGTCATGGATTTAATTACCGGCCCCCCGCCCAGAGGCATCCTGGAGTCAATCGGCAAACACTGATCTATTCGTAGTTCCCGGTCAACAAACCCGCCAGCGTGAGCGAGGGATGTCTAGCTCGTCAAGCCGCTCGATTATGCCTCCTGCGTTGATTAGATAATACTTGTTGGGCGTGCGTGACCGACTTTACGTACTGGGTATCCCTCGCTCACGCTGGTGGGTTTGTCATGGGGCTGTAGTTGGCGGTAGTTATTCCGAGGCATCTTTCGGGTTTGGAATTCTTGCTCAGCCTGTTGGCCTATCCACTCTGAATCTGACATCACGCATACCCCACGTGTCTCTTCACAACAAAGCAGACGAATGTTGGCTAAGGTGAGGCCAAAACCTAATTTTTGCTGTGTCGCACTGACATCAAATTGATATGATTCACTACATATCGCAGACAGCCAGACATCATGCAAAATCTCTTTCAGGACTTAAATCCACCGGCGTGCAGACTGATGGGCCCGGGACCGGTCGAAGTCGATCCGCGTGTACTGAACGCCATGTCGATGCCGATGCTCGGTCAATTCGATCCGCGCTTCACCAGCTACAT
>CALGJU010000074.1 GCA_937928685.1 uncultured Granulosicoccaceae bacterium
CAGCGCGGGCTGATGTCAAAGGGTTACTCACAAGGGCCGATTATTGTTGACGAGCAGCGTACCGGTCGTTTTGAACATGCCATCCATCACTTTCATCGACTGGTGCAGTCGGCGCTACAGGGCTAAGGTCAAACCCGGTGCCGTATAAACGCTTTACGATCAATGACAGGATCACGCTGGTACAAGAGACCGGCGTCGCCAACTTCATGCGCTGCAATATCTGGCATGTGAAAGGTCGTGACTTTGATTTAGTGATTGATACCGGCATGGGTCTTGATCCGTTAAAACAATGGATTACCAGTGATCGCAAAAAGCCGGTAAAGGCGGTTGTCACCCACTGTCATTTTGATCATTCTGGTTGCTTACACGAATTTGATGTGCGTATGGGGCATCATGCTGAAGCAGATATTCTGGCCAACCCGAGTAACGAGCAAGTAGTTTATGACGGACCCTGGACTCGTATCGCCATTGTTGATCCGACACAGCATCCGGACTACTCGCATCAAACGTATAAAATTAAAGCAGCCCCGCTGACAGACTATTTAGATGAGGGTGATGTAATTGATTTAGGTGACCGAGCGTATCATGTGTTGCATCTGCCCGGTCATTCACCAGGCTCCATTGGTTTGTGGGATATAAAAGACAAAACGTTATTTTCTGGAGATGCTTTGTACGACGGTGAGTTGCTTGATTCCCTTTACCATTCAAGCATTCCAGACTATCAACAAACGCTTACACGTATAGAATCATTGGGCGTAAAGGTATTTCATGCCGGTCACTTTCCATCCTTCGGTGTAGAGCGAATGAAGTACCTTATCAGTAGCTACCGGAACGGCAACAACAGCTTGGGTGATGTTCTACAGTGGTTTGATAGCAACAAAGACCAGCTGACTAACCTCTTTGCTGATCAAAATTGGTCAAAAATACCACAATAGAAAACGCTCTTTCTGCTAATGCATGTAGTTGGTGTAATCTGTCGCAAACTACACGGTGGTCATTAACGAGTACCTACCTATTGCGTTTACATCGCCAAGTGGCGCAGAATTAGTAACACACCGTAAGAAGCGGTGAATCAATAGCTAAGGTTCAGCAAGGATTACGCATATGAAACTACGCTCACCAGTACCTAACACGACAAATTCATTTACAGTGCCTGCCGCGGTGGTCGCTGGCTGCTTAGTGCTAACAGCATGTGGCGGCAGTAGCGGAGGCAGTACTCCCGGTCCGGTAGTCGATCCGAACGCCCCGTCATTCTTTAATGACGATGCCAAGTTCAGTTACGCAGATTCATTGCTGGGTAAATTTCTGGGTTTTTTCCGCTCCGCGAGTTCTGTCTCTACCGGCATTTCGGGAAAGCGATCCATTGCGGCATTGACACAGCAATCGTCTGACTGCACGGATGGTGGCTCTGTCGACCTCTCAGTGACCACCAATGATGTCACTCAGGAGCCTACCGCCGCGAGTATTATCTTTAACAATTGCAGGGAGGGCAGTGAAACGTCTGCTGGAAGCCTGTCTATAACGTCTGACATCGATGATGTGAGTGAAAGTGGTACCGCCACCATTACCGCCAGCAATTTCAGTGTTACCGGCGGGACCGAGCCTATTGCCCTTAACGGGACCGTGACAATGGCGGTGCAGAGCAACGGATCGGAAACAACGGCGACAATAAACGGGCCTAACATGTCAATGACGTCTGGCAACGAAACTATTGTATTCAGTAACTACTCCATCACTTTGGTTGGTAACGAGGCCACGGACACTGCCTCCCTGAGCGCATCCCTGACACTGGCCAGCAATATCGACGGCACGATCACCATTGATATTTCACCACCTCTCACCGACGATGGTATATCTGACTATCCATCAACCGGTCAATTAGTGATGACGCATTCAGACGGCAGCTCGTTAACAATGAATGCAGACAACGGCAATCCGGCCACCTTTGATTACACCATCAACGACAGAGGTGCGATTACCACAGGGGTTGCCAATTGGTCTGATACGGAGCTCACCTCTGTCGATAATTAACACGGCCGCTTACTATGCGCCTGTTACAAGTGGGGCGGCCTGACGTACTGGATATCCCTCGCTCACGCTGGCGGGTTTGTCGTCGGGCTGCATGGTGTGTTTATCAAATGAGCCGATAAGTACCAGCAGGCATTTACAAAGCATGATATATAACGGGGTAGTATGTTGGAGCTACTCCGTTATTTATGCCGTCACATCCAGTACATAGTATCCGTCTAGAATGGCCTACCTGGCTGGCACTCATTAGCTGCTACAGTGCCTGGTTTTTGTTGCTGTTCTGGCACCGCCAGATCGGCTGGCTGTGGATACCACTCACGACACTCCTGATAACACTGCATTCGTCACTACAGCACGAAGTGCTGCACGGACACCCGACACGCAACAAGGCATTTAATGAGCTGTTGGTGTTTCTGGCCCCTGGTCTGTTTATTCCCTACCGACGTTTTCGCGACTTACACTTAAAGCATCATCGCAATGAACGGCTCACTGATCCGTACGATGATCCGGAAAGCTGGTATCTCGCAGAGGCAGACTGGTTGAATACCTCTTATTTTATGAAAATGGCTCTTCTGGTTAATGCAACGCTCGCGGGGCGCATGTTAATCGGGCCGCTGTTGTCTTTATATGCATTCTGGCGTGATGAAATAAAAATTGTGCTCAGCGGTGACCGTGAAATAGCCAAAGCCTGGGCGATGCACCTGTTGGGACTGATTCCTGTTCTGTTATATCTCGCGTATCTGGATATAGATCTTTGGTTTTATGCGCTGGCGGTAGCGTACCCGGGAATGTCGGTGCTTATGATCAGAACTTTTATTGAGCATCGTGCCAGTGAGAAGGTCAAGCACCGAACTGCTGTGGTAGAGGCGGGCAGTGTTATGAGCTTGCTGTTTTTAAATAACAATCTTCATGCGGTACATCATCAATATCCGACTACGTCATGGTACGTACTGCCAGCGCTATGGAGAGAGCACAAGGGTAGAGTGCTAGCGGACAACGATCACTATCATTTTCCTGATGGGTATCTGTCGGTAGCAGCCCAATGGGGGTTTAAAAAGCGGGAGCCTGTGGCGCACCCGATTCTTCATACAAATACACCTTCAGACCATTCTGATTGACTGTATATGCAATTGCTGGAACGGCGAAGTACTCAAGTACTGCGTCGCACCACTTACTGCGTCGCGACAACGGCTGATTTTCGCACGGTTGGTGGATGTGCTACCGACTATGCAGGTAAAATTGGAAAGCAACTTCACAGGCTAATTGTTCAATGAGCGGACCACTATCTGATTTACTTATCGTAGAAATGGCAGCCCTCGGTCCGGTTCCGTTGGCTGGTCAGCTGATGGCTGATCTTGGTGCAAAAGTCATCATCATAGACCGGGTCAGTGACGCCAATGCCAGTAACGATATCAATCGGCGCAATAAAAAATCGATTGCGCTGAACTTAAAAGCCACTCAGGGCCGTGACGCTCTATTGAAGCTCATTCAAAACGCAGACATTTTGTTAGAAGGGTTTCGCCCCGGTGTGATGGAAAAATTAGACATTGGCCCTTGTGATTGCCAAGCAGTCAATCAACGTTTGGTGTACGGGCGAATGACTGGTTGGGGGCAGGAAGGTCCACTCTCAAAAACCGCTGGTCACGATATCAATTATCTGGCGATCACTGGTGCATTGCACGCCATTGGCAACAAGGGAGAGCCACCAATACCTCCGTTAAATCTTGTTGCTGACTACGCAGGTGGGGCGATGTTTCTGGTGATGGGGGTGCTTGCAGCACTGCAAGAGAGACAGCAGTCAGGCAAAGGGCAGGTGGTTGACGCTGCAATGATTGATGGTGTTCCCTCCATTATGGGTTTTATACAAACCTTATATCAACAACAGCAATGGGTGGCTGAGCGGCAAAGTAATATGCTCGATGGTGGCGCACCTTATTACAGGTGTTATGAGACTGCAGATAAAGAATATATTGCGGTGGGAGCCATAGAGCCACAGTTTTTTAAAACCTTCGTTGAGCTCGCAGGCCTGCCAGTTAATGATCTTGCACAACAAAATGATAGAGATAAGTGGCCTTCGATGCATCAAAGATATGAAATGCACTTCCGAAGTAAATCGCGAGAACAATGGCTGGAAATATTTGAAGGATCTGACGCCTGTGTAGCACCTGTGCTAAATTTTGAAGAAGCGCCGCGTTATCACCATAACAAAGCGCGCAACGTATTTATTAATGATTCGTTTCAAGCATCACCTGCGCCAAGATTTGATCGAACGCCAGCAGCCCAACCCACCGCGCCGATTCCACCTGGCAGCAGCACAGATGAGATATTTCGTGATCTCGGGTTCAGCGCCAGTGAAATAGACCAATTACGCAAGCAGGGCGCAGTGACTTAATTAAGTGGTTGATATTGTGGGTCGGATGCCGACTCATTGGTAGAGTTCGGAGGTTATACTAAGTCATCTGTTTGTATAACCGCTGACTGAACGCGAAGTAGCTTATCTCAGTGTGAGCCAGATATTCCTGCATTTTACTATGCAACTCTGGTAAGTGATGAAAGGGTACCCCGGGGTAGACATGGTGCTCTGTATGAAATGGCATGTTCCAGGTAAACCAACGCACCACAGGGTTGCTAAGCACTGTTCTGGTGTTTCGAAACATGTCTTCAGAGTTTTCACACAGCGTATGCTCGGCCAATAAATACAACCTTAAAAAAGGTTGTCCTAATAGCAAAGGTACAATCCAAAGCCAGAGCAAATTGGTGCTGCCGAGCAATCCGCTGGTAATAAACAACAGTGCATAAACAATAGTCATTGCACGAATCTCTTTGACGACTGCAGATCTGGCCCTTGGGGGAATAAAAGATTCAGCTTCCTTGTTGAGAATGTACCGACAAAATACCAGCATCAGTGATTTATAGACGGTAATTCCGGATAGATGTACCAGCCACTGTATTTTAGTAGCGGGCTTTGCGGAGGCCAGTTCGGGATCCCTGCCTTCAACTTGCGTATAGCGATGATGATCGCGATGAAAATAACGAAACCACTCACTCGGGAGGAACAATAATAAACCGCATACTGTACCAGCGACTTTATTCAGTGCTCTCGACCGGAACGGGGTGTCATGAATGCACTCGTGTAGAAAGTGAAACAAGCTCACCAGAAGTAATCCGTTTACCGGTAGTAGAAAAAACCAAAACGGTATTCTGTTGGTGATACCAACAGATAGAATGGCACATAGTGCCACCAGCACAAACACCCGCAGCAACGCATCTCGATTGGTTTTTTGTGTCATTGTGCGACGTTCGTCTTTAGAAAGGCTGCGCAAGAATTCCTGATGAATCATGTTTTAAGGTTGGCTCGGGACTTATCTCAACTTCGGCATCAAAATGTACTCCCACGGAGATGGAAAGTCTCCGACTGGTACCTCTATTAGATTCGGGCCAGGGTTTGCTATTGCCAGTCTCAACTGTGCCTCTAGCGCTTCAGGTGAGTGAACGCGAGTTGCAGTCACGCCACAGCCTTCAGCAACCTTGACGAAATCGGGGCTGGTCAATTCCGAGGCAATATATCTGGCGTCGTATTTATCGCGCTGAATGCTTTTTACATTGCCGAACGCATTGTCGTTCATCACCACTACATTCAAAGGAATATTGTGGTGTGCAGCGGTGGCCAACTCGGCAATGGTGAACATTGCGCCGCCATCTCCGGTGATCGATACCACCGGTACGTCCGGTCTTGCGTGAGCGGCTCCCAGCGCCGTGGCGATGCCGTAGCCGAGTGTGCCTTGATAGCCTGTAGACAGGAATGTACGCGGCAGGTAGCTTGGAAAGCCGAATCGGGATACATAGCCAATCTGCGTCAGTTCGTCAACAAAAATGCCTTCGTCAGGCAGGGCATTACGAATCGCACCCAGCCAGCTTAATTGTGGTGCGAGCTTTGATTGTATTTCGTTTGCAAAGGCCTCTTTTGTTTCGGTAACACGTTTCCGCCACGGCGATCTGTCGGGTTGAGGCGGCAGTGCGCCAAGGAGTTCTTTTAGTGATACGCCAAGATCAGCATGTATGCCGAGTGTGGGTTTGGTGATCTTACAGAGGGTACTTTCATCAATATCGATGTGTAGCACTTTGATGTTGTCATCAATGCCCCAGTCGAGTTTCTGCGATGTTAAACGGCTGCCCAGTCCGATGAGTAAATCACATTCTTTCCAGAGCCTGTGACCCACGGGCATTGGGATGGCAAGTGGGTCACGACTGTCCATGACACCGTGCCCTGTACGAAATGCCATCACGCCAGCGCCAAGCTTTTCAGCCAGTATGCGTATTGATTCGAAGTGATCCTGTGCGCCAGAGCCGACAGCGATCAAAGGTGCTTTCGCAGCACAGATAAGTTCAGCGGCTGAAGCGATCTCTGACTTCTGCGGTGCCTTGGGTGATGCGGCCTGTATGGCTAAGTTATCTGCCGAATAGTTCACTTCCGTCAGCCATGCGTTAACTGGTATTTCAAGCCCTACCGGTCGTGGGCGCCCCGACAATACATTCTGCCAGGCAGTGCCTAGTTGAGCTTCAGCCGCAGCACCATCAATAATTCGATCTGCATGTTTGGTCAGAGATTGTAGAATTTCAAATTGACCTTCAATTTCATGCAGTAAACCCAATCCTTTGCCGATTGCACCTGACGGGATTTGACCGATCACGCCCAACAACGGTGCATTCAGAGCATATGCTGTGCATAGTGCTGCACATCCATTCAGAAACCCGGGTCCGGGCACAATCGAAAACGCCTGTGGGCGCCCGGTAGCAAGTGCCGCCCCCAGTGCCATGTAGGCGGCACCTTGCTCATGCCGAGTGTGGATTGGCTTGAGCTTGTCTTGCTTATCAAACAATGCATTAAAGAAATGATCGTTCTGAATACCCGGGACACAGTAGATTGACTCAATACCGTTTTGTATCAGGCTGTCTACTGTGAGCGTGGCAATAGTTTGGGTCATGGAATCTCCTCAGAAGCCAAAGGATAAATCATTCCCGCTCAAAAAGGGAAAGCTGACGGATAAACGGGTGGTCAAGTCCAGCTCGCCCGACTCTCAGCGCCACCAAGGGCTTTATCGAGGGTGACGTGCCGAACTTGTTCACGCGACGCTATCCAGAAACGAAATCCACAACGCAATGCAGGGTTGCGTTAAATCGCATCAGGCAATTGGTAACCACGAGCATATACCGCACGTATCGCCGCAATCGCCTGATCAGCCGTCATATCATTTCCAAAGCGATCCGCATGCACCGATTTTAAATCAAACAACGGTCCTCCCTGAGTCATCCAATGCGCTAGAAACTCAGCAGAACCACCACCGGTTCCTATCCCCACATTAAAACCGGTCGCAAGCCACAAGCCTTTGTGTGCTGTTAGTGGGCCAAGCATTGGCAATCCATCGGGTGTCCAGCACATAGGGCCGTTGTTAGCGCCTTTCATTCCTGCATCAGCAAAGGCAGGCATACGCTCCATTAAGCGCTCAAGATGCGGCATCAAACGTTCCAGATTAGGTGGGAAAAGCTCTTCCTTAAAATCTTTGGGGATTCCATCAAGCGCCCAGAACACAGGGTCTTTTTCATACACGCCAAGTAACAAGCCATCTTGCTCCTGCCTGACGCTGCAGGATACGTAACTGTCTCGCATGGCGGGCAGTTCATGATCGAGTGTGGCAATTTCATCAATGCGGTCTGTGATGATCTCATGGTGTTCTGTTGCGTAAATCGGTACGTTGATTCCGAGTGGCTCAAGCATCTCACGCGCCCAGAATGAACTTGCGACCACAATATGCTCCGCCTTGACAGAGCCTTTATCTGTTTCAAGCAGCCATCCATGGTTATCAGGGGCAATGGCAGTAACCGGGCACTTCGTTTCTATTGATGCGCCCAGTTTCTGCGCCGCAAGCGCCAGTGCGTAGGTGGTACCGTTGGGATCAACGTGGCCATCTGTGGGGGTATGAGCAGCCCCGTATGTATGACTGGTATCAATTAATGGATGAAGCTCTGCAATCTCCTCGTTAGAACGAATTGAAAACGGTATACCCATCTCGGCGTAGCGGGGCTTATAGACGTCGAAGAGCTCCAGTTCTCTTTTTGTTGCCGCCAGCCGAAGGCTCCCGGTTTGGTGAAATCCGATGGATTGGCCGCTTTCTTCCTCGGCTTGCAAATAAGTTCGAATGGACCCTGCGAACAACTGCGTCATTTCAGGGTAGGGGCCAAAGTAGGTGGTGTTGCCTGCTGCATGCCAGGTAGAGCCGGATGTCAGCTCACGCCTTTCCAGCAATACACTGTCAGTCCAGCCCATTTTGGCCAGCCAGTACAATACAGACACCCCGACTATGCCACCCCCGACGACCACAACTTGAACATCTGTTTTCATTTGGATTTCTTTATGTTTTTTAGAGTTGAGCCAGTGAGCGAGCTGTGTGGGAATTCTATTGTTTTTACCGGCGCAATATACGTGTCTTAAAGACAATATGCCTTAATACCAACCGGAATTAGTAGCTCATTTGCGCCCTCGGGCGCTAATTATGCCGGGCAGTGATCATGTAAGGTCGTATTGGAAACCCGACGCGTGAGCGAGTGGATCAAGTCCGGCTCGTTTTGCTTTCAGTGTCACGAAGCGTTTTTATTGAGGATGACGTGCGGGGGCTTTATCCCTCGCTCACGCGTCGAGTTTCCTCGGGGGTTTTGAACAGCCAAAAGGCTTGCTAAGTCTGAGTAACCCTGCTGGCAACTGCCAACAGGGCCAAGGTTTTTTTAACCGTACCAGCTTCGCTGCAGTACCTTGATATCCTTACCGCCTTTGTTAACGAGCTCTTCAAATACATCGATGTCGCTGCCTTTGTGGTGGTACGGATAGACCACTTTTGGCGCAAATTCCAGTACGCCATCAGCCGCCTGATCAACTTCCATGGTGTACGGGTTGTTCATTGGCACAAATGCAATATCTATAGCTTGTAGTGCACGCATTTCCGGAACGGCCTCAGTATCACCGGCGATATAAACACGCTTGCTATTAATACCCATCACATATCCATTATCACGACCTTTTGGATGATATTTCAGACGATCTTCCGTCAGGTTATACGCACCAATGGCATCAATAGAAATGTCACCGACCGTAGTACTATCACCATTGCCGATAGCTTGAGCACGTTCTTTATATTCAGCCGGAAGTTGAGCGAGAACTGCGGGGTTGGTTACCAGCTGCGTCTCGTCACCTAGCAGCGCCGCAAGGGTGTCTACATTAAGGTGATCGCCATGCTCGTGTGTAATCATGATCAGATCTGCAGGAGGCAACGATGCATATTTTTCGGCACCACCGACCGGATCAACGTATATCACAGCGCCTGGTGTGTTTAGCACCAACGATGCATGAGACACGGGATGAACAGATAGCGGGCCTGCAACGGTTTCGTACACATCGGATTTGTTGGCCTGAGCCAGCAAAAGTTGCGGTGTTAATATTCCAGCACCTAATGCAGCTCCGGTAATCATTCCATTTTGTAAAAAAGATCTTCTGGTAAGCATGGTTGGCCCCTTAGTTCAGCGAGATGAATATTTACAGACTCACTAGAACACCATTGGTTCACCTGTTATTTATATTCCCCTCCAGCCAACACCCCTGCCTTGCATCAAACGGCGCTTTTGTATACGTTTGTATTCTTTAAGCCTACGGAACCAATGTGGACCTACAACTCTCAGGAAAAACCGCCCTTATCACCGGGGCAAGTGCTGGTATCGGCAGGGGTATAGCCACTGCTCTGGCAGCTGAAGGTGTTGCCACGGTCATCGCCGCCCGCCGCTCCGAGGCGTTAAATGAGTTGGCGGATGAAATAGAGGCCAGCGGCGCACCGAGGCCCGTTTGCATGGTCAGCGATCTGTATGTCGAAAACGCCTCGGTACAGTTGGCGCAAGACGCGCTCAGCGCGGTTGGACATATCGATATACTGATCAACAACGCAGGGGGCTCTCGCCCGTTTGTAGATCTACACGTGGATGAAGAGCGCTGGGAA
>CALGJU010000075.1 GCA_937928685.1 uncultured Granulosicoccaceae bacterium
GGTTTTTGGATCATCTTTGTGGCGCATGGTGAGTATGTTGATGTGTATGGCGATACAGGCAGGGTGTTCGTAGCCAAGCCAGCTTGATATGGCACCGCCCCAGTCTCCACCCTGTGCCATATAAGTTTTATATCCCAGTACGTCGGTCATTAGCGTGTTAAAAACCTCTGCCATTTTTCGTGGGCCATAAGGTCGCGGTGGACGACCGGAAAAGCCGAAACCGGGTAATGAGGGGGCGATCACATCGAACGCGTCTTCTATGTTGCCGCCGTGATTTTCAGGGTGTGCAAGCAGATCAATGAAATCCAGAAACTCGACGATGGTGCCTGGCCAGCCATGACTAATGATGAGAGGTCGGGGGTTGGGGCCACTGCCCTTTTCATGAATGAAGTGAATATCAATACCGTTTATAGGCGCTTTGAAGTGCGAGAACTGATTAATTTGCGCTTCATGTTTGCGCCAGTCGTATTCTGATACCCAGTAGTCACAGAACTCCTTCATGTAGTCGAGGTTGGTGCCGTAGTCCCATCCGCCATCGTCAGGCATTTCGTGCCATGGGTAGTCGGTGACCCGTGCTTTTACGTGTTTTAAGGTTTTGTCAGCGACGTTGACACGGAATGGCTCAATGGTGGTCATATCGGTTTCTGATCTTTAATCGCGTTTGGAATTTAACCTTATTGCGCATTGCTTAAAAATACAATTGCTTTATCTGGCGCGCGATGAATTAAATGCGATCGCGATGAAACTTACCAATACAGGGTTTGCTTAGCGTCGCTATGTTGGCCAGACAGGCGGGTGAGTGCCTGGTGCAGACGAAGGGACTTTCCAGACGACTGATGATTCGGAAAAATTTATCGGGTGGGGAAGCGCACGCAAATCTCCATAGTTTGAAGCAAAGCTTTGCAGGTGTTCGTCAATGGTTGGCGTTGGGCAGTTTAACCAGTCGTTGTTTTGCCCGAATGATCGCAACCATAATCCTGTGTGGGCCAGAGAAACTTGTACGTGCCAGCTGCCGCCTTCTGTGATTTGCTTTTGCAAGGCGACTTGGGTACCGAACGCCATAAGAAATCCACTGGCGTAGTCGAGAATCTGCATTGGAAGTGCGGTCGGGGTGGTTGTGCCTTTTGACTGTGCTTCTGCCATGTTAAATCCACTGGCACTTTGCAACAACGAATCGAAGCCTCGTCGCGTGCTCCATGGTCCTGTACGTCCGTAAGCGCTGAGAGAGGTGTAGACAATGCCAGGGTAGCGTGCAGCGACCGTTTCGGCTGAAAGATCGTGGGATGCGATGGACCCTGGTCGGTAGCCTTGTACGAACGCATGTGTGTCTTTTAACAGGTGATCCAAAGCTTGTTTATCGGTATCGTTTGTCAGGTCTATATGTGCAGATAACTTTCCTCTGCTGGTTTCTATAATGCTGTCAATATTGGGTAGGTTCGGTGAGTTGATTAGCATAACGTTTGCGCCGTAGGCTGCGAGTGTTCTGCCACACACCGGGCCTGCGAGAATTCTTGTTAGATCAAGAATGCGAATATTTGACAGCGGCGGTTGTCCTTTACTCAATACTGAGTGTGATTTCGGATTCGCCTCACCCAGCTTTGTGATTTCTACCAGCGGGAGTGATTCAACGGCTTTTGCCTGCGGTAGTTTGTCCCATTCATCAAAGGTGCGGACAGTGGCACACGCGCCGCCTTTTTCAAGTACTGCAGATTCAAACTGTTCACAACTGTAGTGAAGTGCTTTTGCCTCCAGATCTTTTCTTGATGTTTTTGATCCGGTAGGTAGTCCGGTAACACTTAACGCTGCATCACGGTGATGATCGAAGTTTGCATGCAGTCGAAGCCAGCCGTCATTGCATTGATAGAGACCGGATAATTCTGCGAAAGATGGAGTTGATTTACCATCAAGCGTAAATCGACCTGTGCATTCGATGGCGGCCTCCTGCATATCAACGGTGATGGTCTGCTGTGGAAGTCCGCGCAGTTGGCCTATTTCTGTGGCCATTGCGGCCGCACTTGCCATGGAGACAAGGGCTGCTGATCCTACTGCGAAAGAGGATGGGAAGACCGGGTCGGTTCCTTGCAGGTTGATGCGATCCAGTGCGTCTTCGCTTAAGTTATGTTCATTCCACAGTGCTTTTAACAGGTGTGTTGGGTTGGACATAAATAGGTGGTGTGGCCAATACGAGCTTAGTCCAACGTTACCACGGCAGGGATGTATCAGGAAAACGTGCTGGCATGCCGCAGGGTTTCTTGCTGTTCCAGTGGGTTCGGTTGAGATTGCCATAATTCATCATTTTTGCCGCACCGCATTGACATTATTGGTTGCTTTAATAAAGTCATCGAATTCCGGGAGAGAGTGATGAGTGCATTATTTATTTTGTTGTTGGGTAATTGTTTCGCATTGGCCGCGACCTTCGTCGCGCTAAGGGCATTGGTGAGACAAATCAAGGTGTGAGTTGCTGTGGCGCGTGGTTGGTTTGTTCGCGCGCGACGATAGCTCTATAGAGCGAGTCGCCAGTGGCTTTTTTTGATTCCTTGAGTATCCGATATGTCGGTCAGAAACTGCGACCCGTTTGCTGACTGGTCCGCAAGCGTCCCTCAGCTATTAAGTTTCCCATATTACTTGCGTCCTTCTCTTAGGGTTCGTAGACTCGGGAGGCGTGCTCGCAATCGCAGGGCGCATATTGACCTGCCTTGAGACCGCGTGTTTGGGGCGTCTGTAATATCTTGAGGGAAAGTCTATGTGCGGTATTGTTGGCCTTTATGCCAAGACTGATTCGATTCGCCAGAATCTCGGTAAGCATGTGGGTGCGATGCTCGAACAGATGGGTGAACGTGGTCCGGATAGCGCGGGTGTGGCGTTCTATGCTGACGGCGTTGGTGCATCAAAAGTCACGGTGCAACATGACTCTGCAGATCAGATTGACGCCGTCGCCCAGTCAGTTCAAAAAGCCTTTAGTGGCGTGCAGTTAAAGCGCCGTGGTACTCATCTGGTGATTGAGTCCCCAGAGACTCCGGCCGCTATGGAAGACTGGGTTCGGGAATCCTTCCCTGATCTGCGATTGATGAGCGCCGGCGAGCGCATTGAGATTTACAAAGAAAAAGGCCACCCCAGTGAGTTCGTCAATAACTATGCATTGCATGAGATCTCTGGAAGCCATGCACTGGCGCATACCAGAATGGCCACGGAAAGCGCCATTACTACCAGTCACTCGCACCCGTTCTCTACCGGATTGGATTTGTGCCTGGTGCACAACGGTTCACTTTCTAATCACAACCGCTTGCGTGAAAAGCTGTTGCGCGCCGGCATCCGCTTTGAAACAGACAATGACAGCGAAGTGGCGGCGGGTTATTTAACCTGGCGCTTGTCACAGGGGGATTCACTGCGACAAGCCCTGGCAGCGGCCATTCGTGATCTTGACGGGTTTTATACTTTTGCTATTGGCACCCGTGATGGTTTTGCGGTATTGCGTGATCCTGTGGCGTGTAAGCCTGCGGTGCTTGCAGAAACGGATGACTGGGTGGCGATGAGTTCGGAGTTCCGGGCGATCGCTCAGTTACCGGGTGCTGAGAATGCACGCGTGTGGGAGCCGGTGCCCGCCCAAATATATACCTGGGAAGGTGAGATGCGTGACGGGGTGGCAGCGTAATGAATACTTTTGATTTAAGCGATAACCCGGTTCGTGAGTTAAATCAGCACCTACATGGGGCGGTGACGGGTAAGGTTGTGGTAAGTAATGCGGGGGGTAAACATTCCGTTGCGGTAGGTGCCACAGGTGCACATGAGGTTGAGATTAACGGCAACGTCGGATACTACTGCGCTGGAATGAACTGCGATGCCAATATACAGGTCAATGGTCATGCAGGGCCGGGGCTGGCAGAAAACATGATGTCTGGCCGTGTACATGTGAGCGGCAATGCCTCCCAGTATTGTGCAGCAACAGCCCATGGTGGCTTGGTTGTTATTGACGGTGATGCCTCTTCGCGCTGTGGTATTTCAATGAAAGGGGTTGATATTGTCGTTAAAGGAAGTGTCGGTCATATGAGTGCGTTTATGGCGCAGAAAGGCCACCTGGTCGTGTGCGGCGATGCCGGTGAAGCACTGGGTGATTCAATCTATGAAGCGCAGCTCTATGTCGGTGGCAAGGTAGAGAGCCTTGGTGCAGACTGCGAAGAGAAAGAGATGCGTGCAGAGCACAAAGAAACGCTGCAGTCGTTGCTGGATGCCGCCGGTATCAATGACATGACGGTGGATGACTTCAAACGCTACGGGTCAGCGCGCAAGTTGTACCACTTCAATATCGATAACGCATCGAGCTATTAGCGTTTGATCTTTCGTACAACAAAAAATAATTATATGAATAACGCAGGCTGGAGTAGCGTTGATGGTCGATAAATCCTGGTTAAAAGAATCTGCGACATTTTCGCGCCCTGTGATTCGTGAGATTCAGCGCGCTGCAGAAACCGGTATCTATGATATTCGTGGTTTTGGTGCCAAGCGTCAGATCCCGCACTTTGACGATCTGGTTTTCCTTGGAGCGAGTATGTCACGCTATCCGTTGGAAGGTTATAGAGAGACGTGCGGCACCAATGTAACGTTGGGTGATCGCTTTGCTAAAAAGCCTATCCACCTGGATATACCAATCACTATTGCAGGCATGAGTTTCGGAGCGTTGTCTGCGCAAGCCAAAGAAGCATTGGGAAGAGGGGCATCGCAAATGGGTACCAGTACCACCACCGGTGATGGTGGTATGACGCCGGAGGAACGTGGCCAGTCAAAGTATCTGGTGTATCAATACCTGCCATCTCGTTATGGCATGAACCCGGAAGATCTGCGTAAGGCAGACGCCATTGAAGTGGTTGTCGGGCAGGGGGCAAAGCCCGGTGGTGGCGGTATGCTGCTTGGGCAGAAAATATCACCCCGTGTGGCAGGTATGCGTGATCTTCCCGAAGGCATAGACCAACGCTCGGCGTGCAGGCACCCGGATTGGACCGGCCCTGATGATCTTGAAATCAAAATTGCTGAACTGCGTGAGATCACGGACTGGGAAAAACCGATTTTTATCAAGGTAGGTGCTGCCAGAACGTTTTACGATGTGACGCTAGCGGTTAAAGCCGGCGCAGATGTGGTGGTGGTGGATGGCATGCAGGGCGGTACCGCCGCTACGCAAGATGTATTTATCGAACACGTTGGTATACCTACGTTGCCTGCCGTTCGCGCGGCCGTGAATGCACTGAAAGAACTTGATATGCATCGTAAGGTGCAGTTGATCGTCTCCGGTGGTATTCGATCAGGCGCAGATGTAGCCAAGGCTTTGGCAATGGGAGCGGACGCTGTATCTATTGGTACGGCGGCTCTGATTGCGCTTGGTGATAACAACGACACACATGAAGCGGAATACAACAAGCTCGGTACCAGCGCTGGTTATTATGATGACTACCAGGATGGTCGTGATCCGGCCGGTATCTGTACTCAAGACCCTGAACTGAGTGCAAGGCTTGACCCTGTCGCCGCTGGTCGTCGTCTGGCCAACTATCTCAGTGTGCTGACACTGGAAACTCAAACACTGGCGCGTGCCTGTGGTAAGTCCCATGTACACAACCTTGAGCCTGAAGATTTAGCTGCCCTGACCATTGAAGCGGCTGCGATGGCGGGTGTGCCGCTAGCGGGAACCGAATGGATTCCCGGTAAGTTCTGATAGACAGTTTTATTAAATAATAAAAAACCCTTAAAGATTAGTTGGAGGAAAACCATGCCAGATCTTTCGAAAATTGCCAAAACCAAAGGCATTGAATATTTTTTAATCAGTTTTGTAGATCTTTTTGGGGTGCTGCGAGCCAAATTGGTTCCGGCGCGCGCGATCAAAGGGATGCAAAGTGAGGGTGCAGGATTCGCAGGCTTTGCATCATGGCTTGATATGACGCCGGCGCATCCGGATATGTTTGGTGTGCCAGACCCGGACAGTTTGATTCAAATTCCCTGGCAACCGGAAATCGGCTGGTTGGCTGCCGACTTATGGATGGATGGCGAAGAAGTATCAGCCTCACCGCGAGTGGCTTTAAAGAATCAACTTAAAGCCGCTGAGGCCAAAGGTTATCGTGTAAAAACCGGTGTGGAGTGCGAGTACTTTCTTACCAACGCAGATGGAACCGCGTTATCTGACTTAAAAGACACACAGTCAAAACCTTGTTATGACCAACAGGCGTTAATGCGACGTTACCCTGTCATTAAAGCCATTTGCGACTCAATGCTTGAGCTTGAATGGAACCCCTATCAAAACGACCACGAAGATGCCAATGGTCAGTTTGAAATGAACTGGGACTACGATGATGCATTAAAAACCGCTGATCGCCATGTGTTCTTTAAGTACATGGTAAAGACGCTTGCAGAGAACCATGATATTCGTGCAACCTTTATGCCTAAGCCATTTGCCGATTTAACTGGTAATGGTTGCCACGCGCATGTATCGGTGTGGAATAAAACAGGTGCGAAGAACCTGTTCCTTGATAAGAAAGACAAGCAGGATCTGGGGCTTTCGAGTCTTGCCTATGATTTTCTTGGTGGAATTATTCACAACGCCGAAGCGCTTACCGCACTCTTTAACCCGACGGTTAACAGTTACAAACGTATCAATGGAGCGTTAACGCGTTCAGGGGCGACATGGGCGCCAAACACAGTGACATATGCCGGTAATAACCGAACTCATATGATTCGTGTGCCGGATGATGGTCGCTTTGAATTGCGACTAATGGATGGTGCGGCAAATCCGTATTTGATGCAGGCGGGCATTATTGCCGCAGGTCTTGATGGCGTTAATAACAAGCGGCCGCCTGGCAAGGCACATCACAACAATATGTACGCTGAACCTGAAAAAGCCAAAGGGGCTAAAAAACTACCGCTGAATCTGCTTGATGCGATTCGTCTGTTAGACAAAAGCAAACCGCTTCGAGAAGGGTTGGGTGATGATCTGATCGACGCCTATGTGAAACTGCGTATGCAGGACTGGCACGCTTATACGGCACACTTGAGTGAGTGGGAACGTGCGAATACGCTGGATTGTTGATCTGCATTTATCTCGTTGAGCGAGCCAAAGTGTGCAGATGCGTGCGGGTTTAATGGCGGGGCGTCGAGCCCCGTCGAATTCAGCGAGTGTTTTTGTTCTGACTACACCGGTTGTGCGATGCACGCCCGCACGTGTTCCAAGGCGTCTCGTCAGCGACAGTCGGCGGCGTCAAATCACAATGTATTAAGCCAGGAATGTACACATTTACCCACGGCTGGCTTATCATTCTCCCACATAAAATCCAGCCTGAGTAAAAGTAATGCCAAAAGTCATATTTATAGAAGCCGACGGCACCCGTCACGAAGTCGAAGGAAAAAACGGCGTGAGCCTGATGGAGATTGCAATCTCCAATAATATTGATGGAGTAGAGGCGGAATGTGGCGGTTCCTGCATGTGTGCGACCTGCCACTGTTTTATCGAGGAAGACTTTTCTGCAGCCATTCCAGCGATGGAAAGCGATGAAGACGAGATGCTTGGATTCACCGCAGTAGATCGCACATCAAGCAGCAGG
>CALGJU010000076.1 GCA_937928685.1 uncultured Granulosicoccaceae bacterium
ACCGCAAGTCGCAACTTCGTTATTTAAACCGGTTATCAAGGCGTCGAGGTCAAATGGACCAATCTCTTTCGCATCGCGTGTGCGAACCGAAACCATGCCGGATTCTATTTCCTTGTCACCTATGACAAGCATATAAGGCACTCTCTCTAGAGTTGCCTCCCTGATTTTAAGGCCAATTTTCTCGTTTCTCAAGTCAGATTGAGCCCTGAACCCTTGATCCAGCAGGGTTTTTTCCATATTTTGGCAAAAATCGCTCTGTTTGTCCGTAATATTGAGGATTCTGATCTGATTTGGTGCTAACCACAATGGCATTTTGCCTTCGTGCTGTTCAATTAGAATGCCGATAAAGCGCTCAAACGAACCGAGCAGTGCCCGATGAAGCATTATTGGTACCTGGCGATCACCGTTGGCATCAACATATTCGGCCCCTAAACGCCCAGGCATTGAAAAATCTACCTGCAGAGTACCGCACTGCCACACCCGACCTATACAATCTTTCAGAGAAAATTCGATTTTCGGACCGTAAAAAGCACCCTCTCCAGGCAATTCTTTCCAATCCAGGTTTTTCGCATCGAGTGCATCGGCCAGGGCTTTCTCTGATTTATCCCAATCTTCATCGCTACCGACCCGGTTTTCGGGGCGCGTAGAGAGCCGATAGATCACCTCGGTAAAACCGAAGTCTTCATACACGGCATGCAGAAAATCGATAAACGCTGCTGATTCAGACGGAATCTGCTCTTCAGTACAGAAGATGTGGCCATCATCCTGCACAAAGCCTCTGACGCGCATAATGCCGTGCAGCGCACCGGATAATTCATTGCGGTGGCAGGACCCAAACTCTGCCAATCGGATGGGCAGCTCACGGTAGCTGCGAAGCCCCTGATTAAACACCTGCACATGGCATGGGCAGTTCATCGGTTTGATCGCGAACTTGCGATCTTCGCTGTTGACCGCAAACATATCGTCACCAAACTTATCTGCATGACCCGAGCGTTCCCACAAAGACATATCGACTATTTGCGGGGTATTAATTTCTTTGTAGCCCTGTTCAATCTGGCGCTTGCGCATGTACTGTTGAACGGACTGATATATAGACCAGCCTGCCGGATGCCAGAACACCATACCCGGCGCTTCTTCCTGCAGATGAAATAAATCCAGCTGTTTGCCAATCTTGCGATGGTCCCGCTTTTCAGCCTCTTCAAGTCTATGCAAATAGGCTTTAAGGTCTTTTTTGTTGGCCCACGCGGTACCGTAAATTCTTTGCAACATCGCGTTGTCTGAATCACCACGCCAATAGGCACCGGCCAATTTCATTAACTTAAAGTGACCTAAACGACCGGTATCCGGCACGTGTGGGCCACGACATAAATCGGTAAAATCCCCCTGCTCATAAAGTGACAACACTTCTTCAGGCGGGATGTCACGAATAAGCTCTGATTTATAGTCTTCAGACAAATTAGCAAAGAATGCCAATGCTTCATCACGAGGCAATTCACTGCGGCTAATCGGAATAGCCTGGCTTGCAAGCTCAGACATTCGCTTCTCTATCGCTTCCAGATCCTCCGGGGTGAATGGTCGTTCATAGGCAAAATCATAATAAAAACCGTCTTCGATAACAGGACCAATAGTCACCTGAACATCCGGGTACAGTTGCTTGACCGCCTGCGCCATTAGGTGCGCCGTCGAGTGGCGGATGAGGTGCAACCCTTCTTCATCTCTTGCCGTAATAATAGAGAGCTGGGCGTCTCTGGTAATCGATGTGCTGGCATCGACCAAGGTGCCGTCAACCACACCTGCAAGGGCCGCTTTGGCAAGGCCAGGACCAATATCGGCGGCCACATCCGCTACGGACACAGCTTGATCGTAGCTACGAAGGCTACCGTCTGGAAGAGTAATGGAGGGCATGATAATTCCTGTCAGTGGTGACCCATACGCAAGGCCACATGTCATTTGTATAGTTAAGTGCGGAGGAGAGTCTCGATTGTCTCACGAGATCGTTGGGCAAAGTATAGCCCAAAAGATGGTGTTCACTGCGGTTATTCACCGATACCCGGCGGTAAAGAGGTGTGCAGGCCGAAAGGTACATTTGAAGGCTGCAGGATAGGAGCAGGCACTGTTCTGGCAGCGCCCGCCCCTGTCTTGTTACGATTGACTATTAAGAATAGATAGGAAATTTCGCAGTCAACTCCAGCACGCGAGCCTTGACCGCTTTCTCTACTGCCTCGTTGCCATCTTCGCCGTTTTCAGCCAAGCCGTTCAGCACTTCAATAATCATCTCACCAACCTGAGTAAACTCCGCTGTACCAAAACCACGAGAGGTGGCAGCAGGGGTGCCCAGACGAATACCGGATGTGACCATCGGTGATTCCGGGTCAAACGGGATACCGTTTTTATTACACGTCATTCCAGCTCTGCCGAGTGAGGCTTCTGCAGCCTTACCGGTGAGCTTCTTCGCCGTCAGATCAACCAACATAAGGTGCGTATCAGTCCCACCTGAAACCAGGTTCAGGCCACCCGCGGTGATGGCATCAGCAAGTGCATGGGCATTATCCACAACAGATTGTGAATACTGTTTAAATTCCGGTCGCAACGCTTCACCGAAAGCCACCGCTTTACCAGCAATTACGTGCATTAACGGACCACCTTGAAGGCCTGGAAATACTGATGAATTGATCTTTTTACCAAGATCAACATCGTTCGACAAAATCATGCCCCCGCGTGGGCCACGAAGTGTTTTGTGCGTAGTGGTTGTCACAACATCGGCGTAGTCAAGCGGATTAGGGTGCACACCACCGGCCACCAAACCCGCAAAATGTGCCATATCGACCATCAGTTTGGCCCCTACTGAATCTGCAATTTCTCTGAATTTTTTAAAATCAATAACTCGCGGGTAGGCAGAGCCCCCCGCAATGATCAGCTTCGGCTTATGCTCACTCGCAAGCGCCTGAACATCATCAAAATCAATTTGATGAGAGTTTTTATCCACCTTGTAGGAAACCGCGTTGAACCACTTACCAGACTGGTTCACCGGTGAACCATGGGTCAAATGCCCGCCTGCAGCGAGGTCGAGCCCCATAAAAGTATCACCCGGCTCAAGCAACACCTGAAAAACCGCTTGATTCGCTTGCGCACCTGAATGCGGCTGCACATTCACAAAGGCACAATTAAAAAGCTTTTTAGCACGCTCACGGGCTAAATCTTCCGCCACATCCACATGCTCACAACCACCATAGTAGCGACGACCCGGATAGCCTTCGGCATACTTATTAGTCATTACAGAGCCTTGAGCTTGCATGACCGCACGAGACACGATGTTCTCGGATGCAATCAGTTCTATCTCTTCCTGCTGACGCTTCAGTTCATCGGCAATAGCGGCGGCTAGCTCAGGGTCACGAGTGGCTACGTCTTCACTAAAAAATTCATCTGCCATGTTGCTGCTCTCTAAAATTAAAATGTTTCTGTAATTGGATGATCTGTAATTGGGTTATTGATACCAAAGCGTTGCACCACCACTGGCATCAAAGCCGGGCGATAGGACATACGAGATTTTAGGAATATACCTATTCCAGCCGCCTCTCAGTTGCATCTGCCCGCCTAATGCTGCTTCGAAACCACGGTATTTTTCCTTCGAATCCCGACAGATGTTGCGTTACAGCCAATGGGAACCCAGAACTTGCTTCACCGTGGCGATACATGCGAGGTAGCTGACAGGACAAACTGCGAAAAAAGGCAGATTGGAAATGCGGGGATGAATGATATTGGCGACCAAGCGCCATAATATGCAGCTCCGATCGCAGCTGCTAAAGGCAAAAGCGATGCTATCGAATAAGCGCTGATCCCTGGAAGACACTGGTAATGGTGCTAAAGCCATTGTCTATAAGTTCCCTCTGCGGGCCATTTCGACCACCCGAGACGACGGCAACTTTCTGTTATATCTACCAAATATTTAAAAACACTTGGTAGGCACGAGTGGACTCGAACCACCGACCCCCACCATGTCAAGGTGGTGCTCTAACCAGCTGAGCTACGCGCCTGCCGTCCCATGATTGTAAACGATGCTTCTTAATCTAGCAATCAGCTTAACTATTCCAAGCGCCATCAATCAGCGCTCAAAACTCTTAAGAACACAAAACAAACAGAATGGCACCAGTACCGCTCACATGGCTGCGCGTGAGATAATATCACTCCGTGTAAATCGAACCACTGACCCATGCCAGATTCCCTGCTTGCCGTATCCCCTATCGATGGCCGATATTCCAGCAAAACCACACCGTTGCAACACTGCTTTAGTGAATACGGCCTTATCCGCTACCGGACCATTGTTGAGCTCCGTTGGTTACAAGCACTTGCAAAACACCCGGACATTGACAACTTCACCCTCAGTGATGCAGCACACACAAAAATTGAATCCCTGATCAAGAGCTTTGACACGGACGATGCGAAACGGGTAAAGGAAATAGAAGCGACGACCAACCACGACGTTAAGGCAGTAGAGTACCTGCTGAAAGAAAAATTTGAGAACGATGAGGAATTATCTGCCGCCGCCAACTTTTTACACTTTGCCTGTACCAGCGAAGACATCAACAACCTTTCCCACGCACTGGGTTTAAAGGAAGCGTGCGACAGCGTATTAATTCCCACAGTAAAAAAAGTCTCTGCCGCGCTGGCCAGCCTCGCCCATACTCACGCAGCAACGCCCATGTTAAGCCGAACTCACGGGCAAACCGCCAGCCCGACCACCCTGGGTAAAGAGTTAGCCAACGTGGCTGCACGACTACAACGCCAAATTGCGATTGCTGAATCGGCTGAGTTTCTCGGTAAGATGAACGGCGCGGTGGGTAACTACAACGCCCACGTTGTCGCCTATCCATCAGTAGACTGGCTGCAATGCGGCTACGATTTTGTTGAGTCACTGGGACTTAGCCACAACCCCTACACAACGCAAATCGAACCTCACGATTATATGGCTGAGATCTTCGATTCCTTTGCGCGCATTAACACCATTTGCACAGACTTTTCCAGAGACGTCTGGGCCTACATTTCACTGGGTTACTTCAAGCAAAAAGTAGTTGACGGGGAAGTCGGCTCCTCCACGATGCCACACAAAGTGAACCCGATTGACTTTGAAAATGCAGAAGGCAACTTTGGTATCGCGAACGCTTTGTTTAACCATTTTAGCACTAAGCTGCCGATATCTCGCTGGCAACGTGACCTCACTGACTCTACAGTGTTGCGCAACCTCGGCGTTGCATTTGCCCACACACTCATCGCCCATGAATCGCTGCTTAAAGGAATAAACAAACTGGAGGTAAATGAAGCTGCCCTACTCGCAGATCTTGATGCATCGTGGGAGGTGTTGGCTGAACCCATACAAACTGTGATGCGCCGGTATGGAATTGAAAACCCATACGAAAAACTCAAGGCGCTTACCCGCGGCGAAGCCATAACCCGTGAGACACTGCATGAGTTTATCAATACGCTGGAGCTACCGGATGAAGCAAAACGACTGCTTTTGCAGCTCACTCCATCTAATTATATCGGGCTGGCAGAAACACTGGCCGCGTCTATTCCAGATCAAACCTGATGAAGATTCAATGGCCCGAAGGCCTTAGCGAATCGCTTTTTCTTGAACAGTACTGGCAACAGAAACCACTGCTGATTCGTAATGCTTTTAGTGATTTCACCAACCCGATAGATCCCGATGAACTGGCCGGCCTTTCCTGTGAAGAGGACGCAAACAGCCGATACATTGAACACACAGGCAACAATGAATGGCGTTTGTGTGCCGGACCAATGAGTGATGAATTTTTTAATGACGTGACAGGCCATGAGTGGTCTTTGTTGGTCTCCGATGTTGAAAAACTACTACCGGAATTCAGACAATACTTAGCACCCTTTCGCTTTCTGCCCGACTGGAGAATAGACGACTTAATGATCAGCTATGCCCCCGTAGGCGGATCCGTAGGTGCGCATGTTGATCAATACGATGTATTTTTACTGCAAGCTGATGGTCTACGTGAATGGCAGATAGAGACCACTCCCCGTGAAGGTGTACAGGCCTCTGTAAGCAACACCATCGCGATACTGGGTGACTTTGAGGCTGACGACACCTGGCAACTAAGGACCGGGGACATGCTTTATTTACCTCCGCAGTACGCACATCATGGCATTGCCATTGAAGAACCCTGCATGACCTGGTCAATCGGCTTCCGCGCGCCTTCCGTTGACGAAATACTGCCAGAATTGGTTAACTACTTACTTGAAACCGAAAGTGCCGAGCAACGATTTACCGACCCGAAAAGAGCACACACCCACACTCCCGGGCTTATCAGCAATGACGATCTCACCTCGTTACGGACGCTACTGAGAGGCGCACTGGAAAAAGATGATGATACGTTAAATCAATGGATTGGCAGGTATATTACTGAACCAAAGGAACTTCAAGAAACTCTCGATGAAGCACTTGAAGCCACCACCCCGGCCGGCATCATTTTAGAAGAACTAAAGGCTGGTAACGCCCTTAGCTACAACTCGCAAAAACGGGTGGCCTATACAAATGCAGACGGCCGCTTCACACTCTTCGCTGATGGTAAAGCCTACGAGTGTTCAGAATCTCTGGCTCAGGCACTCGCCAACCACCGGGTCGTTGAATTAGATGATGTGCAACAAGGCAGCAATAACGATCTACCGCTACTCGCCTTACTGTTACAGCAACAATTACTTTCGTTCGACAACCATGACTAATCAAAGCGCCTTTATTGTACGTATCGCAAGCTGGGACAATGACGCCGCTGCACTGATGCGAATTCGCAAAGAGGTTTTCGTTCAAGAGCAGAAGGTACCCATTGAACTGGAGTCTGATGAGTATGATAGTAGTAGCTGCTATATATTGGCCGAGTCATATGACAATCAACCCATTGCGTGCGCGAGATTGCAGCCTAACGGTAAAGTTACCCGAATCGCTGTCTTAAAACCCTGGAGGCGACTCGGCGTTGCCCGTGCAATGCTGCAACAGATTCTTGATCTGGCCCACAAGCAAGAACGCAGCACCTTGTATTTACATGCTCAGCTATCTGCTATTACTCTCTACGAAGAGTTCGGCTTCACTCAAGCCGGAAAGCAGTTTGAAGAAGCAGGAATTGAGCACATTAAAATGACCTGGCAAGCGCCCCCCTCTCAGAGATAAACCTAGGGACTGAACATGAACGCGAGTACCAGGAGCATTCAACAGACGCGATCATCAATACCCTCAAAGGCACTACTGACTGCGCTCATGCTCTGCTTTACGGATGCACACACCACAGAGCGCTCGTTACAAGATCAACTATTACTGGCACAAACACTGTGCGCCAAGCCGAACCAGCTTCCACACCAACTTGCCAACCACCGATTTACCGAGCGCGATATCGTCGTTCGAGGCTCAACCATCGGCATAGAAAAAAGCTTTGCCACCGCGGAATATTCAACCAAGCTGGAAATCATCGACACCAACGGTCGGCCACGTAGAGTAGTTATGACGACGGCATTAGTGACAGACAACACATCTCTACCAGCCACCAGGCTGACACTCGGTAATGAGTGTGAATTAATACTGGCACACAGGATCACCTACCGTGATAACACTGCACTGTATATTGAAACCCTATCGAGCTCCCTGGAGCCACTGCCGCACAAGGAATGGCTGAACCCGCCATTACCTGCATCCGCAGGCAAGCCCGACGGTTTGAAGGTCGCGATGATCGACTCCGGTGTTAATTATACCCTTGCCGATATCAGCAACGCCCTGGCACTGGACAACAAAGGCACCCCTATAGGCTATGATTTTTGGGACAACGACGACACTCCCTACGACGCCAACCCGGCACGCTCACAATTTCATGTGCAACGACACGGTACAAGAACCGCCTCTTTATTAATTAAGGAGGCACCTGGCATTGCACTGGTTCCATACCGTTATCCGAGGCCAGACATGTCTCGAATGACGCAACTGGTCGAACATGCTGCGGCTCACTCTATCCGTATCATCGGCATGCCACTGGGAAGCAACCGATACAAAGACTGGCTCGCGTTCAGCGATGCCGCTGCAGCTCATCCAAATATTTTATTTATTGTGTCAGCCGGAAACAACGGCCGAGATATTGACGATCGCGCGGTATACCCCGCCTCGCTTGAACACAACAATATTCTGGTTGTGACTTCATCTGATGATTATATTCGCCCCGCAGAGCGCACCAACTACGGCAAAATTTCGGTTGATTATCTAGTACCTGCAGAAAGTATCATGGCCACCGACTACAGCGGCGCGCAAACATTGGTCTCCGGCTCAAGCTACGCTGTTTCAAGAATGACTGCGTTGGCGTCACGGCTTTTGGCACTCACCCCGGACATGCCTATAGAACACCTTAAAACCAGAATCGCTGCACTTTCTGTTAAAGCCAATACCAGCCGGTATGTTTCAACAGGCTATCTTGGAGACCCTCTCGCCGACACAAGCTTGCTTCAGAGCCATATCGACCACAGCTATCAACCCGCTGCCTCTTCGGCAGAACATACACTGCGCGTTAATCTGATTGCGCTGGACAGGCGATGGACTACTGACAGAATTGACCGGGCTATCTCACAGCTAGGTACACTGTACAAAGCATGCGGTATAGGATTGACAACAATGCCGCTGATCCGTGTAACAGGTGCAAGCTATATAGCAAACCTCTCACCCGGTAATGCACTAACATTACATCGCCATCTGCAACCGCTACTCACACCGCAAGCCGCCACTATCTACTTTGCTAATGACACGGACATGCAGGTGAAGTTCGATGCTGAAGCGTTTGGTATTGCCAATACAGAAAATCGGCCATGGATGCGAAATTCAGTGTGGCTATCAGAGAATACTCAGGACGTGAGCATCGCACTGGCACATGAACTAATTCATGTGTTAGTCAACAACGGACAACACAGCCCGCTTGCCAATAATCTAATGCGGGATCAAACCGCCCCGGAAAATACACAACTAACACCTGAACAATGTAGCAAGTCAGTCGACGCTGCCACTATAAACGGATTACTTACGCGTGCCACACGGTAAATCAGGGTTGCAAACTACTTCGAATCACCGAATACCACCACCCAATACGTACCGAAGTCTGTTTGCGGATTTCTAATGCAGGCAGCGCCCACTTCAGTAAAAAGTTTATTCATAATGTTAACGCAATGGCCAGCGCTATCCAACCAGCCTTGATGAACCTCGGCTATATCAAGCTGCCCTGCGGCAATATTCTCACCCACCGCACGCCACGGATACCCTGCAGTGTCAGCACGCTGAGAAACGCTTAATCCGTCCGATCCATCATGAGAGAAAAAATTATGCGTCGTCATATCATTCGCGTGGGCGACAGCAGCTTGAGTCAATGCACTATTCCACAGCAGTCCACCCACAGCCGGACGCTGCATGTCACCGCACATTCTTACTTCACTTCTTGAGGCATTGATCATCTCAAGCATCGTGTCTTGGAAGGTTGTGGGATCCGCCTCACAACCTACAGTGCCAGCCGCACCGATCAGCTCTTGATTCACACTGTTGTCAATCGCAGCAGGCTGTTGATTGTCGGCACCTGTATCAACCACCTCCGGCACCTCAGGCACCTCAAGCGGAGCCGGCTGTATTTTGTCGCCAGTACCGCCAGTGCTATCAGGTGTAGAAACGTTCACGGGTGAATCAGTTCCCGCTGCTTGTGTGAGACCAGCGTCTGTACCAGGCATCTGCTTCGCGGCCGTACCGCCTCCGCATGCGCTGAGGCTCATCAGAATAAACCCCAGGGATATCGCAGGAAGAGAAGTTCTTTTCACCGAGACATTTACTGGATCAGCATCCCGCAACGTTAGCATTGAATAGATGTTCATCAACCCACTCCTTAGTATTAGATTATCAACTTAGTCAGACCCGCCAACCAGAACCACCTTTGACAACAGCTTACTTCTTTCGTCTTTATCAGCAATTCGGCTACCCGCACGATAAGCCATGTTCAATACCTTCCTGGCATTGTCTACATCTCCAGCATTTTCAATCGCGAGGGCGATGCCATGATAGGCCGAAACAGCTGCAAACGGATCTACAATCGTTTCTACATGATCTAACGCTTGATTAAAAAGCCCGATACGTGCCTCTGACATTGCTACATATCTCACAGCAAGATCTCTGGCAGCAGTATTTCTAGGCAGTTCTTCACCGGCACGCATAGATTCAGCAAGCAACTGTTCCGCTTCCTTGTCACGCCCTGAGCGTTGAAAGTAACGCGCCGCAGAACTTAAACCCACTGTTTTTAACTCGGGCTTACCAAGGCTTCGCGCTAGAATGGAGGCTTTTAGAAAGCTATCAATGGCATCTTCATTTAAACCGATAGTTTGCTCTGTTAAAGCAAAATCGGACAACGCAAGTACACGCTCTTCTGCCGCCTTGATAGAAAAGGTATCACGTGTTGCACTGGCCATAAGCTTGGCAACGTCCTCATTCTTTCCAACATCACTATAAGCACGCGCCAGCCGTTGGCTACTCATCACAGCAAAGAGTTTATCTTTAGCCCGGTCGCTAAGCTGTTGCGCCACATTTAACTCACCCTTTTCAATCAGGGTATCAAGCAATGCCAGGAAAAGTAGCAGATCAGACTCACGGCTAGACCATCGGTCAAAATAGCTGTCGGCGGGATG
>CALGJU010000077.1 GCA_937928685.1 uncultured Granulosicoccaceae bacterium
CTGCGCCAGGGATTCGAGCTGCATCTTGCCGTCACGATCAGTGAAGTAAGTGAACATAAAGAACGACAACCAGTCCGGCGTTTCTTCGTTAAACGCACCTAGCATACGCGGTGCTTCTTCTGAGCCGGATGAACGGCGCAGCAGATCATCAGCTTCTTCACGACCGTCTTTACCGAAGTACTTCTGTAGTAGATACACCATGGCCCAAAGATGACGGCCTTCTTCCACGTTCACTTGAAACAGATTGCGTAAGTCATAGAGCGACGGCGCGGTAAGACCAAGGAAACGCTGCTGTTCAACAGAACCCGGTTCTGTGTCGCCCTGTATTACTATAAGACGCTTGAGCATATTGCGGTATTCACCCGGCACTTCCTGCCAGGCGGGTTTACCCATATGCTCACCGCAAGGGATCAACCGATCTTCCACCTTGGGCGCGAGTAGCACGCCCCAACGATAGTCCGGCATCTTGACGTAGTCGAATTTGGCCCAACCCTTGGGATCAACACTGACAGCGGTTCGCAGGTACACCATTGAATCTTGAAAGTTCTGTGGAATAAGTTTGTTCCACCAGTCAATGTACCCGGGGTGCCACTTTTCCAGTGCCTTTAATACCTTGCGGTCCTGACCAAGGCCTACATTGTTCGGTATGCGTGTGTCATAACTGACGTCGAGAGTATCGGCCATGGTTTTTCCTTGCAGTGTATATTCGTTGAGTCGTTATTTATTAAACGCGTTCCAGATCAAAGTCGCCACGTACACCAGTACCGTAGCGTTGTAGCGCACCGTCTTTGCCTACCGCGTTTGGACGATTAAAGATCCAGTTTTGCCAGGCGGTGAGTCGCCCGAAGATACGGGTTTCCATAGTCTCCGGCCCTGCAAAACGCAGATTGGCTTCTAGCCCTGTCATGGCATCCGGGCTGAATGAAGCTCGCTCTTCCATGAAGATACGAACCTCGTCATCCCAGTCTATGTCATCAAGAATGATGGTGACCAAACCCATCTTGTCTGCAGTTTCTGCGTCGAGTGCTTCGCCTATTTGTGCACGAGCGGTGTCGACGAGTTCAGGTTCACCCAGAAAACGGGTTTGCAAACGAGTGAGGTTGTTGCCCATGGGGTATGGGCCAAAGTTAGCTTCAGTGAGCATGATGGTGGCGAGTGGCCGATCATCATCTTCGAATTCGCCGTCCATCATGTAAGTGCGGTCAACAGAGAATAGTATCTCTGCAAGTACGCCAACAAAGCACGAACCGTGTTCAACAAAGGCTACGAGTGAGCGTGATGTGACGTCCAGCCGCTTAAGTGTTCGCTTCCAATACTGACGCACTTCATTGGCAAGCCAGTGATCTGTGTTTTCAGCCAGTAGTGCTTCGTGAGCTGCGAGTATTGCAGGGTCACCTTCAGTGCGGAAAACCCAGAGACCGATCTCCATTTCGTTGAGACGCATGTGCAGGATGGCGTCTTCAAGGTCACGGCATAGCCTTAATAAATAGGCCTGATCACCTTGCGCTTGAAAGCCATCCATATCTGCCGGTGCATTGTCATCCGGCCCTTTCACGGTGAAAGTGGCCTTTCGACCCGCTCTGTCTATATCAACGCTAATGGAAGACCAGGACACACCATCTTCAGTGACGGTTCGTTCGAGTGGATTGAATACAATGCCGGTTGTGACGTCTGCTTTGGTAGAACTGGCGGCGAACTCTTGAGCGCGCACCTCTACTGTTTCTGCGAACTTTGAGTTTGGTATGACTTCATCGACCAAGCTCCAGTCTTTGGCACGCTGGCCTTTTACCCCTTCTTCTATAGAGCAGAAGATATCGGCCAGATCACGACGCACTTTTCGCTTATCGGTAATACGGGTCAGACCACCGGTACCAGGCAGTACGGCAAGCAGTGGCACTTCCGGCAGGCCGACAGCTGAGGTGCTGTCGTCGGTAAGCATAATGTGATTACAGGCCAGCGCCAGCTCGTACCCCCCACCGGCACATGCGCCCTTCACCGCGGCAATGTACTGTTGGCCGCTGTCCTGCTCGGCCGCTTCAAACGCATTGCGTGTTTCGTTGGTGAACTTACAGAAGTTGACCTTATGGCTGTGCGCCGCGCCACCCAGCATCCGAATATTGGCACCGGCACAAAAGACATTGTCTTTGCCTGAACGCATGACAACGACTTTGATTTCCGGATGTTCAAAGCGCATGCGTTGCACGACGTCGTTCAGTTCAATATCAACACCGAGGTCGTAGGAGTTCAGTTTGAGTTCGTAGCCTTCGAATAAGCCGCCGTTTTCGTCGACATCCATACTCAGCATGGCGACGGGCCCGTTGTATTCGATCTTCCAGTGGCGATAGCTGGCGGGGTTAACCCGGAAGTCGATCAATTGGGACATGCAGTCTTCTCCGTTCGCGTCGTGGGAGAACGATACGTGGAGCTTAAGCGGAAGTAAATAAAATATGCATAATAAGACTTAAAAATTAGCTATTTTGTCACTGCTTTTAACCACTCAGGAAATTTTTGGCGCATCATTTGGCATTATAGTGCATATTTTGCTTTGCCTTCCAGCTCGTCAATCCAGCCATGTACGACCTGCATTTCCAGCATCATCATCGATGTATCGCCAACTGGCACAAGATCCCTCGCCTGCTCAACAAGTCGCAAAGCGGCCTTGGGTTTATTCATACGTACTTTCAGGCAACCATTAGCGAGCTGGATCAAGCCCTGTACGAATCGTCTCTCCATGCTGTCTTGTGGTAACACCATCCAGACCGGTTCCAGCACTTCATGCGCTTCCCAGTAGTAGCCCGCGTCGAGAAAGCGCAGCCCAGCTTGAAAGGCTTCGCACTGTGCCAGTTGATCGGCAGTCTGCCCTTGCACGGCGGTGCGCCTGAGTTCGTCGAAAGCGTCTTCGGGGTGGCGTTCATTTTGACCAGGTATATAGGCGTAGTTGGGTAATCGCATCGTTGGCATTTTAGCTCACTGTCGGCGCT
>CALGJU010000078.1 GCA_937928685.1 uncultured Granulosicoccaceae bacterium
GGGCTCAATTCAACTGGGCATTTGCGGCGATGTACGAAAACCGTCCTTTTCGATGAGATTCAAAACCAAATAAAAGGACGGTTAGGCTTAAGAATGATTAAATTGCCGGGCATTTTGTGAATAACCACGATTAATGCTGGATGTCAGAACAATCGACCACAATCACTAACCAGCAAAGCAATGTGCCAAAGGCACGAGCCGACTTGCTTTTCCCGCGCTTTGATTTTGTTTTTTGAAATCATCTGGAGTCGGGGCAAAGCGCCACGGATGACGCTTTGAGCGCGGTGCACATGGATGTGCATTCCGCACGACCCGATGGAGGATGGTTTCAAAAAATGCCGCAGGCACCCGTAGGGCAAAACAGCAGCAAGAAGACTTTTTGCTTCGTTTTTGGTCTTTTCAAAAATGAAGGCCCCCGGCAGGGATGCCGCTCACAACAAGCCGCTCACAACAAGCCGCTCAAGGCAAGCCGCTCAAGGCAAGCCGCTCAAAGCAAGCCGCTCAAAGCAAGCCACTCAAAGCAAGCCACTCAACACAAGCCGCTCATAGCAACCCACTCAAGCAACCCTAAAAACAACCCAACCCCCATGCCTCCTTGTAGCACCAACACATATAGAATAAAGTACAAACCCTCTGGAGGAGCCAACAATGAAACCAAATAAACTAAAACAAAAGTGGGCCGCTGGTGAGCCAACGTTAAATGCATGGTTGACTATCGGCGATGCGTTTGCTGCTGAAGTGATGGCATCACAAGGCTTTGACAGTATTGTGCTTGACGGTCAGCACGGTGTAATGGCATACAACGATATGCTTTCCATGTTGCAGTCCACCACTGCTTATGATGTGACCCCATTGGTACGTGTGCCATGGCTGGAGCCGGGTGCGATCATGCGCGCCATGGATGCTGGTGCTTACGGCATAATTTGCCCAATGGTAAATAATCGCGCTCAGGCGGAAGAGCTTGTCTCCTACATGCGTTACCCGCCACTGGGCACCCGCAGTTTTGGCCCGACCAGAATTGGTGTATCAGCAGGTGATGATTACGCGGCTCAGGCGAATGAACAAATTCTGTGCATTGCAATGGTTGAGACTGCCGAGGCGATGGCGAATCTGGACGAGATAGTGAGTACACCGGGGATTGATGCAATCTATATCGGCCCTGCAGATTTAACACTGGGTATAACCAACGGTCGGCTTGCGCCAGGTCTGGATAGACAAGAGCCCGAAATGATTGATGCGATCAAGAAAATTCTTGCCGCTTGTAAGTCTGCCAACATAGCGGCCTGTCTGCATTGTGGTAGTCCTGAGTATGCGGCGCAAGCATTCGGATGGGGTTTTAATCTTTGTACATTGAACAGTGATGCACGTTACTTATCTATTGCCGCTACAGACAGTATTAATCGTACTCGCGAATTACTTGGGCAAGCTAAAGTTGCTGGTGGTGAAAGCGCTTACTAGTGTACTGGAACAAATAGATTGCACATATGAGTCGATCAATCAAAGTGTCATATTTAATAAGAAAAATCGAGATAGTAGTTACTAAATGAGCCTGTAACGAATTCTGAGTGCACTTTGACTAATCGCCCCTGCGGGAGCTCGGCATTTGGCTTGCCACTGCGTTGAAGCTCTTGAAAAGAGAATAACTATTGCCTGCAAGCTTCGCCTTGTTGCAAACTAAATGACGAACTCTCAAATGCACACTCTATTTGTTCCATTACACTAGAACTGTAGGGGCTCATATGTCGGAGCTTGCAGAAAAAAATGCAAGACCGTATTGGAATGGTAAGGTTTATACAATGAGGCGAGCGATTCGCATTTGAAGTGCATGCCTATTGTCTGATGGGTAATCTCTATCACTTGCTGGTGCGTGCCCCGAGAGGTAATTTTTCGCGAGCGATGCGCCACATTAATGGTGTTTACACCCAGCACCATAATTTATTCTGAATGAGGAAACACATGTACTTTCTCTACAGGAATGTGTATCCGAATGGTGTCGTCGATGTTTAGCTCTCGAAGTGATGTATCTACCAGTGTCAGGGTTTGATCATTAACTGAAATTTTCAAGTGATTTTGCGCGCCTGTCGGTTCGATCAAATCAACTTTTCCTTCAAACACATTGTCCCTGTTTTCCGCAGTAGCGAATTCAAGGTGTTCGGGTCTGATGCCAACAACGACCCGGCCGTCTGCTGGTAAGTTACCACGATCAATAAAATCGATCGTTGCGCCACTTGGAAGCAGCACTTGTGCTTTGCCTTGATTAGTCTGGATTTGCCCGTGCAAAAAGTTCATTGACGGTGACCCAATGAACCCTGCAACAAATACATTCGCCGGATTCTTATAAAGCTCAGTTGGTGTTCCCATCTGTTGAATTCGACCAGCGTGCATAATGATGATTCTGTCCGCTAACGTCATCGCTTCTATTTGATCATGCGTGACATAAATAGAAGTTGTGCGTACCTTTTGGTGGAGGCGCTTGATTTCTTCACGCATTTGCACGCGAAGCTTCGCATCAAGGTTGGATAACGGCTCATCAAACAAAAATGCATCGGGGTTACGGACTAACGCTCGGCCCATGGCCACACGCTGACGTTGGCCACCGGAGAGCTGCGAAGGCTTGCGATCTAACAACTGACCAAGATCTAGAATATCGGTCGCCTCGCTTACCCGAGATTTAATATCGGCCTTAGACAAGCCAGAGATTCGTAGATTGAATCCAATATTCTCTTCCACCGTCATGTGTGGATAAAGCGCGTACGACTGAAAAACCATGGCGATATTTCGCTCACGGGGTGAGAAATCATTGACCCACTTGTCATTCATCCAGATATCACCACTGGTGGCATTATCAAGGCCTGCAATGATTCGCAGCAGAGTAGATTTACCACAACCTGACGGGCCAACTAATGCGACAAATTCTCCCTCTTCAATGTCGAGGTTTAAATCATGCAGAACTTTTACTGTTCCAAATGATTTACTCAGGTTCTTTAGTGTTACAGAAGACATTTTTACATTCAGCCTTTGATCGATATTTGCGTGTGTGCAGCCGCAACTTGCTTATACCAATCGCCGCTTTTTTTGATCGTGCGTACTTGGGTGTCGTAATCTACGTGAACTAACCCGAAACGCATTTTATACCCGAAAGCCCATTCAAAATTATCCATTAAACTCCATGCAAAATACCCCTTTAACGGAATGCCGTCCTCAATGGCGTCTGCCAGAATGCTGAGGTGAGATTCAATATAATCTAGACGTAACTGGTCATCGATTACGCCATTAGCATCTGGTTCAGTGTTATAACAAGCGCCATTTTCAGTGATGTAGCAAGGGGGTAGGTTGTCATAGCGCTTGTAGACGGTATGTAGCAAGTCGTACATGCCCTTTGGCATAATTTCCCAGCCGATATCTGTGCGTACATCGGAGCCTGTGATTGGAACTGAAATCGTGGCCGGAAATACTGCATCTTTAGCAGGGTCGTGTTTGACTCCGGCCGGGCAATAGTAATTGAACCCCCACCAGTCGAGCGGTTGATTAATTGTTTCAAGGTCACCTGATTTTATAAGCAGTTTGTCGCCAATCGCCTCTAACAGGTCGGCATCATAAGCGCCGTCAAAGATCGGTCCAAAGAAAACACCGTTATTGAACTGAAAACTACGTTCAACAGCAGCTGCATCTTCAGCGCTGTCACTCGCAGGGTAGGGAGAGACCGCGTTAAGCACAGTACCCATAGGAATATCTGAGCGTTCTGCGCGAGCCGCTTGTACGCTAAGTCCATGTGCAAGATTGGTCACATGCACAGCGGCCATTGCTGCGTCGAGGTTTTTTTCACCCGGCGCATGCTCACCATATAATAGACTTAGATAAGTTGAACACCACGGTTCGTTAAAAGTGGCCAATGCATCAATACGATCCCCAAATCGAGACACAACGACTCTGGTGTATTCTGCAAATGCCTCTGCAGTATCGCGATCAGTCCAACCACCATAACCTTGTAAGGCGAGAGGCAAATCCCAGTGATAAAGCGTTGGGTATACCTTAATGTTTCGTTCAATAAGGCCGTCTATGAGGCGATCGTAAAAATCTAGCCCTTGTTCGTTTACAGCGCCTCGGCCATCAGGAATGATGCGTGGCCAGGCGATAGAAAAACGGTAGGCATCTACCTCTAAGCTTTTTATAAGGTCTAAATCGCTTTCCCATCGGTTGTAATGATCACACGCTACATCACCAGAATGACCTTGAAACACACGACCGGGCATATGGGAAAAAGCATCCCAGATGGATGGTTTACGACCCCCTTCTTTTGCAGCGCCTTCAATTTGATAGGCGGCTGTTGCAACGCCAAACTCAAAGTCAGGAGGGAAGCGTTGCGCTAATTTTTCTATTGAAGTCATGGTTAGCCCTTGACGGCACCGGCTGTCAGGCCGTCCATCATTTGTCTGGAGAAGAACATAAAAGCGAGAAGTAAAGGCACCATAGATAAGAATGTGCCAAGCATGATGGCTCCCCAGGGAGAGTTTGCAATTGACTGAACAGATCTCAATGCCAAGGTCAGTACGAATTTATCTGGCGAAGAAAGAATGATTAATGGAGCCAGAAAATTGTTCCATAGGCCTATAAATATAACGATGGCGAGTGTCGCTAGTGCTGGCTTAATCAGCGGTAAAACGATAGACCAGTAAATACGAAAATCTGATGCTCCATCAACTTTCGCTGCATCTAATAGATCGCGCGTGATGGAGTTCCCCATGTATTGGCGGATCAGGAAGATACCAAATGCACTTGCAGCACCGGGAAACCAAAGCGCAAAATGGGTATCCAAAATACCCAGATATTTTAGCGTGAGAAAAGAAGGGATTAGCATAAGAACTGGGGGCACCATCATGGACGCGATCATGATGCCAAAGATCAGGTTTTTACCCTTGAAATTGTAGGCGTAGAAACCAAATGCACACATGGAACAAAACAGCACTGCGGCGATCGTGCCCATGACAGAGATATAGAGCGAATTGAACAGAACGGTCCAAAACGGCATGATATCTAACAGCTCAGCGTAATTTTGTAGCAGATTATTTCCGACATAGAATGGCGGCGGTGAAGAATAGATGTCTCCTCTTGTGTGGGTTCCCATTAGTGCCACCCACACGAATGGAAAAATAGTGATCAGTACGCCGATCAACATAACGGCATGCAGGCCTATTTTGGATAGATGTCGCATTATTGATTACCCTCCAATCCCTTGCGGCCATTAAAGTAAAAGTGGACGGACGTAACTACTGCAATAAATAGAAATAGTATCCAGGAAATGGCTGCAGCTTGCCCCATTTCCAGCCACTCCCAACCAACAAGATACAGATAGTATGAGGCTGTCAGGCCAGCTTGTCCTACACCTCCGCTGTTACCTGAGGTTAATACGTAAGGCTCTTCAAATAATTGCAGGCTACCTATGATTGATAATGTGACGGCAAAAAATATGAACGGTCGAATCATGGGCAGTGCAACATACCAAAATTGTTGCCATGCATTGCAGCCGTCTACTTTGGCGGCATCATAAAGATCTTTAGAGATGGTTAAAAATCCGGCGGAATAAATAACAATGTTAAAGCCCGTGTATTTCCAGACCACGACGAATGCGATGGCAGGCTTGAGCAGGTCTGATTTACCCAGCCAGCGTATAGGCATGACATCTGGAACCCATGAGAATAGCCCGCCTATAAAAGGCATAGTAGACAGCGCCAGCAGCCACTGATTAAGTATGCCGGTGTTGGCTGAATAGATCGTGAAAAATATCAACGACACGGCAACCGTCGATGTAATAAACGGTACAAACATGGTTGCGGTATAAAGGTGTCTAACCGTGCCCTTTAAGCTTGCTACCAATAGATAGGCAATGGGAATGGCGATAAGGTGTTGCGGTATATTGGCGGCAAACGCCAACCAAACTGTGTTGTAGATTGACTTCCATAACCAAGGGTCATCCACCGCCGACAGATAGTTTTTAAAGCCCACGAATTTCATTGAGTTCAGGCCTGCAACCGGGTTCCATTCCTGAAAAGATAGAAAAATTGAAAACCCTAATGGAAAGGCGTTAAAAACTAAAAATAGAATGAGAAACGGGCTTATGAAAAACCAGGGAACCAGAGATTTTCGCAGCGCGCGAATTCGACTTGCACGGCCAGGCTTCTCGAGTTTGCGCGGTAACTTTTCTTCGGACGATGTCTGCATCGGAGGCTTTTAAAATTCCGCTGGTATACAAGAAGTTGGCCATTTGCATAGAAACGAAAGGCCAGCACTAAAGAGGGCCGCAGCGCAAGGAGCGCTACGGCCAGGACAAACTACATTGACCTATTTAACACGACGCATTAACAGACGCTCTGCATCTTTTAATGCTGCCATGACGTCTTTACCATCGTTCAGTACTTCAGTTAACGCACCAGACATAACAACGTCTTCAGCAATCAAGTCACCTTTTTGAGGCTCAACGGCAGATATATTGTTAGCAACTTCTGCAAACAATAGACGTGCTTTTTGACCACCCAAAAATTCAATTGGCTCGTCAAACGCAGCGTCAGCATAAGTAGACTTCAGCACAGGAAATGCACCGATAGTCTTCAAGGCAGAGATTTGAGCTTCTTCACTTGCAGTTAAATACTTAATGAATTCCCATGCCTCTGCTTTGTTTTCAGCCTGTGTTGGAATAGCTAGAAAACCACCACCCCAGGATCCGAAAATGCCATCAGGCAGATTTGATACTGCCCACTTACCGGAAGTGTCAGGCGCCATCCAGTTTTGCAGGTGTCCTAGCAGCCACGCACCTGAGAGTTGAGTTGCAACAGTTCCTTCCTTGAAACCGGCGTACCATTCATTGGTCCAGGATCCAATTTGTCCGTCCAAACCTGCATCGCGAATGCGCTTAGCCGTTTCGAAAGCGGTCACAAACCGTTCAGAAGTGACAAGAGAATTTCCATCTTTGTCGAAATAGGTGCCGTTACCTGGCTCTACCGTTGTGAAAACGATCGTCTTTGCAACATCACCAGCATCAGCAATAAGGAAGATACCTTTTTCTTTAAGCTTTTTACCGTACTCGATGTAGGAATCCCAATCGGTGATAACCTGATCGATGTCACCGTCAACCCCGCCTAGCACATCGGTGCGGTAATACATAACGCCTGGACCGATATCGTATGGAATTCCATACTGATTGCCATCGAGGCCTTTTCCTTGTGTCCAGGCATAATCAACAAATTCTGTCTTTAGGTCATTAGCGCCGTATTTTTCGCCAGATAGGTTTTCAAAACCGCCACCATTAATAAAAGAACCCACGAAACCAACATCGATGGCAACAACATCGCCAGCACCAGTCCCTGTTGCCATGTTTGTCGTTAGTTTTTTATGGTGATCACCATGATCGTTCATTTGGTAATTTATTTTTACGTCCGCATTCTTGGCTTCGAACAACGGAATAACCGTATCTAGATGTGAATCAAGATCTGGCCACCCATCAAACCGAATGTCGCCCGCAATAGCGCCTGTTGCGAACAAAGACGCAGATGTTGCCAATGCAATAAGACTCTTCTTCATGTATTTCTCCTGGTGGTTGAACGTTGTCTCTAGGGGATGATGCTTGTCGACCGAAGCACGTTCAATAACTTCAGCTTTAAAAATATGGTTGGATGTATCGCCCCTTGGGCGCCGTGGAATGGGCTAACAATGAGGCAGCCGCACCGATCTTTCGAAAAGGCTGTCTTACTTGTTGTTAGCTTCAGATGAATAAACTGCTCCAAGTAAGCCCGAAAATGGAACTGATATGGATGTACCTGCACGTTACAAGTCCGGCCAACGAGGCAAATCACTCAGGATGTAATAGGCTCCGTCTTTTAGCTAGCGGTGAATGTAATCGATTGCAAGCGCTAGTCTTTCACGTGTAATCGATTACATCAAGCAAAAATTGGTGGTTTTGAGTTGCCTCTGCTGGTGGGAAGTCGCAAGTTGATAAGTCTCCTTGACGTTAACCTGCATTATTCATGAGGATTCGGCAGCCAGAGGAAATCTCGCTAAACAGGTCAGCTGATAGCCTGAGAAGCGTGGCCCGCCACTAGCGATGCGGATCGGCTGAGATGTGACGCGAGATTTTCTCTGGTGTCGAATAGACACACTGCTAAATCCAAATAGTCCGTTTATCACCTTAATACACTGTATATAAAGACTTAGCGCCTAATTAGCTGGTCGCCTTGTGAATAATGCAGGTTAAGGGCGTTGAAAATTGAGTATTCCTTGAGTTTCGGCCAATTATTCGGTTGAAATCCGATCTGACAGATTTGTCAGTCCAGAGAGATTTGCAGCACCTTGTGCTGTCGGTTGATAAAGAAGCCTGCATGGCAGCACCTGCCAAGATAATTCCAGGCTATGGCATCAAGCTGTTTTCAGTTAAGGAGGTCACTCAGAAATGCATTGACGGTAATGCACTTGAACCGCAAGAAGTCGAGCAAATCGGCACCTAATCGGCCTCTGGCGTTCCAGTCTACATAGCATCAGTCTGGTACAAGAAAGTGCTGAATGAAAATACCGCCCGCCGCGCCAATACTGTCCTGGAGCGCACTGCTCAGATATTTGCTACGTGGCAGCGCACTGAAGGACCGTGAGCCCTGCGCAAATTGTGGGGCTCACGATTAACGTGTGGTAAACGCTATCCTACGCTTTCACCGAACGGTAAGTCTCGCAGTCGATTGCCGCTTGCAGCGAAAATAGCGTTTGCGAGGGCCGGGGCAAAAGGAGGCACACCGGGTTCACCGATACCTGTGGCGTGAACAGAGAACGGATGTTCAACGATATGGGTATGCACCTTTTTCGGATACTCGCTTATGCGGGCTACCGGGTAATCATGAAAGTTTGAATTAGTCACAGCACCGTTTTCGTAGTTGATGCCGGAGTACATGGCTACTGTCATCCCCATTACCGCTGCGCCTTCCATCTGTGATGCTACGCGTTCGGGGTTAACGCAAAAACCACAGTCAACGGCGGTGTGAACTTCAGGGATACTTATGCTGCCGTCGCTTGCGGTTTTTACTTTAACCACTGATGCCACGTAGGTTACAAAACTTCTGTGTGCTGCAATTCCCAGAGCTTCTCCTTCCGGTAGCGTCTTGCCCCATCCGGCTTTCTCTGCGGCAAGTTCGATCACTCCACGCAGGCGTGATGTGTCGTTAGGGAATTCTTCGTAGGGTTCGCCATAATTCCAGAGGTCTTTCATATCTGCTGCAACCGGATCGATTTTACGATCAGGGCCTATCAATTCAAGCAGCATTTCTTTTGGGTCGCGGCCGAGCTCATGCGCAAGCTCTGCGATAAAAGACTGAACGCCCCATGCTCTGGGTATGTTGGACACGGCGCGGAACCAACCTATCCGGGTATGTGATTTTGCTTCACCTGATTCGATGGACATGTTTTCTACACCGATGGGTGTGTCAACCAGCCCCATGCCCGCTTCAAGGTCGCTGGTGAATCCGGGGTCTGGCATAAAGGTAGAAAATATAGTGGGTGAAACGGATCGATGCCGCCAGCCAATGACTTTGTTGTTGTCGTCGATCGCGGCCTCAAGTCGTTCAACAGACGTGGTGTGATAAAAGCCATGTTTGATGTCGTCTTCACGGGTCCATTGCAGCTTGACCGGTGCGCCAATTTCTTTGGACACAATAGCGGCTTCAATAACGTAATCGCACTTTGATTTTCGACCGAAACCACCGCCTAATAAGCTCACATTTACGGTGACCTGTTCGGGTTTTAGTCCGAGTGCTTTAGCCACGTCTGTACGTGCTCCATAGGGGCTTTGAACCGGAGCCCATATGTCTAACTTACCCTCCTTATAGTCGGCAACGGCGACCAGTGGTTCCATTTGCGCATGTTGCATATGAGGTTGATAGTATTCGTGGGCAATGACTTTTTTAGCACTGGCAAAAGCACCATCAGGATCACCGACAGAGCGCATCACTTTGCCTGGTTTTTTTGCGGTCGCACGCATTTGTTCGGCAAAGGCTGTGGTGTTGTAAGCGTCATGCAAGCTTTCGCTCCATTCAACCTTTAATGCTTCTCTGCCTTTGATGGCTGCCCATGTATTGTTGGCGACGACGGCAATGCCTCCGAGTGGTGCGAATTTAGCCGGCGGCATTGACCCTGCTATTTCTACTACATTCTCAACGCCTGGTATTTTCAGCGTTTCGCTTGAATCAAATGACTTTACTGAGGCACCCACTACCGGGGGTCTGGCGACTACAGCGAACTTCATTCCTTCGGTGGTGTAGTCAGCACCATAACGGGCCTTGCCGGTCGTGATGTCATGTAGGTCAACGATGGGGATTTCACCCTTACCGAGGTATCGAAATTCATCATCGGTTTTAAAGCTAAGCATCTCGAATGATGGAACGTCCAACGCCATAGCGACTTTAGCAAGCTCACCATAGCCAAGTGATTCACCGGTGGGGTTGCCGTCGCTGCCTATCATGTGAACCTTGTGATTAGTTGCTTTGACATTGCTTGCGTCGGTGCCCCATTCCACTGCGGCGGCTTGTTCGAGCATGTATCTTACTGAGGCGCCCATTTGTCGCATTGGTTGAATGTAGTGTCGCAGACTGCGGGAACCGTCGGTGTCCTGGTTGCCGTATTTAGGCTCGTCGCCTTCGGCTTGTACAATTTTCACCTGCGACCAATCTGCTTCCATTTCATCTGCAAGGATCATCGGGACACTGGTTCGCGATCCGGTTCCCATCTCTGAGCGATGTGCTGTCAGGGTGACCGTGCCATCTGAATCAATAGCAACAAACACTTGCGGGTCTGTTACTGTCTTGTGTGGCATGCCCTCGGCACCAGTCGGGTAGGGGTCGAATGCGAGTGCCGTCTTTGGCACAAGCTGCATGCCGATCACAAGGCTTGCAGTGCTGCCGGTGATTTTCAGGAACTGGCGTCGGTTGACTTTGCTAATGTCAAAAAGAGGCGCTGTGTTGTTAGCGCTTCGATCATGGCCTGCTATCTGATGCAGTATTTCCTGTTCAATATGCGATTTCATGTTAACCCTCCGTGGTGTCAGTGGCGGCCATTGCAACGGCCTCATGGATACGTTGATAGCAACCGCAGCGGCATATGTTGCCGGCCATAGATTGATCGATTTGATCATCAGTAGGTTTCGGCGTTGAAGACAGGAATGCCGCTGCGCTCATGATCTGGCCGGATTGACAGTAACCACACTGTGGAACATTCATTGCGCGCCAGGCTTTTTGAACGGGGTGGTTGCCTTCGCTATCAAGGCCTTCGATAGTAGTGATCTCTTTGCCTGCGACTGCATCGACGCTTAGCAGGCAACCGCGTGTTGCACTGCCATCTATGTGTACAGTGCAAGCGCCACATTGGCCTGTACCACAGCCGAATTTAGTGCCGTGCAAATTAAGAACATCTCTGACATACCAGAGCACCGGCATCGTTGGATCACCGTCAAAACTCTGTTCTATACCGTTCACTTTAAATGAAATAGCCATATACATGGTCCTCCGTGTTAACTGTGTATGCTATTGCGAGCCTTCTCTCCGTGATTGGCTTTAAAAATATTTAATGAACGAAAGTGGATGAAGTATGGCCTACGATTGCATCTGCAATCACAACTTCAAACATTAAGTGAGATGCTTCGCTCTGTTGCTACCAATCAGATGAACACATTGTGTTTTATAGAATGCCCTTGCTCAGAGTATTCCTGTCTGTAGTTGCTGTCTATAAATACTAAGGCTATTTTAAAGTCGGTATGTAAAAACACCATTGTGTACTGCGTTTATTGGCTGAATGTTTGTCGGGTTATTGATGGGGTGTATATCAATAACTCGAGCTAATACTTGAAGGGCTGCTGTGTATAGAGCCTTGGACCACTCGCTGACGCGTCGGGCTTCCGCTTGCGTGTGCTTTGGGGGAGGTTTGGCGGGTGAGGTTATGATGGTTGTTTAGGTTGCGCTTGGTGGGGCTCGGTGTTGGGGTGGGACGTGCTGGGCTTGGACCACTCGCTGACGCGTCGGGCTTCCGCTTGTGCGTGCTTTGGGGGAGGTATGGCGGGTGAGGTTATGATGGTTGTTTAGGTTGCGCTTGGTGGGGCTCGGTGTTGGGGTGGGCGTGCTGGCCTTGGACTACTCGCTGACGCGTCGGGCTTCCGCTTGCGTGTGCTTTGGGGTGGTTTGGCGGGTGAGGTTATGACGGTTGTTTAGGTTGCGCTTGGTAGGGTCTGATGCTGGAGTGGGACGTGTTGGGCTTGATCCACTTGCGACGCGTCGGGTTTCCATTTAGTAGTCTGTTTTTTTACGTAATTTCTTCAGATTGCTGTGTTTGGTTTTGCTGTCCATGCGCCTTTTCTGTGAATTGCGGCTTGGCTTGGTGGGGCGTCTGGTTTTGGTGACCACGGTGGCAGCCTTGATAAGAACCACTAGACGATCCAGTGCGTCCTGGCGGTTTTGTTCCAGTGTGCGGTACTGCTGTGCTTTGATGATCACCACACCATCACCGGTAATTCTGCTGTCGCGATGACTCAGCAGGCGCTCTTTGTAGAAATCGGGCAGGGAGGAGTTTTTGATATCAAATCGCAAATGAATGGCGGATGATGTTTTGTTTACTTTCTGACCGCCGGAGCCTTGCGCACGAATGGCTTGCAGCTCGATCTCTGCGTCCGGAATGCTGGTGTTTTCATTGATGACTAACATGTTGGTGTATTGTAGTTCGATATCGGTATTTTTATTACTACTATTAGTCAGCGTTATTCATGAGGACTCGTCTGATATCGAATAGACACACTGCAATTTTTAAAGTAGTCCTCATTGCAGTTTACACCTGTGTTACTTGACGTATGGCGGATGTACGGCGGATTGAGCCGAGCGCTCTTTGCTGTTAGATTTCGAAGTTTCCTGTTCTGAGGTTTGCAAATAGATGGTTACCGGAAGCTGTTTGTGTGGCGGAATCCAATATCAAGTGTCTGGTCTGCTGAATAAGATTCAAATTTGTCACTGTCAGCAATGCCGCAAGGCGCAGGGGTCTGCGTTTGCGGCGAACCTTCCTGTCAATGTGGCAGAATTTACTATCACGAAGGGGCGAGAGCTGTTGCGGGAATTTGAATCGCAAACCCGTGAGGGCAAGTACCGGGTGTTTTGTTGTTGTTGTGGCTCGGCGATTATCAGTCGGTTGGATAGTGCACCCGATGTGGTTCGTCTGAGGGCCGGGACGCTGGACGAGCCAATAGACAGTGAAGTTACCTTGCATCAGTTTGTAGCGCATAAAGCTGGCTGGTGGGATATCAATGATAGTCTGCCGCAGCACGATGAATACCCACCGAAGTAGATATGCTCATGTTGATCAAACCGATTCAGGTATCCGCCGAAGTTGAATCGTTGTTAAGCGCTGCAGGCTTGCCAGTGTCTGATGTTCACGATGCCGATAAAATTACTTTTTTTGGACTACATGATAACGGAAAATTAATTGCGGTTATCGGGGTTGAACAATACACCACTGTCGCTTTGTTGAGGTCCCTTGCGGTTAATCGCAGTGCGCGTCAATCGGGATGCGGAAGCCGGCTGGTGAGTGAGTTAGAGGTATGGTGTGCCGAGCGCGGGGTGGAGGAGATTTATCTTCTCACCACGGATGCATCAGACTATTTTACAAGGGCGGGTTATAGTGAAGTGTGTCGTGATTTGGCGCCGCGTTCAATTGCAGACACCAGTCAGTTTTCGAGTTTGTGTCCAACTACAGCCACCGTAATGGTAAAGGCTTTAGTTTAAGCCACTAGTGTACTGGAACAAATAGATTGCCCATATGAGTCAATCAAAGTGTCTAATTTTAATAGATAAATCGGGGGGACAACAGTAAGTCATAGAGCCTGCAACGAATGTGGTGTGCACTTTGATTAATCGCCCCTGCGGGCGGCATTTGGCTTGCCACTGCGTTGAAGCTCTTGAAAAGAGAATGACTATTGCTGCGATCTTCGCCTTGTTGCAAACCAAATGACAAGCTCTCAAATGCACACTCTATTTGGCCCAGTACACTAGTTACCCATTATCACCCACGCCAGCCACTCCTATGGGACAACTCGAAGATCTTCACGCCTTTGTGCAAATCGTTGAGCACGAAAGCATCGGCAAAGCAGCCGCCGCAATGGGCATTGCCAAATCTGCGATGAGCCGCAAATTGCGATTGCTCGAAGAGCGCATGCAGACCGAGCTTATCGTCAGAACCACTCGCCAATGGGCGTTAACTGAAGCCGGACGCCAATATTACGAACGCGGCTTGAATGTAGTAATAGCGTTTCAAGAACTTGATAAAACCGTGCAAAATGAAGGCGGTGATCTTGCAGGCGTGATTCGAATGTCAGTCCCCCTTTATTTTGGCAAATCGGTGTTAACGCAACCGTTGCTTGAGTTTGCTAACACTCACCCCGATGTACATTTGAAAATCGACTTTAGCGATAGAATAGTTGATGTGGTTCGGGAGAATTATGATTTCGTGGTACGAATTGCCAACCTGCCAGACTCTTCATTGATCGCAAGAAAGCTCTGCGAAGCGCAACATGTGTTTTGTGCGAGTGTCGGGTATCTTGAAGCTCACCCTGCTCTCAAAACACTTCAGGACCTGCAACACCACAAGATAATTCAATTCGGGCCATCACAACGCTTCAAGTGGACAGCCAAAACACCCACAGGAAAAATAGAGTCGGTCTCGTTAAGCGCTTCATTGAACTCGGACGATGGTGCATTTCTGATTGACGCAGCAATACAAGGACTGGGAGTCACCCGGGTGCCAGACTTTATGGCTGAAGCGGCACTACAGTCAGGCGAGCTGGTACGTGTTCTTGAGCACTCAAGCCCTGAACCACGCGGTATATTTGCGGTCTACCCTGCGACTAAATATCTGCCAACACGAACCCGGGCGCTACTTGATTTTCTAGTCTCACGTGTGTCAAAAAACGCATAAATACCTGCATCACAACCAGCCTATTTTACTGGTCGCTCCAATGATTCAAACGCCAGAAACATCCAGTTGCGAATAGCCAATACCATCGTTGTCCCCTGGCGCTGATCAAGAGGCAGCTTTCTCTCTTCCCGCACGGTGTCATCAAAAAGCTGTCCGATTGAATGCAAGCGCTCCATTATCTGTTGCTTGGCAACGATAGATATATCGCCGTTTTTTACCAAACGCATACTGCCGTCTTCATTAAAATTCGCATTAAAGAATGGCCCCTGCACTTCTTTTTGAAAGTACTGTTCGATTGGCCCGTTGGGTTGCCAGTTAAAATTACTAGAGATCCTTGGCTTCACTCGGTTACCCGGCAACAGCTCTATCAACTTCATGCGATCAAGCCTGGCGAGGTAGCGGATACCTTCTACTTCTGTCAGTTCATAGCGATCGAGGATGTCGGCAAAGCTCCAGTGGTTTACCAGGCAATAGGCCACCAACAGCAGCTTGGTGTCACTGATGAGCTCACCCTCTTGCTCAAGCGACAACGATTGCAGCTGCTTGCCGGCATCTTCGCTCAGCTGTACCAGATCACTGAGTTCAATACCGAGGATCTCACAAATCCGATCCAGCCTGGCAAGCGTCATATTGCCGCTTGAAAACATTTGCTTAACCGCAGATTCAGACAGCTCTAGCTCAGCCGCCAGCTCTCGATAGGTCACCCCTTTGAGCTTCAGCTGAGTTTTCAGCTCGTGAACCAATCGTGTTGCCTGTGCCATTGAGTACCGTATTTTTGAACCTATGAGCTTCATATTTTAGACGATTTTCAATAGAGTGGCGAAATACTGTCTTCCGGCCGACACTAGCTCCACGTTCAACGCGAGGAGTACCAATGAATATATTTAAACGCATAGTCACTACCGTCCATTCCGGGGTCGACCGGACCGTCGCAAGCATGGAGAACCACGAGGCTATTGTGGATGCCGCACTGAAGGAGAGCCGAGAGGCACTGATGCGTGCCAAAATTCGTCTGACGCGACTCGAAAAGGACGGCAAAAAGCAACAAGACCGATCCACCGAACTGGCCAGCGAAATCGAACTGTGGGCTGATCGCGCTCGCAGCAGTGCCGAGCACGATCGTCAAAAAGCAATCGCATGCCTACAACGAAAACAACAACGTGAAAAAGAATTACTGAAAGCCCGAGAACAACTTGCAGAGCACGAACGTATTGTTAAACGCGTGCGGGGCAGCATTGAAGAATCTGCCAATAGAGTGGAAGCACTGCAACATCAACGCAATCATATGCGCTCACGTGAGGCCGCCGCACAGGCCGGATCAATAGTGCATAACCTTGACGGTCGTATGGGTGATGATGTTGAAAACGCCATTGAAAGGTGGGAAGTCAAAGTCGGCCAATCAGAGATTATGAATGACTCATACCTTGCAGCCCACACACCGGATGATGATCTGGCCACCGAGTTTAATACCGCTGAAGAGAATCTGCGACTCGAAGCAGAACTAGATGAACTATTGAATCAGGGAGGAAACAACAATGAATAATAAAGCAGTTCTGGAAAAGAACACCACCACGTTCGATCAACCTGATGCAGACCGACAACCTGTTGACGATGCGTCACAGTGGAATGCACCGATAGTAGATATGAATAAAGGCACACCAGTGAAAGAAGCATCAACCGCAACATTCTTTGCATTGATTCGCAAGTATGCGTCAGTCTCTGATGCACTGAGAGTGATGGGCGCACTGGCGGTTGCCGCAGCGATGGGTTTGTTTCTGCTGGAAGGGGTAGAAGTACAAAACGATCTGTATCGATTTTTGACGATGCTCGGGTTAACAGGCGCGTTAACTACCGCGGGCTTGCTTATGAGCACCCTACTGAAAGAGCAGCGCGGCAGCCGGATGTTTATCGGCTTGGGGCTTTTGTCTATTCCGGTTAACTTCACGGTCTTTGGTGCGTTGATATACTCCATTGTGCCGCAAGATGTGATCGCTTTCATCTACCCGAACTATGCACACTGGCAGGTCACCAACGCCAGTGAATTACCACTCGCCTTGGTGGCAGGCATTGCCGTTTTGTTACCGGTTGTCTGGCTAGGCTTCACCGTGCTGGCCCGTTCAGAACGATTGTGGCTTAGCGCCGCCTTATTGCTCGGCAGCGCATTCCTAATGATACCGGTAAGACAGGAACTATTCTCAGCGGGAATTGCTATTGCCGCTGCAGCGTCAATCTTTTACCTGTTTCGAAAAAACCACAGCAACTCACTGGCTCTGAAAACACCTGAAGGTCGTTTCGCCATAGCACTGCTGTTTGTTGCCCCCATGATCATTGCCGTACGAAGTCTGTTTCTATATGAGGCAAGCGGTATTTTAATGCTGACACTTGCGAGTTTATTTTATTTTTTCACACGGCAGCTAATCTCACAGCGTGATAAGAGTAATTTCTATACTGCCACCCTGACGATAGCTGCTTCTCTGGCTGCAGTATTTATCAGTGTGACTGTTACCGATGTCATTGCATTCAAATGGTTAAGCCAATGGGGCGTCATCTTCGGTTCAGTGTGCATGTTACTGCTCGCGCTGGACATCAATAAAGTATCGCCACATCGCAGCGTAGCAAACACCATCTGCACAGTGTTGGCAGGCGTGGCCACGACCGCGATAGTGATGCAGGCGTTAAGCACCTCACTACCTTCTGTTACGATCACCGCCGTGGCCATTCTTCTGGCAGCGAGTGTCTATGGCCACTTGTTCAAGAA
>CALGJU010000079.1 GCA_937928685.1 uncultured Granulosicoccaceae bacterium
CACACCGATTACCAACCAGTGAATCTGATACCACCGCCACTCTATGGAGCCGCCACACTGGCCGCTATGTGGTTGTTGCAAAAACACTACCCGCTCATCTGCAGCTCTGCTGAATGGCCGGTAGTCGTGGGCTGGATAATAGTGTTGATGGGTGCAGTGATTGATCTGGTCTCGATTCTCAGCTTCAGAAAAGTACGCACTACCGTAAACCCGCTGCGCCCCGAAAACACCAGCTCCCTGATCACTGACGGGCTTTATTCAATGACTCGCAATCCGATGTACCTGGGCATGGCCATTATGCTGACCGGTGCAGCGCTGATTATGCGCTGCCTGTCTCCACTATTCATGCCCCTGGTGTTTTGCCTAGTGGTCACCGTGATGCAGATTTTCCCTGAAGAGAAAACCCTGCAAGGCTTGTTTGGCGACGAATACCGGCACTACAAACGCTCAGTTGGCCGCTGGATTTAAAACCACTAGCGATTCCAGGCCACTCCGCTTTCATTCCATACATTGCACCAGCGCTCACCCACCGCATAAGTAAAGTAGACAACCATACTGCTATCTGCATACCAGTGTTGTTGCGTAGTGACATTTTTCCCCTGCACTTGAGTGACCTCTGAATAGACATCATCAGGAGTGCCATTGAGCTCTTGCTGGAATGCAAACTGATCGGAACACGGATCAGCTAAAGCCGCTCCGAGCACCGGCTCATTGGTTTGAAGTGGTGCTTCACCTGCAGAGCAAGCAGTCAGTATCACTGCTGCCGCGAAGACAGACATAGGTTTCGTCATTGCAGGTAACCTCTGTTTGAGCGAGTTCTTATTCATGTTCATCATAAGCTATGGCTGCAACACGTAGCGGAACCTGCGCAGTTCAACAAGTGCCGTAGTATTAGTGACAGCATCAGGATAGAAATCAACACCTGTGCCACCTACGGCGCTGTTGTCGCCACGCCAGAATATTTCAATGGCGGCCGGGTTACCTAACTGCGCTCGAGACAGACCAAATTCAGCAACACTGCCCACTTGCTGTGCATTGATCGTCGCTATATAAGTCCAGAGCCAGTTATTGCCAGAGCCTGAATATTTATAAAGATCAGTACCTTCCAGCAAATAGTCTACGCCAAACGGAAGTTCTGAAGAAAACCCGGTAAAGCCTGTGGCATTAGAATCATCTGTGCCTATATACGCAGCATGTCCATAGGTAAGCTGAGCAATGGGCGCATCGTTCTGATAGGCCAGATACACAATAGTCGGGCTATGTGCAATATAGCCCTGGCGCCAGTCAATCTGCTCTGCCATACCGGCTATATCAGCAGAATCTGCTGCCAACGGCGTCAAGCCGGCCCAGTCTTGAAGGTTGCCATCAATAGTGAGTGCCTGAACCAGATTATTGCTATCAGGGTTGGGCGGCATGGTCGGGCTCACGGTAATGGCAATTACCGCAGGATCACCGCTCAGTACTGCATCACTTGCTCTGAATTCAAAAGAGTCTGAACCACTAAAACCACTGTTAGGTGTATACACCACATTAGGGGCGTTACCGGCGAGCGATCCGTTAGCAGGCTGCCTGGTTATCTGAAAACCAAGCGCACCACCGTTTGCGTCGGTCGCAGTTAATGTCACAGGTAAGCTAGCGTCCTGATTCATCGTCAGGTTTTGCGTCACCGCCACAGGTGGCACGTTGACGTTTTGCTCTGCTGCATTGTAAGTAAAGTAACGTACCGGTGCAGATGCCTCCACAACATTGTCTGGATAATAATCCACCGTGGTGCCGTTATTGGCCGCATTTTCCCCGACAAAGAACAGCGATAGCTGCGAGGCATTATCAAGCACTGATCTCTCTACGGATATTTCTGCAGTATTGCCGCTTACCTGTACATCGTTTAGCGACACCATAGCCCAACTCCAGTTGGTTCCTGTGCCGGTATACTTTTGCAGCTCATTGGCTTCAATAATATAGTCAACACCGATCGGGTAACTGCCATCAAAATTTCTAAAACCGGTATCCGGGTTGTTGTCTGTATCTATGTAAATACCGTAACCCCAGCTCAACACCACCGGGTTATTGTTTCGGTAGGCAAAGTAGAAGTTGTCAGCGTCATGAGCAACCCAGCCTTCCAACCAATCAATCACATCGCCGGTGCTGGTCGCGTCCACCAGATCGGTTCCGAAGGAATCAACACCCACCCAATCTGCCAGTGAACCATCTACAGTAATAGTAGTTTGATTGTTAGGGGTGTCACCCACAACGGTAATTGCAATGGTTGCAGGCGCACTGGTGGTGGCACCGTCATTAACCGTAAACGTGAATTGATCAACGCCCTGAAAGCCAGTCGCCGGAACGTAGTTAACGACCGACGAGTTACTCGACAGCACGCCGTTATCGGGCTGATCAACCACTTCAAATTGCAACGTATCACCGTTAAGGTCAGATCCTGCCAGAGTAATCGATACCTGACCGTTCATCTCTACACTCACATTCTGAGCAATGGCGGTCGGAGGTGAGTTTCCACCAGTGTTGGCCACGGTATAAATAAAGTACCGTTCACTGTCAGGGCGTGAAGCATCGGTGACCGGGTCAGGATAGAAGTCAAAAGCACTCCCCCCCACTGCCGTGTTATTACCCAGAAAGTACATACGCAGTGTGGTCGGATTACCCAGCAGACTGCGTGGCACAGCGAGCTCAGCAGTGTCAGCATTTATATTATATTCAGCCACACCAATTTCCTGCCAGCTCCAGTCGGTGCCTGTGCCTGTGTACTTAAGCACGACTCTACCTTCAATCAGATAGTCAGATCCAATCGGCCGTTCAGCGCTGAAGCCTTTAAAACCTGTCGCGGTATTTCCGTCAGTATCCACATAGGTACCGTAGCCCCAGCTCTCGGTGACAGGGCCGCGATTACGATAGCCGATGTAGAAATTGCCATCGTCATGAACAACGCTGGCCTCTTCCCAGTCAATCGTATCTGCACCCGCTGTATCGTCTGGATCGCTACCGAATGAGACCGCTGAACCCCACTCTGACAGGTTCCCATCCACCACAATAACAGTACCGTTCAGAGGATTAGATACACCTGGCGTCGCAGGCGCCGGCGGGTTCACCGGTGGCGGTGGTATGACAATCACTGGTGCCCCATCATCAAGCTGCGACAAATAACTCGCCAGATCTGCCTGCTCAGCAGCGCTGACAGTGATACTGGTATGTGCTGCAATAGCATCTTCTAGCGTGGGTGCAGAGCCATCATGCAAATAGGGCGCGGTACGCCAGACACCAAGCAATGAAGGCGTATCTAATCCTGTGAGCGGACCACTCAATCGCTGGCCACTCTCTGACATCAACGTACCAACATCATGTAATGCTCCGTTAGTTGAGTCAGTAAATACCGCGCCGGTATGGCAAGTAGCACAACCGTTACTTACGAACAGCGACTCACCGTTCAGCGCCGCAGCTGTCATGGTACCGTCAGAATTTTTCCATGGACTCTCATCCACTTTATCTAAACTCTCAAGGTAGGCAGCCAAGGCATCAAGATCAGTACTTAATCCGGCTTTAGCAGCACCCAGAGGAGCCTCAGTGGAGAGAAAGTCGGCATCATTCATCAAGCCGGTACCACCTGCAAAGTCTCTGATCTGACCTTCAAAATCCTGCACTTCATCAAAGTTACCGGTCCAGTGAATCAGACCATGCCCGGTACCCGCTCTGCCCTTAAGCGTTATTGTGTTGCGCAAGCCTTCACCCAGACCAGTAAAATCCCAGATACGACCATCATGTTCACCATCAACGTGACAACTGGCGCAACTCATGTAGTTAAGACCAGCAAGGCGGTCATCACGTGCGTCGTAGAACAACTGCTTACCACGAAGTACAGTGGCAGCTAACAGTTCACTGGACACTACATTAATTGTCGCAAGTTCAGTGGCGTTGGCCGACCCCGTCTGGGTAATACTTTCTATATCAAACACACTGATGGTGCGATCCATAAAATTGTGCACGTAAATGCGTTTACCGTCTTTAGATACCGCTAATCCCTGTGGTGCACGGCCAGTATCAAATCGACCAATCTCAATGCCGATTGATGCATCTATCACTGATATCTGACGGTTACCTTCCAGTGACGTAAACAGCGTAACGCCATAGGGATCAAAGGCCGAATGTGCCGCAATACTGGCGTTGTCATGATCAATACGATCACTTAACACTTCAGTATTCGACGTTAAATCAATCTTTGACGTAATGGCTCGCACGGTTTGATCAAACGTCAGACCCGCACCACCGCGCAGATCACCCGCGAGTATATTGTCTTGCTTTGAAGGCAACCAGGCAACGTCACCGGCTGGCGATATCACTACCGGGCCAAGATAGTTCGGCACACCCGGACCTTCATGCTCTGATGCAAACCGGTCAACATGCTGCATGACAATAGTCTCAGCAGTGACCAATGTTGCCGCATCAAGCACCAGCACTTCACCGCCATACTGTTGCGTGCCATCGTCAACCACGACGTCGCCGGTATCTTCACCGGGCAGTGTATTGGTGATGTAACGCGACACATAAAGCGTATCTCCAGCCGCATTCAGAGCAAGCTGACGAGGGTTTGCCCCGACGTCACCGCGTATACCGACAGTGCCGTTAAACTCCACACGCTGAACGGTGCCAACTGCCTGCAGCGCTACAAATGCAGCGTTATTATTCATCACAATGCCGTAAGGCTGTGACGCACGCTGCAGAGGATAAGTGGCAACGACTGCCAGACTGGATGCATCAACCACACTGATACTGGCTGATTGTCGATTAACCACCCAGATGTTGCCATCGGGCGCCTCGGCCAGACTGACCGGATCAATGCCCACCTCAATCTCTGCAAGCAGGGACAATGACTGTGTATCCACCACACCCACCGAATTGTTGTCCGGATTAACATTCCACACTTGTGATCGCGTGCTGTGCTCCAGCACACTGACTGATGACTTAGGTGCAGAAGCCTGTAGCGGTTCGTGTATTACCTGAGTGAAAGTACTTCGAACCTCTTCGCCTGCGGCATCACGAACAGTCAGGCTCACGACGTAACGCCCGGGTCTTGTGTAGCTGTATGATATCGATGGGTTATTGCTATAAGCAGTATCTGCATTGCCATCACCGAAGTTCCAACGATACTGCAAAGCGCCCGTACCAGTTGCATTAGCAGTAAACGTGGCATCTTGTAGCTGTGGTGCAGCAACAAACGGCTGAACGCTTAATGGCGCTGCTAACTCTGCACCAATAACCTGCACTTCAGCCAAGTGGAGCGGCACTGGTGTATTCGCAGAGTTAAGCTGTACACGTAAATACCTGCCAGTTCGCCCGACAACAAGGTCAGTTGTCTGTGCCGCGGCACCAGATACAGTCCGGTTATAAACACCCTGCTGAGAAATCGTGGAGTCAAGGTCTTTACTGTTAAACGGCACATCTGACACCAACAAGTGAAAGTTGGACAAACGATCCGTACAACAGTCAGTTCGATTCCAGAGTTTTACCGAATCAATATCAATCAATCTACCGAGGTCAACTTCCCACCAGGCATTAATATCGTTATTGGTGTGGCTGATAGCGCCCGTTCCAGCACCGGGGCACTGTAAACTGAAAGCATCCATCCAGGCACCAGACCGACCGGTGATTCCTGTGGCCACCGAAGCACCACAAACAAACGGACCCTGTTGTGTCCCGGTATTCGGCCCGGCACGCGCTAAGTTTCTGGCCAAGCCACTTACTGTGGAACCGGAGTCCAGCTTTCGGCACTGCAGCCTGACTTGATTTACAAAAGTATCGGCACGACCGGAAAAGCCCGACACTGCCCAACCGCTCTCACAAGTGCGAGAATAACTACTGCCAACCGTGGTGCCGGTAGTTCTCAGGTTTCTAGGCTGCCCGATCCAGTTACCACTGCTATCCACTGCAACACAGCGCGCGCCTACGCTGTTGATATAGGTACTGGAGTTGCCATACACACCTGCCAGTACTTCGTTGCTACCGCAAGAGAGGTCAAACTCAGTGCCGCCGCCGCCACCGATCGAACGAATTCCACCCCCATTGTCTCCGTTGGTGTCTCCATCTATCGCTTTGCCTGCACTATAAGACGCATTCAAATAGGTAGATGATTGTGACGCGGTCGCGCCGAGTGCAAGATTGGTAACATCAGTTCTCTTTGCACCGAACACTTGTACTTCAGCAATGTGAAGCGAGTTGGTTCCAGACAACTGCACTCGCACATACCGACCTTGCGTGGCCACTTTCACATCGGTTTGTCTGCCGGCATTGCCCGTGGTGTGGAAGTCAAGAACACCGCTTTGTGACAGTGTATTGTTAAGATTAGTTGATACAAACGGTTGCTCTGACACCAGCACATGAAAATCAGATAAACGATCGGTACAACAATCGGTTCGATTCCACACTCTGATGGTATCAATATCCACCACACGACCAAGATCAAGCTCCCACCAGGCACCGGCCTCGGTTGCTGTATGGGTAAGAGAGCCCGCCTGATTACTGCCGCTTAAATCACCATCAATTGCCTTATCTGCACTAAAAAAACCGGTGTTGTTAAATTCAGAAGACTGTGTCGCTGTGCCTTGAAGTGCTAAATTTTCAAGTCGGGTATCAAGCGCTGTAATGCGAATAACCTGCGCTTCTGAAGGTACGCCATTAACGTCAATGGCAAATAGCATCCAGTAACCCGGAATACTGACATTCGGATTCTGATGAATGGTAACCGCGTATTGATTGGTACCGGAAGAGGCAAATTCCGGCTTATAAAAACGCGTATCTGTATTCATCGAATGCGTAGTAGCAGACATACGAATCAAACTAAAATACGCCACATCGCCAGTGGTTGACACCTGCAACGCGTCACCAGCATCAACACTCGGTTGCGTTGCGACCACTTCGGGTCGAGTGGCTAATGTTCCATTGCTTGCATAAAGGTAAGGCGGAGTGAAAATCTGTGCATCCTGGTGGGTACCAGTAGAGTTTGGATCGTTAGACGCATAGCCGCCCCCCGCGGTCAGTATTCTGCCGTCTGTCAGGAGCATTGCAGTTGAATGATAGTCACGCGGTATCGCCATGTTAGCCATGCCACGCCAGGCCCCCGTTTGCGGATTCCACACCTCGGGCTCAAGCACACTGCCACTGTCCCTGAACTTAGCACCAGTAGTGTTACCACCAACCACCATCACTTCACCCGTCGGGAAAGGCACCAGTTGCTGGTACTTACGTCTGTGCCGCATATTACTGGTAGAGCGGATATCGGGATAAGCACCGTTCAGGTCAATGGTAAACGCATCATTTGACGCGCCGGTTGAGTTGCCACCCCAGCTGCCGTCGTTACGCCCTGTAGACAACAGCTTGCCGATGTCATACATAAACTGCACACCACCGGCATGATTAGCACCATCAGTGGTCGGGTTAGCCGGACGTGACGCACCATTGCCCAGCGGACTGATCATCTGATTTTCGACCGTATCCCAGTAGTGGTAGATGTTGCCATTGGGGGCAACGCTCAACAATGGAAACGCATTCTCACGGCCCAGCTCATTATTGCGCTGGCGCATGCTCAGAAAATCGATGCCGTTAAGCACTCGCCAACCGGTATTCGGATCCCAGAGATCAGGGTTACGAGTATTGGTTGACGTACCCAGAGCGGTCATGACTTTACCATCACCGGTCGCGAGCGTGGTCGGGTACCAGCGTCCACCACTGGCCATATTGTCGATGGTCTGCCACTCATTGTTGTTGTAGTCAAAAAGCGTGGTCCATGGGCTGTTGCCCTGATTACGACCCCCGTTGACCAAGACTTTTCCATCAGAAGTCATCGACATTGCAGCACAAAACATATTGTGCCCCTGATGCAGATTCTCCTGAAAGATGCCCGTGTCCGGATCCCAGATCGCACTATAGGTTTGCTCGGTACTTGGCCAGGTGCGACGTTCAGATCCCGAGTAGGTCAACACCTGCCCGTTGGGTAAGGTCGCCATAGACACCGCCACATGCGGCCAGTCCATCACCTGCCCCCAGGTGCCTACCTCTGATGGCGCACCGGTTGCCGCACCGAGCACAGGCTCCTCAGCTTGCGGCAAGCTAAGCTCGGTTTCAATATCGGCGCCGACCGGCAGCGGATCACTGCTGTCACAGGCAGATAGAAGGAGTAACACTGAAGCGAGTGCAAAAATGCCAGAACGCATCTGTAGATTCCGTTTCTTAATAGTTATCTATTCGATAACGGTTACATTTGCGAATGACTTGAACGACAGGCTGGAATTCAGCCCACGCCGAGGTAAATGGTTAAGAAACAATCGCTAATGGTGATCTACATCACACCCGACACGTCTACCCATGCCGTTAAAGCCGTCAGTATTATCGGTTTGCGGGCAAATAAATCCCATAAACTACACATCGATTAAAATGCTTTGCTTGACAGAAATTCCCCGGCAGTCGATAATTCCCTTTTAGCGCGGGAATAGCTCAGTTGGTAGAGCACAACCTTGCCAAGGTTGGGGTCGCGAGTTCGAGTCTCGTTTCCCGCTCCAAGATTTAAGAACCCCGATCACCGGGGTTTTTTTATGCATTCAGCATAATCAGAGTATCGGTTCGAAATAAAGCGTGCCCACCGGCCCGCACCGTGCATTGTCACCAGCTGGCAACGCTTACGGATCGAACCAGACTCCGGAAGATGCTAGAATCAAAACCGCATTGATGGCTGGATGGCAGAGTGGTTATGCAGCGGCCTGCAAAGCCGTGTACCCCGGTTCGATTCCGGGTTCAGCCTCCATCATTTAAAAATGCGCCCGGGTGGCGAAATTGGTAGACGCAAGGGACTTAAAATC
>CALGJU010000080.1 GCA_937928685.1 uncultured Granulosicoccaceae bacterium
AAATCGCTTGCTGGTTATACCTCCGGTGGTGAGCAACAGATGTGTGCCATTGGACGTGCATTGTTGGCGAACCCTGAAACCATATTGCTTGATGAGCCATCAATGGGATTGGCACCGCAACTGGTTGAAGAGATTTTCGAAAACGTTAAAAGACTTAATGAAGATGAAGGTGTTTCTTTTTTACTTGCCGAGCAGAACACCAACATAGCACTTCGCTATGCGCACTATGGATATATTCTGGAATCAGGACGCGTGGTTATGGACGGCGCCGCCAGTGAGCTTCGCGATAATGCAGATGTAAAAGAGTTCTATCTTGGTGTGAGCGAGGGCTCTAAGCGCAGCTTCCGTGATGTAAAGCACTACAAGCGCCGCAAAAGATGGCTGTCTTAAGAAGGCGCGCACCGACACGAAAACCCGACGCGTAAGCGAGGGATCAAATCCCACACGTCCCGACCCATTCGAAGCCGTTAAACGTGATCTTCGCCAGTAGCTCAAGCCGCTCTGAGCTTGGGCCGTGGGTATCACTTGGGTCGTGGGTATCACCTTGTTTATGCTTACCTCGGAAGCATGAGCGGCTTAACGCGCTGGATATCCCTCGCTCACGCTGGCGGGTTTAACGTCGGGCTGTGTGGGCGGTGGTTATTGGAAGGCATCCTAGTGGTTGGTTTGAATTTTGTGCTACGCCAATCAATTGAGCGCAGGCAGTTCAAGACGCAGGAAACCCGCCAGCGTAAGCGAGGGATATCTAGTACGTCAGGCTACTCAAGCCGCTCAGAGCTTGGGCCGTGGGTATCAACTTGTACGTTCTCAGGCAGTTCAAGACTCAGGAAACCGACCAGCGTAAGCGAGGGATATCTAGACGGTAGTGATTCGAAAGCATCTCGCCGAGTTTCCATGGCAGGCAGTAGGCAAGTATACTTGGCGCACTAACAACTCAGGGATTCCCATGACTGCTGATTACTTCGACAAGCTCGAAACACGTGATGACATGACTCGGTCTTTGAGCTTGCAGATGGAGCTGCCAAAGCAGATCGCGCATGCCAAGGCTTCTACCGAGGCCTATGCAGAGATACTGGCAGATGTTGACGCATCCTCAATCACTTCTGTTGAATCACTTGCAACACTTCCGGTTACGCGAAAATCAGATCTCATGGCACGCCAGGCAGCTGCACGACCTTTCGGTGGGCTGGCGACTGCCAAGGCCGGATCAATGGTTCGAGTCTATGCGTCTCCCGGGCCGGTATATGAGCCCGAAGGAGAGGGCCCTGACTATTGGCGCACTGGTCGTGCAATGTATGCGGCCGGCGTGCGAGCTGGTGATTTAATCCACAATACGCTGTCATACCACTTTACGCCGGCGGGTTTTATGATCGAGTCGGGGGCTCGCGCCATTGGCTGTGGTGTGTTTCCAGCGGGCGTTGGGCAAACTGAATTGCAGGTGGCGGCAATAGTTGATCTGCAACCCAATGTTTATTGTGGTACCCCGTCTTTTTTAAAAATACTCATCGACAAGGCGGCTGAAATGGGAGCCGATATATCGTGTATAAAAAAAGGCCTGGTGGGTGGTGAAGCGCTGCCCCCGTCACTTCGTACTACGTTGTCAGAACATGGGGTCGATGTGTTGCAGTTTTTTGGCACAGCAGATGTCGGCACAATTGCCTATGAGTCTGAAGCGCGAGAGGGTTTAATTATCGATGAAAATATTCTTGTTGAAATTGTCACCCCGGGTACTGGTGATCCAGTGGCTGAAGGCGAGGTCGGTGAAATACTAGTCACCAGCTTTTCGCAAGACTACCCCTTGGTACGATTTGCCACAGGAGATATGTCGAAAATCCTGCCCGGCGTCAGCCCTTGTGGTCGAACCAATGTGCGTATTGCCGGCTGGATGGGGCGGGCAGATCAAACCACTAAAGTTAAGGGGATGTTTGTACGACCCGAGCAGGTAGCGGTTGTAATAAAGAGACACCCGGAAATTCTTAAAGCACGACTTGTTGTTGACCGCGAAGGTGTTAATGATTCAATGACGTTAGTGTGTGAAGTTGAAACTCATGATGAAACCCTGGCCGATGCGGTGCGGAGCAGCCTGAGAGATGTATGCAAACTTCGAGGCGAAGTGTCTTTTGTGGCAGCTGGTGAGCTCGCAATAGATGGTAAAGTCATTGACGATATTCGTAGCTATGAATAAATACCTTTTAGGTAGATGCGGCAAGTACTTTTAACGCTTGCCCGCTGAAGCTGTGAATCAAGCATCTCCGTCAAGTTGACCGCTCTTTCGAATCAATACTTCCAATGCCTGCGCCGCTGTCGATAGCTCTTGATGGCGTCTGGTTATTATACCGACCGGGTGTGTTATCACTGGCGCAGTCACCACACGGCAGTGCAGGCCCATTTCCTCCATATGCCCCCGGCTAGTGCTCGGCACGACACTCACTCCCAAGCCTTCATTTATCAATAACCTTTATTTATCAATTCATTGAAAAATACAAATTGATAAATATAAAGAATTCTTGCACTCTAGGCAATTCGCCCCAAAAACCAATTGAAGCAGGAGTGTGCTGTGGCCGGATTTGACAAAGTAGTAAACAGTTATGAGGAGGCCCTCGACGGCCTTGAAGACAACATGACGGTGATTGCTGGGGGCTTTGGTCTTTGCGGTATACCCGAAAATTTAATCAAGGAGATAAAACGCAAAGGCACCACCGGCCTTACCATCGCTTCTAACAATGCGGGTGTTGATGGCAAAGGACTTGGCTTATTGTTAGAAGAAAAGCAAATTAAGAAAATGATCGCATCATATGTCGGTGAAAATGCCTTGTTTATGGAGCAATTGCTAAGCGGCGAGCTTGAAGTAGAGCTTACGCCTCAAGGGACACTGGCTGAAAAGATGCGTGCGGGTGGGGCTGGTATACCGGCATTTTTCACCGCAACCGGCTACGGTACACCAGTGGGTGAAGATAAAGAAGTTCGTGAATATAATGGTCGACACTATATTCTTGAAGAGGCTCTGCAAGGTGATTTTACTATTGCCAAAGCCTGGAAAGCAGATCGATTTGGCAATTTGATGTTTCGCAAAACGGCACGTAACTTTAACCCGATGGCAATAACAGCAGGCAAGATCGCCGTGGTTGAAGTGGAAGAGATTGTTGAAGTGGGAACGCTGGATCCTGATGAAATTCACCTACCGGGTATTTATGTAAACCGCCTTATACAAGGTACGTTTGTAAAAGATATCGAACAGCGCACTGTGCGCCAAGCATAAGGAGGCATTGAAATGGCTTTGACTCGCGAACAGCTCGCTCAACGTGTAGCTCAAGAATTTAAGGACGGTTACTACGTTAACCTTGGTATTGGTATTCCTACACTAGCGGCGAACTATGTGCCTGAAGGTGTTCAGGTGATGCTTCAGTCTGAAAACGGCCTGCTTGGTATGGGACAGTTTCCGCTCGAAGAGGAAGTAGATGCTGACCTCATCAATGCCGGTAAGCAAACGGTGACAATGGTCACTGGTGCGTCAATATTTTCCTCAGCGGAGTCCTTCGGTATGATCCGCGGTGGTCATGTTGATCTAACGGTGCTGGGTGCTTTTGAGGTGGATTGCCAGGGCAGTATTGCCTCATACATGATCCCTGGAAAGTTAATTAAGGGTATGGGTGGAGCGATGGATTTGGTTGCAGGTGCTGACAATATCATTGTCACAATGACGCATGCTTCCAAGACAGGACAATCTAAATTGCTTGCTGAATGTACCCTGCCATTGACAGGAAAAGGCTGCATTAAGCGCGTACTCACCGATCTTGCATTGTTGGATATCGAAGACGGTAAGTTTATTCTGCGTGAGCGCGCACCGGGCGTGACTGTTGAAGAGATTGCCAAGTTGACTGAGGGTGAATTGGTCATTCCAGACAATGTACCTGAAATGGCTGTGTAATCTGCGTTAGGTATTGAAACCGGTTCACGCTTTCATGGTGCAGGGGGCGGTTACTGAAACGCCGATAGCTTTGTCGCTATCGGCTTTTCACTATTGGGTTATTGGCTACATGCGAGTGAAGAAGAATGTAGTTTCCAGGGTTTGCGGGCGTGTCTCCGGGCTATCACCGTTGGCGCTGTCATCTAGTTCATTGTCGTTGCCGAAATATAGCTTGCCATCGTTTGTAACAAGATAAATGTCGTATAACGTTTCTGTGAAACCTGTAGCGTTGGGAACTTGCACACCGTCAGCTGTGGCTCCTTCTGTGGTGACATCAATATACTTTGCATCACCCAGTGAAGTTGTCACAGAGCCGTCAGGGAATACGAAGGACACTTCAAGCGCTATAACCTGCGGGCCTTGCGTGGTGGGGGTCGAGCAGGAGGCATCTGAGTAGCTATAAACAGTACTGGTGCCGGTATCGCCATTGAAAGTGAGGTTGATAATCTCATAGCCTTCACTGAGATCATCTTCGTCTGAAACGCCACAACTTCTGATCCAGGTGCCATTTAGGGCTGAGTCTGAAGAAGTAACGGGAGGCGTAGTGCCACCGTTAGCAGGCATGCTGGTCTCATTACCTCCCGTTGGCATGCCGGTATCGCCACCGGTGCTCGGCTGGTCAGTGGTGTCGCCCATGGTTGAGTCTTTGTCATCGCTTCCACAAGCAGACAATGTCAATGCAGCTGCGGTGAGTGTACTGATTAAAAGTAGTTTCATCGTAAGTATCTCTTTTCTCTATTGAGTCAACAAATAACAGTATGCTTATTTGCTGCAGATGGTGAAGAGTAGCTGCGGACTCGGCATTGTGTCTGTGACATGTAGGCTACCTTGGGCACAGCTAAGATTTAACGCTTTGAATTATTGATGAGAATTCTGCTTTCGGGTTCCCGCTGAACAGATAGACGTATCGGCCTCGATTGCAAATACGTGTTGTATTCATTATGGTTTGTTTTGACACGAACTTGCGGGACAACCCGCTTGTACTTGTGTATCGTCCTGTTGATATTTCGATCTAATGCGGAGAGCCAATGCGGTGTCTTATTGAGGGTAAACCAGCGCTTATTGTTATAGACATACTAGCGGCTGACTTTATGGATGACTACTCTGGTATTCCGGCAATGCCCGGGTATCGAGACCGGGTAGCCAAAGCAAGAATTGCTATTGACGCAGCTCACGCCAACCACATCCCTGTGGTTTTTATTCAAGAAGTGCATCGACCTGATCACATAGATTTTGGCCGTGAACTTGATGGTGTTGAAGACGTGCACTGTATTGAAACAGATCCAAAAGCACAGATCGCCAAATCCGAGTTAGGGTTCAGGGAAGGGGATTACATTGTCACGAAGCGACGATACTCTGCATTTTTCGGTACCGATTTCGAAATACTCATGAAGGGGCTTAAAGCCAACACGTTACTATTGTGTGGAGGCCTGACCGATGTATGCGTGCACTATACCTTTGTCGATGCGCATCAATCAGACTACTTTTGCCGGGTCATAGATGATTGCGTCGCAGGGTCCAGTCAGGATGCTCACAATGCTTCCCTGAAAGCGATGGAGTATTTACAGACCGGTGCAATCCGATCGTTGGACGAAGTTGTTGCGGCGATGCAGAAGTACTCCCCATTGCCTTAATATGACATGTCATCTTGTGATGAAGTGTTGATGGCGTATTCTTCAAGAGTAGGTCACTGCAACAAGCAGCGGAGCGACACAAATGCCGCTCACCGAACGATTTTTATGCATACCTAACCACCCTTACGAACATAGTGTTAATCTTTCAAGCAATCATGCAGCTGTCGAAAATACCGGTTTCACCGAACGCGCGAATTCAGTGTTCGAGAATGGCAGCCAGGTAAATCGGCTCATGTAAGGTTATTAATGTAATGGATCCGCTCATTACTAGCCCATGAGTGGTCGAGCATCACTCAGTACATTCATCGTTTGGAGAAATCATGAAAAAAACTCTACTTGGCCTGGCATTGGCGCTATCCAGCACCACTGCGATGGCAGAATCAGTCAATATCGGCGCGCCATCCTGGACAGGCGCGCAAGCCATTGCCCACCTCATCCAGGAGGTTGTTGTTTCACGTATCGGTGGTGAAGCTACCTTAGTGCCGGGCAACAATGGTGCAATCTTCCAGGCAATGGATGCGGGCAAGGGTGACATAGACATCCATCCTGATGTCTGGCTGCCAAACCAGAAAAGTTTCACCGACAAGTTTGTAGATGGAACAGGTAATGTTGCACTGTCTGAAAATGCTTACGAAGGCAAACAGAGCTTTTGTGTCACTAAGTCTTTCAGTGAAGAAAACAATGTCACCTCTATCTTTGATTTGGCCCGCCCTGAAATCGCTTCTAAAATGGACAGTGATAACAACGGCAAAGGCGAGATCTGGATCGGAGCTCCAGGCTGGGCATCTGCCAACGTTAATCAGGTAAAAGTTCGTGACTACGGACTAATGCCTTTTATGGAGCCAATTCGTGCAGACCAGGCAGTGATGACTGCAACTGTCGGTGACTCAGTCAAGAAAGGCATTGGTTATGCGTTCTACTGCTACTCACCGCACGCTATCTGGTTTCAACATGACATCGTTCGATTGTCTGAGCCGGAGTTTGATCCTGAAAAGTACACCGCGTTGCAGCCAGACCAGGATCCGAACTGGTTTGAAAACTCTAAAGTCATGACTGAAGATGCGCTTAAGCAAGTACAAATTGCTTATTCAAAATCTCTTGAGGGGCGTTCACCCGCTATTGCCGATTTGGTTAAGAACATTTCACTTACCGGTGAAGATGTCTCTGCGTTCGCATTCGAAATTGAAGGCGGAAAAGATGCGGCAGAAGTTGCCAAAGCATGGGTAGCAGCAAACTCTGATCGCGTTGACGGTTGGCTTGGTCTGTAAATAGTCCCTTCTGCGGCGTTCGTTCTGAACGCCGCATTTCACCTGAGAACCCCTGTGACCGAGCACCAATACGCTATAGAAATTTCCAATGTATGGAAAATATTTGGTGATCGTGCCAAAGAAGCCCTTCAAGACATCAAGTCCACATCGTTAAGCAAAGCCAAAGTCCTTTCCAAGTACAACTGCGTGATCGGTGTTGCAGATGCGACCATGCAAATCAGGCCGGGTGAAATATTTTGTGTGATGGGATTGTCCGGTAGTGGCAAGTCCACACTGGTGCGTCATATCAATCGTTTACTTGAACCCACGGATGGCACAATTATCGTTAACGGCCAGGACATCATGGCCATGTCAGACAAAGCGCTTCGTCGTTATCGCAACGAACACATCGCGATGGTGTTTCAAAATTTCGCTTTGATGCCGCATCGATCAGTATTAGATAACATTGCGATGCCGCTTGAGATACGCGATATCCCCAAGAACAAGCGTATGGAAATAGCGCACCGTACTATTGAAATGGTAGAGCTCACAGGCTGGGGCAATAAGTACGCCCATGAGTTATCCGGTGGCATGCAACAGCGGGTCGGCCTTGCGCGTGCATTGGCAGCAGACCCTGAAATATTATTAATGGATGAGCCATTCAGCGCGCTTGATCCGTTGATCAGACGGCAGCTGCAAAATGAGTTTATGCACCTTGCGTCCGGGTTAAACAAGACCACCGTATTTATTACCCATGATCTGGATGAAGCGGTTCGCATTGGTGATCGCATAGCGATCATGCGTGACGGCCGTGTGGTACAAACGGGAACACCAGCTGAAATTATCATGAATCCTGTCGATGACTATGTGTCTGATTTTGTCGCAGGTATTTCCAGGCTTAAGATTGTTCGTGCACATGCGGTGATGCAGCCCATTGATCACTGGCAGGCGTCGAACGGCAACTTGTCTGCAGAGGCGCCGGAGTTTTCTGAAGACGCCAACCTGAGTGAGTTAATCGAGGGTGCTACCAGCCAGGAGCAACCACTTGCTGTGATTAACCCTCAAGGGCAACGGACTGGCGTGATAACCCAAACGGATTTATTAAGAACTATTGCCGCTGGTACTGAAACCTCATGAGTACGCACAAAGATACTTCGGTGGTGCAGGAAGATCGGGAAAAGCTGATTTCGCCTTTCGTTGATACCAACAGTGACTACTACCAGAAACAGTTTAATAAGATCGGTAGTCGCGCGCGTTTCACCTGGACATTCAACTGGGTGGCTGCATTACTTGGACCCGTCTGGTACGGCATGCGTGGTCTGTGGAATTGGGGTTTGCCATTTATTATTCTGGAAACGTTTGCCGTCATTCAGCTGGCACGTGGTTTATTTGGTGATCTCGGGTCTGAAGCCAAAAACAGAATCAGTCAAATTGAAGGCACGCTGGATTTTCGCCACAAGCAACTTGCAGCTGCAATTGAAAAACAGACAGATAAAGTCGAGGTATTTCAGCGTACGATTGAATCGTTAGAGAAAGCGATTGCAGATATCCAGCTAGAGGTGATTCAAGCGGAGGCCTCAGCCACCACTGTCGCTTTGTTGGGTCTGGGGATGTTGTTAGTGATAAAGCTCATTGAGGGGGTTATGGCTAACCCGGCGCTCGAAAAACGCTTCTCTATGTGGTTATCCGATCGAGACTTAACCCATGGTCTTAGTCCTGTTCGTACGGCAGTGACACTCGCCTTTGTACTGGTGATATTTATCGTCAGTATTATTCACTTTGCATTTCCGGGTACGTTCGAATGGCTTGAAACGTTTCCTACAGATCGCCAAATTCGAATGACAGGAATCTCTGTTGTTGAACGAATTTTCGAAGCCGTCCGCTCTGGGGGTGGATACATTTTTGACTCTATATCCTATGGCATCAGAGTGGTGCTTGATGGACTGGAAGTGCTGTTTGTACAAACGCCCTGGCCGGTGATTGCCAGTTTTATCATCCTGCTTACCTGGCTATCTGCAGGTATTGGTGGCGCTGTCGCCTCAGCGTTTTTTCTGTTGTACATGGGCTTATTCGGCTTTTGGGAAAAGGCGATGACCACTCTGGCATTGCTTGGCACCGCAGCGTTGCTGTCAATCACATTGGGCATTCCGCTGGGCTTGTTCAGCGCCAGAAGGCCTAAGTTCTATGCAGTTATCCGTCCGATCATGGACTTCATGCAGACTATGCCGTCTTTCGTTTTCATGATCCCGGTGATTGCGTTTTTCAGTGTCGGTAAGCCAGCTGCGGTAATTACTACTATGATTTTTGGTGGCACCCCGGTGGTAAGACTCACCGTACTGGGTATGCGAGGCGTGCCGGAATCCATTCGTGAAGCTGCTATCGCCTATGGCGCATCAAAGTGGTATTTATTAACCAAGGTTGATTTGCCACTTGCAGCACCTTCAATATTAGCCGGGGTGAATCAAACAATAATGTTGAGCCTTGCGATGGTGGTGGTGGCTTCATTGATCGGCGCTAAGGGGTTAGGTGAAGATGTGCTTGAAGCACTGCAGTATTCATCTGTGGGACAGGGGATATTAGCAGGCTTTGCGATATTGTTTTGTGCGATGATATTAAATCAGATAGTACAGGGTAAACGCGACTAACGCTCCCGGCTTGATTTAACAACACTCCGCCATCTAAGAAAAACAAGCCCTATGCTTTCGGTATTGACCCTCGTGCTGCCTTTGTTTTTCCTGATAGTTGCCGGTTATATTTCCGGTCGCCTGGTTAAGCTTCCGATAGAGGGTTTGGCGTGGCTTAATTTCTTTCTTCTGTATATATCGTTGCCTGCTCTGTTTTTTAGATTGTTATCAAAGACACCGTTTGAGGAGTTCTCTAACGCAAGCTTTCTGTTAAACACCACAGCCGCCACCTTTAGTATTTTTCTGCTGTGTTTTGTTATTGCGTTGTTGTTTTCTCGCGAGGGAATTCGTGTCGCGACTATTCAAGGCTTTGCCGGCGCTTACGGCAATATCGGATACCTTGGTCCACCATTGGCAATTGCAGCGTTTGGTCCGGCCGCCGGAGTCCCGGTGGCGCTGATATTCTGTGTTGATAACACCATGCACTTTACATTGGCACCGTTGCTAATGGCGTTAGGCGAAAAATCAGATAAGAATATATTTTCCTTGCTTGCGGTATTTTTAAAAAAATATTCACCCATCCATTCATATTGGCCACCATAGCGGGCATGACTGCCGCGTGGCTCAGATTTGAACCTCCTGCAATCATTGATACCCTATTGCTGTCGCTTTCGAATGCGGCTGCACCCTGTGCACTGTTTGCGATGGGGGTAACTGCTGCCTTGCGACCCCTTAAGAGAGTGCCACCAGAGCTTGGATACCTGGTACCGATAAAGCTGGTACTGCACCCGCTGTTGATTTACATATTCCTGAAACAAATACCTGATCTGGATCTGGATCCGGTCTGGCTGTATTCCGCCGTGCTGCTCGGTGCATTACCAGCGGCCACCAATGTCTTTATATTGGCGCAGAACTATAGCGTTTGGGAGGAGCGTGCCTCAAGCGCAGTGGTAGTGACCACAGCGGCCTCGATAGTCACGTTAACCATCTATTTATATCTGGCACGAACCGGACTCATATAGACCAATTGAACTCGCAGGTCCGGCAAGGCAGGGGGAAACAGGACGCGTAAGCGAGCGGGTCAAGTCCCACACGCCGCCACGAAAGGAAACCCGACGCAATAGCGAGTGGATCAAGCCCAACACGTCACGCCTTATGAGCATCCAGAGAAACACAATCCATTCACATACAACCTGCTAGCTTCGTCCCACCTCAGAAACAAAACAAGACATGACTTTCAAACAACTAGCCTCACTTCTATTACTCTCCAGCCTCATTTACTCAACTGCAGCGTGCAGCACAGTGCCGATTGAAGAGCCAAAATACACAGTCATACGAAGTAGCGACGAAATAGAAATTCGGGAATACAAGTCACAGCTTGTTGCTGAAACGACTGTGACGGGAAATCGAAAACAGGCGGCCGGCGACGGCTTCCGAATTTTAGCGGACTACATTTTTGGCAATAACCGCGCATCGGATAAAATTGCCATGACGGCTCCAGTATCTCAATCGGATAAAAAGCAAGCCATTAGTTCGGCAGAAAAAATCGCAATGACAGCACCTGTCTCTACCGCGCCAGCTTCTACAGAAAGCAGCGATACAGAGCAGAATAGTCATGTCGTGCGTTTCAGCATGCCTGAAGAATATACGATAGATACACTGCCACAGCCTAACAATCCCGCCGTAATTGTAAGAGTGATATCCGGGAGAACAATGGCCGCGATGAAGTTCTCCGGCTACGCCCGAGAAGCTACCGTCATTAAGAAAAAGGAAAAGCTCAGGGAGGCGGTGAGTGATGCCAACCTGACCCTCCTGGGTGAGGTCGAACTTGCACAATATAACCCGCCATGGACTCCGGGTCC